>CANJXQ010000019.1 GCA_947478805.1 Betaproteobacteria bacterium | reverse complement strand
GCCGCGTTTTTCTGCGGCAACCGCTCGGAATGCCCGATGAGGGTGATCGAAGCCACGGGTTCGGCGCCCCGCAAAATCGGGACGCTGTAAGAGTTGACGAGCGCCACGGTGACTCCAATGTTGATGGCGCGCTTGTGCTTCTTCGAGTCTGCCACCAGCTGCTTGCACGCTTTTAGCCGCGATCGCTGGTAGACCGCCATCTGCTGAAACCCGAGCGAAATGGCTTCTTCGCGGGCTCGAGGGGGCAACGCGAGGAGTATTGCCACCCCCGAAGTCGTCCATACCAGGGGGCGCCTTAGTCCGTTGAGTTCCATGACTGAACGGCTGATCTTGGGGCCGTAGGTTTGGGTGACGACAAATTCCCCTCCGCTTCGAACCGAATAGAATGCGGAGGCCCCTGTCTCCTGGGCGAGGAGCTTCAGCGAGTCTCTTATCTGTAGCGCTGACTCCGCGGTAGCAGGAAAGGAAGCGGCCAGTTCGGACGCCAATGGACCGAGCACATAGCGCCGCGTCGAATGGTGCTGGAGTGCCAGTCGATGCTCCAGGAAATCCTGGAGAATCCGATGGGTCGTGCCTGTGTCCAAGGCACAATACTTGGCGAGATCGGACAATCGCCAGCCGCGAACCCCTGCTATCGGCAGCGCGGTCAATACGGACAGCGATCGCCGAACAAGGCGGCTTCCCCTGCTTTTGGAGTCCGTCACGAAGCCACCTCTGTGGAAATTGTGGTCCCCTCAGTTGCGTTGGGCACGCTTACTCACAATGAATGAGCAGGGTGTGGCGCAGCGTCTTGGCGAGTGCCCTGGAGAGATGTCCCTTGCCGTGGGTGTCTTCGGCAAGAATGATGTCGCCGGCATTGATCACGCGCGTCTCACCGTCGCCGACGGTGATCTCGACCCCGGCATCCAGGTTGACGACGAACTGCCGCTTTGGCGCCGGGTGCCAGTCGAGCGCGTAATCGGCGCCGTTCTGGCGGAACACCATGCCGGTCACCGGGAACACCTTCGAGCGCTTGCTCGCCCGCACCACCTCCACCCATTCGACTTCGACGTCACGAAAGTGGGACACGCCCTGCTCGTCGGCGTAGATATTGTGGATGCGCATGGCAATCTTCCTGAGTATGAAATGGCTTCTTCCTTTCATTCTAATGCTTGCTGCGGCAGAGGCCGCTGCACAGGGGTTCCCCAGCCGCTTGCTCGTCATGGTGGTGTGCGCGCGCGTCAAAATCGGCTTGGCGCAAGAGCGCTGGGCCGATCGAATTCATCGTTCCCTGCTTGCGTGACCGAACGTCCCTTCTTCGATGCCTTTGCCATGCTCGGCGCGTAATCGACCTTGAGCGCTGATCCGCCGTCGATTCTTGTAAAACAGAAATAGATTTCTATATTGCAAGGATTATGCGTACTCGCCTTGTCATCCGCCTGCTGCGCGCGTGCTTGCGCCAGTTCCCCTCCGTCCCGCTGCTTGGCCCCCGCCATTGCGTCAAGACCACACTCGCCCGCGCCCTGGGTGGGGCTATTACGATGCCGAGCAGCGGCGTCAGGGGCGCTTTCTGCTGCTGGGCTCAGTGTCACCCGCCCTGGCACTCAAAGTCGCGAAGTCGCTTGCGGGGCGCATATCGAAGCGGGCGGCTCGCACCCTGGAGCGGAAATATCGTCAAACGCCTCGCCAAAAGCCCGAAGGTCTATCTGCGCGATTCCGGACTGCTGCACGCCCTGCTCCGGGTGGAATCGCGCACCGAGTTGCTGCGGCACCCGGCCGCCGGCGCGAGCTGGGAGGGATTCGCGATCGAACAGATACTGAGCACGCTCGCCGCCCACGGCATCGATAATCAGGCAAACGTTTTACGCACCAGCGACGGCTATGAGATCGACTTGCTGCTCGCGTTCGGCGCAACCCGCGTGGCGCTGGAGATGAAACTCTCGGCAAACGTCTCGGGACAGGATCTCGCGCGCCTGGAGCGCGCGGCTGACCTGGTCCGCGCCGAGCATCGCTATATCGTCTGCCAGACCGCAAGCCCCACGGCCGACGCGACACGCGGCGTGCTCACCATCGAGGCCGCGATCGATCGCCTTTTGCGGATCGGGAAAAAACGAGCGGCGTGAGCGAGGCGGGGATTTTGCCGAAAAACCCGCCAAGTGGCAGATCATCGCGTGCCTGTCACCTGTGCAAACGCACGCCTAAAATTTCCGCATATCGACCAAAGTCGAGATCGGTGGAAAACACCGGCACTCGCAGCCTGAGTGCCAATGCGCATATCAGGTAGTCCGTATTCGAACCCTGGATGCCGCGTGCTCGGCATTGGTTGAAGCACATCGCCGCGCGCTCATAGTCTCGGGTCAGAATGGGAAGGTCAGGGAATGGCTCGAGTCGTTCACGTAGCGCAACAAACTGTTCTTCGCTCGCGATACCGGAAAGCAATTCCTGGCGGATGGGACCGGCGATCAGCGCTTCCCCTTCCCCGATAAGACGCGCAAGTTCCGCGATCGGCGCGTCATAGGCAGGTTTATTGCGCCTTCGTCGCAGCGCAAGTGACCACACCGAGGTATCGACAATGACCATGACTCGTCCGTCAGGCTTGCCTTGTGCGTCGTCCCGATCCTTGTGCCAAGCTACGCTGGCGTTTCATTTCGGCGGCTGGAAGCAAATCCAGTTTTCCGAACAGGTCCAGAATGGCGCGCTGTTTATGGCGCTCGATATATTCGGTCAGGGCATGAGTTACTGCAGCCCTCTTGGTGCGATGGCCGCCGACGCGGACAGCCTCGTTGATCAGTTTGTCGTCCAGAGCGAGATTGGTTGCCACGGGCATTCCCTTCTGCGGTCAAATTTTACACACGATGATGTGTGGATTATAACGCTTGCTCAGGTGTCCGCGACTTGGCCAGCATGTCCATCACCTCCTTGGCGTCCTTCAGGCCAAGACCCGAAGCCGCGCGCAGAGTCCAGCAGTTCGCGTGAGAGGGCGACTTGTCGGCCCTGCGCGGCACGGTACAACGGGGTGGCGCGGTCCCGGTCCGTCACATTGACGCTCTTCGTCAGCTGTCCTGTTTGGTGTACTTGGAATAACCCGCATGCTACGATTCGCGCCCACTTCTGCGTCAGCAGATCGTTATGCAGTCGATCATCGCCGAGGAGACCCGCACGTGCCACGCCTATCGCTGTCCGGTTTGTCAGTAATCCTGTCTGCGCTGTTGCTGGCCACTTCACTCCCGGCACTCGCGCAGGAGTTTCCCGCCCGTCCCATCACGATCATCGCTGCAGGCGCACCCGGCCTTCCGGTGGACATCATCTCCCGCACGCTGTCGCCGGCCATGGCCCAGAATCTCGGCCAGCCGGTGGTGGTGGAGAACAAGCTCGGCGCCGGTTCCCTGATCGGCTATGAATTCGCGGCCAAGCGGCCGCCCGACGGCTACACCATCGCGGTGGTGTCGGTGGTGCAGCTGGCGAGCCTGCCCGCTTCGACGAAGGACCTGCGTTTCGACCCGCTCAAGGACCTGCCGCCCTTCATCGGGATCGGCGACGCGAAGGTCGTGCTGACCGCCACCCAGGCCAACGTGCCCTGGAAGAGCTTCCGGGAGATGGTTGGCTACTACAAGGCGAATCCGGGCAAGCTGAATTTCGGCGTTTCGGCGCCCAACACGGTGCTGCTGGCCCATGCGCTGATGAAGGACGTCGGCATTGAGGGCGTTATCGTGCCGTATTCGAATGCGACGCCGCTGATTGCCGACATGATTGCAGGCACCAACCACATGGTCTGGGTCGGCGAGACGGCGGTGCCGGCCATTGCCGCGCGCGTGCAATTGCTGGGCATCTCGGGCGGCAGGCGCAGTACCTTGTTTCCGAACACGCCGACCTTCGCCGAACTCGGCCTGCCGCACATTCCGGGCCTGGGCTATTCAATCAATGCGCCATCGGGGACGCCGGGACCTGTTCTTGCGCGGCTCAACCGCGCGGTGGCCATCGCGATCGACCAGCCGGAGGTCAAGACGCGCCTTGCGCAGCTGCAGGTCGACGTGCAGGTCACCAGCGCGGAAGTGGCCAACCGGGACCTGCAGGCGCAGGCCAAGCTGTTCAGCGATGTCGCCGCGCGCGTTGGCTACGTCCCGCAGTAGTTTCGATCACGGTCTCGCTTGCGGTCACCGCACGAAATCGAAATCAATCACGGATGGATTCCCGACATGAGCGTAACCCTCTTCGACCCTGACAAGCTCCCTTTTGTCCTCGACCATCTCAAGTCCGACAGCTTCAAGCAGGGCGCCGGTCGTCGCTCCAACATCGGCTATCGCGACTTCGGCATCGGCGCGGCAACCGGCGGCGCCATGAAGTTCATCGGCGCGCGCATCGAAAAGGAAAGCGAGATCAGCACCGGATGGCATTACCACACCACCGAGATCCTGATTGCGTACTACGTCAGCGGCTGGATCGATGTCTATTTCGAGGCAGGCAAGCTGACGCGCCTGACGGCGGGCAGTTGCATCCTCATACCCAAGGGCATGCCGCACAACGAAGTGCGCAATTCGGACAACATGGAGCTGGTCGAGGTGTACCTGGGCGAGATGGGCACCGTCAACTGTGACGAGCCGGCGCCCGGACGTTCATGGACCTGAGTTCGCCGCAGGGCCTGCTCGACACTGCCGCCGCCGCGCTCGCCGCCGCCGAGCGTCACCTCGATGCCGCAGCGAAGGCCGTGCGCGCGAGGGTTACCAGTGGCAAGGGCTTGGATGCGGCGCTGCTGGAGCGCGAGCAGGTGGCAGCGCACGGCTATGCCTGGTGCGCAACCTATGTGTACGCCATGCGGGCCCTGCTCGGCTGGGCGCGCAGCCTGCAAGCCGAAGGGCGCTTTCACGCGCTGGAGCAATGCATCCTTGTCACGGGCCTGGGCGAATACCTGGCACAGTTGTCTGGCGGTATCGCCATTTCGCAGACGGAAATCGTGCGCCCGCTCGAGCTGGGCCTTGCCGACGGTGCGCCGGCACTGGCCACCAACGCGGTGAGGGCGCTGGTCGCGGCACGCGCAGAGCCGCAGCTCGGGCGCCGTATCTGCGCGCTGGCCACCGAGCGCCACGGCTGGGGTGAGGTAGCACTGGGCGACGAGGTGCTGGAACTCATGGCCGGTCAGATCCGCCGCTACGTGGACGAGACCATCGCGCCGCACGCGCAGGAATGGCACCAGGCCGATGTGCTGATTCCCGATGCCGTCCTTCGCTCCTTGTCCGAGATGGGCGTGTTCGGCGTCACCGTGCCCGAGGCGCATGGCGGGCTGGGCCTCGGCAAGGTGGCCATGTGCGTGGTCACCGAGGAACTCTCGCGCGGCTACCTCGGCGTGGGGTCGCTCGGCACGCGCTCGGAGATCGCCGCCGAGCTCATCGGCAGTGGCGGCACCGACGAACAGAAGGCGCGCTGGCTGCCGCGCATCGCCTCGGGCGAAGTGATGCCGACCGCCGTATTCACCGAGCCCAACACCGGTTCCGACCTTGCCAGCCTGCAGACACGTGCCGTGTTGTTGGGAGACGACTACCGCATCACCGGCAACAAGACCTGGATCACGCACGCCTCGCGCTCCGACCTGATGACGCTGCTTGCGCGCACGGGCGCGCCCAACTCCGGCTACAAGGGCCTGTCGATGTTCCTCGTCGAGAAGCCGCGCGGCACGCCAGCGGACCTCTTCCCGGTGACGGGCCTCACCGGCAGCGAGATCCGCGTGCTGGGCTATCGCGGCATGAAGGAATACGAACTGGCCTTCGACGGCCTGGCCACACCGAAAGCGAGCCTCTTGGGCGGCGTGGAAGGCCAGGGCTTCAAGCAGCTGATGGCGACTTTCGAATCGGCGCGCATCCAGACGGCGGCGCGCGCGGTGGGCGTGGCGCAGAACGCGCTGGAACTCGGCATGCAGTACGCGCAGGAGCGCCTGCAGTTCGGCAAGCCCATCCTCGAATTCCCGCGTATCTCGGGCAAGATCGCCTGGATGGCGGTGGAGACCATGATTGCTCGCCAGCTCGCCCTGTTCGCCGCCCGCACCAAGGACAGCGGCCGGCGCTGCGATATCGAGGCCGGCATGGCGAAACTGCTGGCCGCGCGCGTGGCCTGGAGCAATGCCGACTGCGCGCTGCAGATTCACGGCGGCAACGGCTACGCCGAGGAATATCCCATCAGCCGCGTGCTGGTGGACGCGCGCATCCTGAGCATCTTCGAGGGCGCGGCGGAAATCCAGGCTGGGGTGATCGCCAAGGGACTGCTCGCACAGGCGGGTGCGTAGTCGGTCGCAGGGTCGGGCGCATGGCCGGACAGGCGGGCGGATGCACGGCTGAGGTTGTGCCCGAACCGCCGTATCATGCGGGGCCCATAGCGGGCCAATAAATACTGACGTTTTCCCAAGTGGTGTCTCGTCTTCCGGACATCGACTAACATATTACTGACATAATGTTAGTGCTTGCTCACGCCAGGTTTTGGCGACCCGGCGCCGCCTAATTGGACGCCGCCTCCAACAGCGCCTGGATCTTCGGCTCCGGCTTCCAGTAATTCGGCCCCTTGAGGAACTTGCCGTTGGCGTCATAGATGGGCTTGCCGTCGGCGCCGAGCTTGGACTCGTTGCTGTCCATGATGACGTCGAGCACCGCCTCCAGCGGCAGGCCGTACTTGAGCGCCTCGGAGCGGCAATACACCATGATGTCGCCCAGCAGGTCGGCGATGGCCACCGCGATGGCCATCTTGTCGGCACCGCCACGGGCGAGTTCCACGATCTCGTCGATCTCGTGCACTTCGTCCATCAGCGTGGCCTTGAACTTCACCAGCCGGTCCGCCACCTCGGCGGGAATGGCGGGCTTCGCGTTGGCGGGCAGCTTGTACATCGCGTTCATGGCGGCGATGCGCTCGTGGAAGGGTTTGCTCATGGGGTCCTTGACGTCGTTGGTATAAGGGATGAAGACCCTGCGGATCATACCCGGGCTGCGCGGGCGCCTGGTTCCCGAACGGCCGACGCATGGGCGTCTGTTTGCAAGCGTAGCTGAATCGAAGCGGTATCCTCACCCATCCATCAGGAGGCCCCATGAAATCCTTCGGCGAAATCGCCTTCACGCCCGCGGTGCAGGCGCTACAGGTTGCACATGGCTCGCGCACCAACTATGCCGGCATCCAGTCGCGCGGCGGCCCGGACGGCCTGGGTGAGGCGGAGCGCGAGTTCCTTGCTGCGGCCGACAGTTTCTACCTCGCGTCGGTGGGGGAAACCGGCTGGCCCTACGTGCAGCATCGCGGCGGGCCGGCGGGCTTCGTGAAGGTCATCTCCCCCACGCGCATCGCCTTTGCCGATTTTCGCGGCAATCGCCAGTACGTGAGCGCGGGCAATGTGTCCAAGGACGACCGGGTCGCGATCATCGTCATGGACTACGCCAATCGCAGCCGGCTGAAGCTGCTCGGGCGCCTGCGCTTCGAGTCCGTTGACGCGGCCGATCCCGAGCTGGTGTTGGCGGTGGTATTGCCCGATTGCCGCGCGCGCGTCGAACGCGTGGCGGTCATCGACATCGAGGCCTTCGACTGGAACTGCCCGCAGCACATCACCCAACGTTTCACGCTCGCTGAAGTAGAGCAGGCGGCGAAACCGCTGCGCGAACGCATTGCTGCGCTGGAGGCGGAGCTCAAGACGCTGAGGGGTGCGTGAGAGAGGGGGCAGCAACCCTGTAGGATATCGTCACGCATCGGCGCGCCATACCAGAGGCGGGTGGCGTGATTGCAAAGGAAATGGGAATGCGCGAGGTGCGAGCAATGGGAGGATACGAAAATGCCCCTGCATCCTGAGCGAGATGGATTGGAGTCGATCGTCGGCCTGCTGGACGCAAGAGCTGCCGAGCACCCGAGGCATATCGCGTTCCACGACAGGGACGAAGGCGTTTCCTTGTCCGTCCTCATCATGGAAAGCCAGTCGATTGCATCGGCACTGGCGAGGGCCGGTGTCGTTCCGGGCGACCGTGTCGCCGTTTGGTTGCCGAATTGCACCGCCTGGTTGGCCACGTTCCTGGCATGCGCCAGGATCGGCGCAATCGTCATAGCCGTGAACACGCGATTTAGGTCGAGCGAAGTGGCGGATATCGTCGGCCGTGCTAGTGCCAAAGTGCTCTTCTACTGGCCGGGGTTCAGGCAGATCGATTTCTCTGCCATCTTGCGGGAAGTCGACCCGGCGCAGCTGGCCGGCCTTCAAACGCTGGTGGCGTACTCGGAGGCTGGCGAGGCCTCGCTGCCGGTCGTCGGTCTGGCCGGGAAGCAGCTCTTGCGGTACAAGGATCTGCTTGCGAGCGAAACCGTACCGACCGGCGAAATCATATCTCCCGATGATCCTTGCATCATCTTCACTACCTCGGGCACAACGCGTGCCCCGAAGTTCGTCCTGCACAGCGTTCGAACGATCACCATGCATGCGTCAGACGTGTGTCGGGCGTTCGACCTGTCCTCGGCCGCGTCGGCGCTGATCCTCACGTTGCCGCTGTGCGGGAGCTTCGGCTTTGTTCAGGCCATGGCGGCCCTCTTGGCGGGATGCTCGTTGTGGACGTCACCCGCCTTTGACGTCGAGGAAACGATTGCGGCCATTGGCAGGCACGCGGGAACGCATCTCATCGGCAGCGACACCATGTTCTCGCAGTTGCTGGAACGGACGACACAGACGCCGGCCTTTCCTACCCTCAAATTGTGCGGGTACGGGGCATTCTCTCCGGCGCTGCCCGATATCGGTGCGCTGGCCGAGCGTCGCGGGATCAGGCTTCGGGGCTTATATGGTTCATCCGAAGTGCAGGCGTTATTTTCCATCCAGGACGCATCGTTGGCGTTGTCGGACAGGACGCTGGGCGGCGGACGGCCGGTCAGCACGGAGGCGAATGTCCGGGCCAGAGACCCGGAGAGCCAGCGCATTCTCGAGCCCGGACAAGTTGGCGAAATCGAAATCCGCACGCCCAACCGCATGATCGGATACTGGGGCGATGAGGCGGCGATGCGCGCCGCAATCACCGCAGACGGTTACTTCCGGACCGGAGATTCCGGCTATACATTGGCGGACGGCCGTTTCGTCTACCTCGATCGCCTCAACGACAGCCTGCGGCTCGGCGGCTTCCTGGTCAGTCCGGCAGAGATCGAGGCGCTGATCCTGGAGGACGCCGATATCGATGCCTGCCAGGTGGTCGGCACCAGCGTCGGCAAGGTTGAAAAATCATTCGCCTTTGTCATCATGAAATCCGGTTGCGCACTGGATGAGTCGCGCGTCATTGCACGGTGCCGGGCAAGGCTTGCGGCCTACAAGGTGCCGGTCCGAGTGGTCGCGCTGGAGAGATTCCCCACGACGTTGAGCGCGAATGCCACCAAGGTGCAGAAGAACGAACTCAAGAAAATGGCTGTTGAGCACATGGGCGCACGATAGCCGGGCTTTATGCTCGGGTGGCAAAAGGGGTAGCATGGGCGCTGGATGGAGGAGATGAAATGACACCGATCTACCGGGAGCGGATCGATCACCCGATGGCGTGGCGCGGCAGCGATATCCGCAGCAAGGACGAGATTTCCTTTGATCTGTCGGCGCGTCACGTGGCGGCGCTCAAGGATGTGCTCCATCGCGTCAATGGCATGGCTCTCGAGGACATACGACGCGAGCACTGCGGCCATCCGGCGCTCGATGCTGACATGGCAAGAATTTTCGATGAAGTGCAAAACGGGCGCGGCATGATGTTCCTGCGCGGCATACCGGTCGCCGATCACCCGCTCCCCGAGATCGAAAAAATGTACTGGGCGCTCGATACCCATTTGGGCACTGCGCTGTCGCAGAATTGTCTCGGGCATTGCATCACCTACGTGCAGGAGGAATTGTTGCCCGGTGGCGTGCAGGCCACCCGCGGCCACAAGTCGCGCCAGGACCTCGCCATGCACACGGACAATGCCGAGATCTTCACGCTGCTGTGCGTGAGGAAAGCCAGGGAGGGCGGGCAAACGCAGTTCACCAGCGCGCTGGCGGTGCACAATGACCTGCTCGCGAATCGGCCGGAGGTGCTGCCTGTCCTTTACCGCGGGTTCCCCTACCATCGGCGCGGCGACCAGCCCGACGACCATCCCATGGTGACGCCGTACGACATGCCCGTGCTGTCGAACGTGGATGGACACATCAGCGTGTGCCTGATCATCGGCAGCATCATGGCGGGACTTCATGAGCGTGGCCGAAGCCTGACTGATGAGGAACAGGCGGCGCTCGACGCCTTTCACGAGGCGACGATGCGCCTGCAGTTCGAGCAGCGCTACGAGCCGGGGGAAATGTCGGTGGTCAACAATCTCACCATCGTGCATTCGCGCTCGGAGTACCGCGACTGGGACGAACCCGAGAAGCGCCGGTTGCTCCTGCGCATCTGGCTGGAGGCGGCACGCGACCGCAGGCCCGTCGTGCGCGAGATGAGCCTGTATGAAAACAAGCACCACTTGTTTGGCTGCGACCCGGTGCCCGGCCGAAGCCATGCCCGCAACGACTACGCCGCCGTTCCGGAAAGTCTGCTGAATATCATCAAGGAAGGGCAGAAAAAGCAGTTGCGGCGTCCGAATGCAAATTGAACAATTGTCGGACGGCCTACATCAACAACTTAAACGGAAAGTGATTACTGCATGAAGTATGTGAATCTCGGGCGCAGCGGCCTCAAGGTGTCGCGCATCTGCCTGGGCATGATGCTGTATGGCTCGCCGAAGTGGGAAGCCTGGGCCATGGACGAAAACGCGGCGCGTCCGCTGGTCAAGCGCGCGGTGGAGCTTGGCATCAACTATTTCGACACCTCGAACAACTACTCCAATGGCATGTCGGAGGTTGTGACGGGCAAGCTGCTGAAGGAATTCACCCGGCGCGAGGAAACGGTGATCGCGACCAAGGTCTACAACCCGGTCGACGAGGACCTGAGCGTGAACATCCTCACGCGCAAGGCCGAGCACATCCGCCCCAACAAGTCCGGCCTGTCGCGCAAGCACATCATGCATGCCATCGACGCGAGCCTCAAGCGCCTGCAGGTCGACTATGTTGACCTGTATCAGGTGCATCGATTCGACTATGCGACGCCGATCGAAGAGACCATGGAGGCTCTGCACGACGTCGTGAAGGCCGGCAAGGCGCGTCACATCGGCGGCTCCAGTATGTACGCCTGGCAATTCGCCAAGGCGCAGCAGGTGGCCAAGGAGAACGGCTGGACGCGATTTGTTTCCATGCAGAACCACTACAACCTCATTTATCGCGAAGAAGAGCGCGAGATGAATCCGCTCTGCGCTGACCAGGGCGTGGGGCTGATCCCGTGGAGCCCGCTTGCGCGCGGGTTTCTCGCCGGCAACCGGACGCCGAACGATGCCGAGAACGGCGCGACTGTTCGCGCCCGATCGGACAAGATGGCGAAGATCCGCTATTACCGCCCCGAGGATTTCCCCGTGGTGGATGCGCTTTCCGCGCTTTCGAAGTCACGCGGCGAATCCAACGCGTCGCTGGCGCTCGCCTGGCTGTTCCACAAGGGCGTGGTGGCGCCCATCATCGGCGCGAGCAAGCTCGCGCATATCGAGGAGGCAGTCGGTTCCATGGACCTCAGGCTCTCGGCCGAAGAAATCGCGGCGCTCGAAGCGCCCTACAAGCCGCATCCGGTGATCGGCCATGTGTAGGGGGCGTTTCACAATCGTGGTGATGTGCAGCAATCCGGGGAGCGCGCGATGACCGAGGCCAATGCGTTGCGGGGTGCGGCAGGCTTTCGCGCGCGTTTTCGCGCGGGGGAGCATCTGCTCGGCACCTTCATCAAGTCGCCTGGAATCCACTCGGTTGAAATCATCGGTTCGGTCGGATTCGACTTCGTGGTGCTCGATGGCGAACACGCGCCGCTAGACCGCGCGGCGATCGACTTGGGCCTGTGCGCGGCGCGGGCTGCCGGCGTGGCGGGATTCGTTCGGGTAAGCAGCGCCGCACCCACGGAGATTCTCACCGCGCTTGATTGCGGGGCGGTCGGTGTGCTGGTGCCGCATGTATTTTCGGTGGAGAAGGCGCGCGAAGCGGTGGCGGCCAGTCGTTACCGGGGCGGTGCTCGCGGGTTCTCCAGCGGCGGGCGCGCCGGCGATTACGGCGCGCGTGGCCTGTGGGAGCATGTCGACGCCCAGGACCGGCAGACCACCGTCATTGCCATGATCGAAGACCCGCAGGCGCTCGACCAGCTCGATGCGATCGCAGCGGTCGAAGGGCTCGACGGTTTTTTCATCGGCCGAGCCGATTTGACGCTGGCGCTCGGCGCGGAGTCGCCTGGCGCTCCGCAGATCATGGAGATTGTTCGCAGCGTCGCGAAGGCCGGACGCGCCGCGGGCAAGTGTGTGTGCGTGATGGCGGCGAGTGCCGATGAGGCGCGCAGCTTCCAGGAAATGGGAGTGAGCGCGTTCATCGTGGATTCGGACCAAACCTTCATGCGGCGGGCGGCGACGATTGCGTTGAAGGCATTTTCGGCCCTGGGGAAGTAGAGCCGCGCTGTAGCATGTTGTGTTGTCCTGTCTTAATAAAGGAAGGAATTCGAATGACCCGTACTTTCAAGAATGACCTGCTCGCTGTCATGCTGTCTCTGCTGATCTGTGCTCCCGCGTCAAGGGCTGCGGATGACGCGTTTCCGAGCAAGCCCATCCGCGTTGTCATACCGGTGTCTGCCGGCGGATGGCAGGACGCCATGTCTCGGCTGGTCGCCCAGAAGATGGAGGCGAACATAGGGCAGTCCGTCGTCGTCGAGAACCGACCCAGCGCGGGTTCCGTAGTCGGGACCCAATTCGTTGCGAAGTCTGCGCCCGACGGATACACGCTGCTCGCCGTCTCGAACACGTTCGCGATTTCGCCTGCCATCGTCAAGAGCGCGGGTTATTCGGTGACGGACTTTTCGGCCGTGGGCGAGATGATCCGCTCTCCGCTGCTTGTGCTGGTCGGCGCGAGCTCGCGCCTGAATTCAATCGCCGATGTCATAGCGATGGCGCGGAAGAGCCCGGATGGGATTCCCTACGCTTCGGGCGGAACAGGGTCCACATCGCATCTCGTGCCGGAGATGTTCGCGGCGCAGGCCGGGATCAAGTTGCTGCATATCCCGTACAAGGGCAATGCGCCTGCCATTCCAGACGTCATTTCCGGTCGCGTGGAATTCATTTTCAGCCCGGTGAGTTCGGCGGTCGCGCTGGTCAATTCCGGCAAGTTGCGCTCGATCGGGATCACCTCGGCGCGGCGCTCGACGCTTTATCCCAATGTGCAGACGCTGCGGGAGGCCGGACTGGCGGGGTTTGATTCAACGGTCTACTCGGCGCTGCTTGCACCCGCTGGCACGCCGCGGGCAGTGATGGATAGGCTGAAGGTCTCGCTGGATGCCGCCAAGGCCAATGCCGAGCTCATTGCCCGCGTGAAGGAACTGGGCGACGAGGTGGCGCCGAACGATCCTCGGGATCGTGTGGATGCCTTCCTGGCCGAGGAAGCTCAGCGCTATGAAAAGGTCGTGAAGGAAAAGGGTATCAAGGGCGAATGATGGCCCTGGGTTTGAGAGCCGCCATTGGTGTGTGTGGCGAAGACATCGGGGGGGCGCAGGTTTGCGCGCCCATGCAAATGGAGTTTGTACTGTGAGAACGATTTCCTCGGATGAGCTCAAGTGGATCCCGTATCCAGGGCAGCGTGCAAGCGTCACGGAGATGCAGCCCCTGTTCCAGGGCGATCCGGATGCCCCTGACAACTTTGAGATGTACATGATCCGCTATGGCGAGGGGGGCTCCCACTCGCCGCGGCATCGCCACAACTTCGAGCAGTTTCGCTGGGCCTTTGAGCAACCGTTGAACTACGGCCCGAACCAGGACATACCACCTGGGTGCCTGGCGTACTTCCCGGAAGGGGCGTATTACGGCCCGCAGACCAACAAGCACGGCTCGGTCATGCTTATCGTGCAGTTCGGCGGGGCGAGCGGCCAAGGGTACATGGACGTGCAGAAGCTCAAGCGGGGCACGCAGGAATTGAAGGCCAAGGGCGACTTCGTGCGCGGGGTCTACACCTGGACCGATGACGCCGGCAAGAAGCACAACCAGGATGCCTACGAGGCCGTGTGGGAGCACATGTCCGGTCGGCCGCTGCAGTATCCCCGCCCGCGTTACAGCGCGCCGGTGCTGATCGAGCCCGACGCCTTCGAGTGGCTGCCGGTAGCGGGGGCGACGGGGGTGGCGATGCGGCGATTCGGCATTTTCAATGAGCGGGGTACTTCGGCCTTCCAGCTGAGGATTGCCGCAGGCGCGACGTTCGCGTGGCCCGCGCAGTCCGCGGTCCGGCTCGTCTACGTGCTCTCGGGGCAACTGGGTGTCGCCGGCATGAATTTTCCAGCGAAGTCTTCAATGGCGCTGGCGTCGCGCGAGACGGCGGACTTCCGGGCGATCGACGAGGCGGTGCTGCTCGTGTTTACGATGCCTAACTTCCATGATGCCGCCACCGGCCTGGCCGCAGCCTGATCTCCGAGCAATTCACACGCCACAGAAAAATACAGGAGTGCAGACATGACACCCATCTACCAGGAACAGATCAATCACCCGATGGCCTGGCGCGGCAGCGACATCCGCAGCAAGGACGACGTTGCCTTCGACCTGACGGCAAAGCATGTCGCGGGCATCAAGGATGTATTGAGGCGCGTGATCGACATGCCACTCGAGGAGATCCGGCGCGAGCACTGCGGCCACCCCGCGCTGGATGCGGACTTGTCGAAGATCTTCGACGAGGTGCAGACGGGTCGCGGGATCGTCATCCTGCGCGGGCTGCCGATCGGCGACCTGTCGATGCCCGAGATCGAGAAGATGTACTGGGCCATCGACACGCACTTCGGCACGGCGCTATCGCAGAACTGCCTGGGCCATCGCATAACGCGCGTGCAGGAGGAGCGGCTGGCGGGCGGCGCGCAGGCCGCGCGCGGGCACAAGTCGAGCGCGGACCTGGCCATGCATACGGACTATGCGGAAGTCTTCACACTGCTGTGCGTGCGCAAGGCAAAGGAAGGCGGGCAGACGCAGTTCACCAGCACCCTGGCGGTGCATAACGACCTCTTGAAGAACCGGCCGGACGTGCTGCCTATCCTCTACCGCGGCTTCCCGCATCACCGGCGCAACGACCAGCCTCCGGAGCAGCCGGCGGTGACGCCGTACAACGTGCCGGTGTTCGCGAACGTGAATGGCACCATCAGTTTTTGCCTGATTATCGGCAGCATCCTCGCGGGCATGCACGAGTTGGGGAGACAATTCACGAAGGAGGAGCAGGAGGCGCTAGACGTCCTCCACGAGGCAATGATGCGCCTGCAGTTCGAGCAGCGCTACGAGCCGGGTGAAATGTCCGTGGTCAACAACCTCACCATCGTGCATTCGCGCTCCGAATACCGCGATGATGATGACCTAGAAAAGCGCCGGCTGCTCCTGCGCATCTGGCTGGAGGCAGCTCGCGACCGTCGCCCCATCGTGCCGGAACTCCTGCCTTACGAAAATGCGGGGGGGCGGAACGGCATCGATCCTGTGCCCGGACGAAAGAATTCCCGCAATGAATACGAGGCGGTGCCAGAGAGCCTGCTCAACATCATCAAGGCGGGACAGGTCAAGCGTGCACAGCACGCGAAGTAAGGCATTCCCCTAAGCTGGCCTTGCGATGCCCGTCGCTTCCAGAAGATGCAGCCCGTCGCCCGACAGGCTGACGCTAACGTCGTGAATATGCTGCCATAAATTAGAATTTATGGCCTTTACACGTGTCTATAAAGCACAAATACTGACAAGAAGACGCGACGAAAGTTTGCCGACCGGATGAGATATGCGTGGAGTGCCGGATTCAGTGAGATGTCACCGGCGCTAGCCACGATCAATGTCCTGCCGGAACATCAATGTCACGAAAATGCAACACGAATTTTCTGTGATTAATAATTCACCAGCCTAGATTGCTACGTGTGAAATCATGGACTTGGAGATGCCTGGCCGGGATTTCCACAAAGTAATCCACAGAATTTGTGAACATCTTTATCTTGCCTGAAGTGATGCCGTTTACTTGACTTGCAGGTACTTCCGGCGCTCATGAACTTTGCTTTTCAGGCAGTTGCAACAAAAGATTCATGTGGCTTTGCAGCCTGAACCTACAATGCCCGCTGTTGTGCAATAGCCAGCACGGGTCGGCAGAAGAATTGCTGAGTGAGCATCAGGCACTGACAAAAAGATCAACGGGGGAGAGCCATGCACGCCAACATACTGACGAAAGCGCAGCGCGATGTGCTCAAGATTCTTACGCGTCAGGATCTCCAGGCTATCCGCAAGAACCCGAAGGTGGTCTCCGGTGCGAAGCACCTTGCCGCCGCGTGCAAGAGAATCCTGAAAAAGGCCGAAGCCATGCCTAAATACGCCGGGCGCAAGAAGCGCGAGACGGCCAACGCTCGCATCATCAAGATTGCACAAAAGGCGCTCGAGCGCTCAGGGCTTTAGGCGCGGCATTTGCAGCAGCGCATTGTCCTGTGGCGGGCGCCTGCTGTCAGTTGAGGCCGATTTGCCTGTGCCGCGAGGCAGCCAGACGCGCTGATCGCATCAGTGCGCGTTGGGTTGCAGATCGCTTTTTGCCCCTTGCGATCGCATTTTGGCGATCCTGAAGCGGATGATTCCCGAAAATCTTGCGATATCGATCGCTTCCCGGGCGTCTGAACTGCCTGTGTCCGCTTCGCCAGTCATATTCACTCGTGCGATCGTCGAAATGCTGTCGAGCTGCTCGGAATGCCCATACCAGCTGGTACCGGACAGGTATTTCGCCAGTGCGATGGGAATGCACCGATACGTCGCGGTTTTTTCGAGCCACTGCTCCGCGTCGAAGCGGTAATACTGGTCGGCGCAAAATTGAGCCAGTTCTTCGATGGTCTGGTTATCCATGCTGCATGCTCCTGATCGAAGTGGATCGCAATCGGTTTGGGCAAACATACGCTACTGCCATGATGACTTGATGACGGCCAGGCAGTGACTGCGCCAGCCGGTGGTGCGCGGGAGGATATGCTGCGGTTCCAAAAGAAAACCCCGGCACATCGCTGCGCCGGGGCGGGCGTTCCAGGAGAGGAGGGGGTTCCTGAACGCAGTGCCGATACTGCACGTGAAGTCTGACAACCGTGTGACAGGGCCCCGGGCACGTGCTCGTCACAGGGCATTTGTCACATGAAGGGCGAATGCCTCAGGGTTTCTGTTGCGTCCTGGCCGATTCCGCGGACAAATTCCCGGATTCATGAACGCGTCGCTACAATCGGGACTCCCCCAGAGTGAATGTCTCCGGCGAATGCCCCGTTTTCCCTGCCCTACTACCGCCGTGCCAGCGCTGAAATCGGCCCGGGCATCATGCCGCGTCACGCCCACGGCCGCCGGTGACTGCCGATCACGCAAGGAGCGGGCAGGGCGGTGCGGCGGTGAGTAGCGAAGGCGCCGGACTGCAATCGCAGCGGCTGCCGCTGGTCCTGACGATCACCACATTGGTCCAGACGCTGGTGTCGATGGCCATCACGCTGCCGACGATCATGGCACCCGTGGTTGCGCCGCAGCTGGGCGTGGGGCCGGAGTCGGTCGGATTCCTCATGCTGCTGGCCGGGGTGACGTCGATGCTGAGCAGTCCGTTCTCCGGCGGGCTCATTCACCGCGTGGGGGCGTTCCGGTTGAATCAACTCTCGGTCTTGTTGCTTGCGACAGCCTTGCTGCTGGCGGCGTCGGGCAATGTGTATCTCGTGCTGCTGTTTGCCCTGACCCTGGGTTTCTGCCAGACAACGTCGATTTCCTCGGCCGCGTACATGCTCGCGCGCGTGACCCCGGCGCATCGCATTTCGGTGGTGTTGTCGGTGCGGCAATCCGGTATGCCGATCGGGGCTGCACTGACGGGGCTCCTCGCGCCCGCCTTGTTGCTCCTGTTCGACTGGCGGGCCTTGTGCGCGTTGCTGGCCGCGTTGCTTGGTTTGTCGTTGCTGGCCGAGCGGCCGCTACGGCCGCTGATCGAGGGCACGCACCAGCCGCGTGCTGGCGGTTCGGCTGCCAGCATGCCGGCGCTGATGCGAGCGTTGTGGGTCCACCCCGCGTTGCGTGCGCTGACCATTTGCGGGTTTGCCTACACCTTCGCGCAGACGTCGCTGCTGGTGTTCATGGTCAGCTACCTGCACCTCGAACTGGGGTTTGGTCTCGCTGCGGCGGGCGGCGTGTTTGCACTTTGTCAGGGCGCTGCGATGGCCAGTCGGCTGTTCTGGGGCTGGACTGCCGACCGGTTGCGAGAGCCGTTGCAATTGCTGGCCTGGCTGGGAACGGCATCGGCCGCCCTGTGCGTGGTCGCAGGATCGTTCGCGCCGGCATGGCCGGCATGGCTTGTCACACTGACGGTGATCCTGATGGGGGCCACGCTCACCGGCTGGAATAGCGTGTATTCCGGTGGCGTGGTGCGCTACTCACCCCGCGGCGCTGAAGGCGCCATGACCGGCGCGGTCAATTTCTATGGCTTCATGGGCAATCTGCTCGGGCCGCCCGTCGGCGCGCTGCTGGTGCTCTACACCCGGCACTACTCGGTCATCTTCTTCGCGTGCGCCCTGGCGATCATCCCCGTTGCGTGGATGTGCAGCGTCGTGGGGAGAGGTCTTGTGGCAAGGGGCATTCACGTCACGCGTTGAACGGCATCGCGCGCGCGAGCCGCATACGAGCCATTTGCGAGTTGGAAAGTGGATGTTGTGTGAGACCGGCGAGACCGTGCCTCAGTGCCCCACTCGGTGCCCGAATCAGCCCCGTTTTCCTGGGGGCTTTGCCGACGGCTTCGTGCCTCGCCGCCCGCTGGCTGGACGTTTTCCGTCCGATCGCGGCGGAAGTCCGGTGTGTTGCGTGAGCAAGCGTCCCGCGCGCACCGGGGCGACCTTCCCTGTTGCCTTGCCCCTGGCATTCCCCGTGCCAATGGCAGGGGCTGGCATTGCGGCCGTCGAATTCTTTCTCCGCGGCGCGGCGTAGCTCTCCGTCATCGGTTGCCAGTACGGCACCAGGTGGTGCTTGCCGTTCCCGATCAGGTCCGAGCGGCCCATTTTCTTAATCGCCTCGCGTAGCAGCGGCCAGTTGGCGGGATCGTGGTATCTCAAGAAGGCCTTGTGCAGGCGGCGGCGGTTCTCGCCGCGCACGATGTCCACGCGCTCGCTGTCCCTCGTGACTTTTCGCAGGGGATTGCGTCCCGAGTGGAACATCGCCGTGGCCGTGGCCATTGGCGACGGGTAGAAGGTCTGCACCTGGTCGGCGCGAAAGCCGTTCTCCTTCAGCCACACGGCGAGGTGGAGCATGTCCTCGTCGCTGGTGCCCGGGTGCGCGGCGATGAAGTAGGGCACGAGGAACTGCTTCTTGCCCGCCTCCATCGAATACTGGTCGAACAGCTTCTTGAACGTGTCGTAGGTGCCTACGCCCGGTTTCATCATCTTGGACAGCGGTCCGGACTCGGTGTGCTCCGGGGCGATCTTCAGGTAACCGCCCACGTGATGGGTGACCAGTTCCTTGACGTATTCCGGCGACTCGATGGCGAGGTCGTACCGTAGTCCCGAGCCGATCAGCACCTTCTTGATGCCGGGCAGGGCGCGCGCGCGGCGATACAGGTGGATCAGCGCCGCGTGGCTGGTGTTCAGGTTCTGGCAGATGCCGGGGAACACGCAGGAGGGCTTCCTGCACGCAGACTCGATTTCCGGCGTCTTGCAGCCGATGCGGTACATGTTGGCGGTGGGGCCGCCGAGGTCGGAGATCACGCCGGTGAAGCCCTTCACCGAGTCGCGGATGGTCTCGAGTTCCCTGATCACCGAGTCCTCGGAGCGGCTCTGGATGATGCGGCCTTCGTGCTCGGTGATGGAGCAGAAGGTGCAGCCGCCGAAGCAGCCGCGCATGATGTTCACCGAGAAGCGGATCATCTCCCAGGCGGGGATCTTGGTCGCGCCGTCGTGGCTGCCCTGCTTGTCGGCGTAGGCCGGATGCGGCGAGCGCGCGTAAGGCAGGTCGAACACATAGTCCATCTCGGCGGTGGTGAGCGGGACGGGCGGCGGGTTGATCCACACGTCGCGCGCCGTATTTCCCTCCCCATGCGCCTGTACCAGCGCGCGCGCGTTGCCGGGGTTGGTTTCCAGGTGCAGCACGCGGTTGGCGTGCGCGTAAGCAACCGGGTCGGCCTTCACCTGCTCGTAGGAGGGCAGGCGGATCACGCTGTGGTCGCGCGGCGGCAGCTTGGGTTTTTGCGGGGCGCGCGAGACGAGGTTGGGGTTCGGCGTGAAGGTCAGCGGTTTTGCCTTGGCGTCCAGGGTAGATGTGGCCGCATCCTCCGCCACGCAGGCCGCACCCTGTTGTTTTGCCGTGTCCGAAATCATCTGGTACGGGCTGATGTGCGCGTCCACGCGCCCGGGCTCGTCCACGCTGGTCGAATCGATTTCGAACCAGCCCTCGGGGGTCTGGTGCTGAACGAAGCAGGTGCCGCGGATGTCGGTCATCTGCGCCACGGGTTCCTTCGCGGCGAGCCGGTGCGCGATCTCCACGATGGCGCGCTCGGCGTTGCCGTAGAGCAAGAGGTCGCACTTGGCATCGACCACGATGGAGCGGCGCACCTTGTCAGACCAGTAATCGTAGTGCGCGATGCGCCGTAGAGACCCCTCGATGCCGCCGAGAATGATGGGCACGTCCTTGTACGCTTCGCGGCAGCGCTGCGAATACACGATGGCGGCGCGGTCCGGGCGTTTGCCCGCCACGTCGCCTGGCGTGTAGGCGTCATCCGAGCGGATCTTGCGGTCGGCGGTGTAGCGGTTGATCATCGAATCCATGTTGCCGGCGGTCACGCCGAAGAACAGGTTCGGCCGGCCCAGCGCGCGGAACGCGTCGGCGCTCTGCCAGTCGGGCTGCGCGATGATGCCCACGCGAAAGCCTTGCGCCTCCAGCACCCGCCCGATCACCGCCATGCCGAAGCTGGGATGATCCACGTAGGCATCGCCCGTGACGATGATGATGTCGCAGGAATCCCAGCCGAGCACATCCATCTCCGCCCGGCTCATCGGCAGGAACGGCGCCGTGCCGAACCGCGCCGCCCAGTACTTGCGGTAGCTGGTGAGCGGCTTGGCGGGGCGCGGGAAGAAGGAGACGTCGGTGGGGGCGTTCATCGTGATTGCGGCTTGCTCCCGCGGAAGTGGGGGAGAAGGCACAATTTTAGGCTCTTAAGAAGGGATCAGGCGGGCCAAATGCAAAGCAGTCTGTGTGGCGGGTGAAAATGCCTGCCCGCCGGATGATTGCGGCGGGGTTCCCGGTTACCTTTCAATGCTGGAAAGTCTTGCGGACAAGCGGCATGAGGAACACGACGAAATGCGCGAGCGGCTGGGCGATGATTTCGACCCTGGACACTTCGATGTAGACGATGCCAATAAAGTGCTGCGGCGTCTGAAGGTGTGACGTGGAATCGTCTTCGCGATGTGGCAGGAAAAAGACTTACCGTCGCTGTCGTGGCCGGGCGGAGGGCCTCGGCGAGAAGCGTCTGCATGATGTCCATTGGACGTCGCTTCAGTGGAAGTCGTCTTCGCGCTGGTGCCGCACGGCAAGGATGGTAACGGTGTTTTCCAGTTCGATTTCGAACAATGCGACGTAACCCGCGCCGCCGAATGAAATTACCAGCTCTCTGAGGAAGGGCTTTCCGGTGGACGCCTTCCTGCAGGAATAGGGGGATATTCGCAGCAGTTCGAAACTTGCTTTGATTGCGTCCAGAGCGTGTTCGGCTGCTGCGATGTCCTTCTTCAGGAGGAATTCGTAAAGCCGCAGGAGATCGTCCTCTGCTCCTGGGGTGAGGCGAACAGTGAAGCGCGACATGAATCAGGACGCGCGCTTTTTTGCCTTGACGAGCATTCCTTCCAGCTTGCCGATCACCTTGTCAGCGGACACATAGTTCCCGGTCTTGCGCGCCGTCGAGGCGCTTGCAAGTCCCCTTTCTATGAAACTTTGTCGCGCTTCGCGGTATTCGATGTTCCGGGTCACCGCGTCGAGCAGGAAGGCAGACAGGGTTTCGCCCTCTTCGAGAAGGGATTCCGCCTTCTTGCGCAGTGCCGGCGAAACCCGAAGCGGCGGGATCGAGGATGTTTTCATACGAGGCCCCCCATTGGTCAATGCATCGTAAATGCAATGCATTATACGCTTGGGCGAATGTGGTGAAGTGGCCTTGTGATCAGGCACGATGTCTGAGGGGAAAAAACTTCTTTTTTGCTGTTGGACGGCCCACCGCACCGAAGTCTGTCCACGGCACCCTACCGCTTTAGTGGAGAAGCCTGCGTGGAGGAGTGTCAATCTGCGGCAAGTACGCTCCCTGCCCCGTAATTGCGCTAGCGCGAGTTCTTTCGCTTCATGCGCTCCGCCAGATCTGCGAACGGATTGAACTTTCCCGGCTCGGCCTTCTTGTCCCCGCCACCGCCTGCTTGTGAATCCAGCAGGCGCGAATGTTCGTTGTCGTGGCAGTAGATGCACAGGAGCTCCCAGTTGCTGCCGTCCTGGGGGTTGTTGTCGTGGTTGCCGTCCTTGTGGTGGACGGTCAGCTCCTTGAGGCGCGAGTAGGTGAACTCGCGCGCGCATTTGGCGCAGATCCACGGGAAGAGCTTGAGGGCGCGGTCGCGGTAGGGGTCGGTGGCCATGGCCTGTTTCTCGTGGGTTGGTGGGGCTGGCGATGCGACGTTGTTCGGATTGCCAAATGACATGTTGACACACCCTGCCTGCTTTGATGTAGTGGGGCCATTCCATTCGGGGGGCTGGGGCCATGAATATATTGAAGCAGTGCGTCATCGGGCTGGGGGCGGCTGCGGCCGTTGTGTCGCTGTCGAGTGCCGTTCTCGCGCAAACGCCGGGCAAACCTATCACCCTGGTGATTCCCTTCGCGCCGGGCGGGCCGGGCGAAGTATCCGGACGGATCATGATCCCCGTGCTGCAGGAGAAACTGAAGTCGCCCATCATCATCGAGAGCCGGCAGGGGGCGGGCGGCGCGGTGGGCATTACCAGCGTGGCGAACGCGCCGCCTGACGGACACACCATCCTCTATACGTCCAACGCCATCACCATCGACCAGGCCATCAAGCAGAAGCCGGCCTACGATCCGCTGAAGGACCTGCGGCCGCTCACCGTTGGATTGTTCGGTGTGCAGTCGGTGGCCATCAACCCGCAGCTTCCGGCCGGCAACCTGCGCGAATTGATTGCCTACGCCAAGGCGAACCCCGGCAAGCTGAACTATGCGCACGCCGGGGTTGGGTCGCACACCCACATGGCGATGGAGCTCTTCAAGCTGAAGGCCGGCGTGGACATCGTGGCTGTGCCGTATCGCGGCGGCGGGCAGCAGGCGCTCGCCTCGGTGCTGGCCAACGACACGCAACTCACCATGCTCCCGCCCGTGCTGTTCAACCCGCACGCGCAAGCCGGCAAGATCAAGATTCTCTTTGTGGCGTCCGAACAGCGCATGGCGTTGGTTCCGGATGTGCCGACTTCAGCTGAGGCGGGCTTCTCCGGGTTCGAGGCCATGTTCTGGTATGGCCTGTTCCTGCCCGCCGGAACGCCGAACGACATCTTCAATCGCATCGAGACGGCGTTCATGGAGACCATCAACGCGCCGGACTTCCGGCAGAAAATGCAGTCGCTCGGCTACATCCCGGGCGGCATGCCCTCTGGCGCGTTCCGTACGCGCATCGAGGATGAAGTGAAGCAATGGCGCGAGATCGTTACGAGGGCGGCTATTCCGCGCGAGTGAGTTCCAACAGGGCTGGACCATGAACAATATTTGGTGCCGTTTCTTTGCATTCATTGCCGGACTGGCATGCCTTGCACTCGCAGGCAGTGTTGCGGCACAAGGCTATCCGGCGAGGCCGGTCAGGATCGTAGTGCCGGTCGCCCCCGGGGCGGGGGCCGACATTATTGCGCGCAGCATCGCGCCTGGAATGTCGCAGTCCCTCGGTCAACCGATTATCATCGAGAACAAGCCGGGCGCGGCGTCGTTGCTCGGGTATGAGCATGTCGCGAGGCAGGTCCCGGCCGACGGATACACCGGCATTATCGCGGCGGTTTCGGGCCTGGCCATTCTGCCGCTGATTACGAAGGACCTTCGTTTTGATGCATTGAAGGATCTTCCACCGGTCATCGGTCTTGCAGAAGTCAGGTTGATCTTCGGCTCGCCGGCGAAGGCCCCATGGAAATCCTTGGAAGAGATGGTGGCGTACGCGCGCGCCAATCCAGGCAGATTGAATTATGGAAGTTCAAACGCCTCGGTCCGTTTCTGGATGGATGTGCTGGTGCGCGAGCTTGGGATCAACGTGGTTCACGTGCCCTATCGGGAATCATCGGCTTACTTCCAGGCACTGGTGTCGGGCGAGATCCAGATGGGACTAGTCTCTCCCAGTTCGGCCTTGCCGATGGGAGACCGATTCCGCGCGCTGGCTGTGACGGGAGAGCGACGCAGTGCGGCGTCGCCCGATGTGCGAACGCTGGCCGAACTGGGGCACCCGAGAATCCAGGGCGTAGGTTATTCACTCAACGTGCGATTGGGTACGCCTGCGGTCGCAATCGAGAAGCTGCACGCTGCGGCCTCCCGAGCCTTGCAGCAGCAGGAAGTCAGGGCGCAATTGGCGAATATCCATGTGGATATAGGCGGCGGTTCTACCGAGGCTGCAAGCAAGCGACTTTCGGACGAAGCGGCCATTTTTGCGGAGATCGCAAAGGTATCGAACATTCAGCCGGAGTAGTGAGAGCAGCGGGGCAGAGTAGCGAGAGCAGCGGGGCAATCAGCATCGACTACGCCGGTTTGTCTTCCCAGGTCATTTCCCCCGGCCGCACCCACGCCGCACCCGTATTGGTGAACGTCTCGGTCTGGCGCGCCGCGGCCGCAATGAGGTCGTGGCGCACCGGGGCGAACATCTCGATGCGGGTGCAGGGTTCGGTGCCGGTAACCCACGCTGTATGGAAGGCATAGGCAGGAATGACCATGGCATTCCCTGCCCGCAGATCGTGTTCGATGCCTTCGATCAGCACGGTCATCGCCCCTGTGAGTATCACCAGCATCTGCTCGTAGGGATGGTTGTGCTCGCCGTGCACGGGAGTGCCGCCTTCATCAGGCAGCGATGCGTGGAAGGCCAGCATGCCCTGCTCGGTGCGTAGCGCCGAGTGGCTGCGCGTCTTGCCGCCGGCGAGGGCAACCGCCGCGTCGAGTTCTGCAATCGGGTAGATCATCGGCTGCTTGATGGCGGCGGGTCGGGTCATGGTGCCACTCCTTGGTTGGTTATCGGTTCGCCGGCGTAATGAAGGCCACGGCTGCGCCTGTCGTATCCACGGCGACGCCGAACCGTCCGATGCCCGGAATGTCGCGCGGGGAGGTCACCACTTCGCCGCCCAGTGCTATCGCCTTTGCTGCGGTCTTATTGCAGTCGGGCACTGCCACGTAAGGGAGCCACATCGACCTGGCCTCCGAGTTGACCGATTGGCACAGCCCGGCGCGTGGGCGACCGCCGTTCTTGAGCACGTAATAGGGGGTTTGCCCCATGCTCATGACTTCGTGCTTGAAGCCGAACATGCTTTCGTAGAACTCGAGCGCTCGGCGGTCGTTGTTCGTCCAGAGTTCATTCCAGAACCAGCCGCCCATGGGCGTGTTCTCCACATCGAGCGGGTCGCCGTTGGCGCCCTTCCAGACACAGAATGGTGCGCCAGTCGGATCGGCTATTGCGGCTGCGCGTCCCACCGGGCTGAAGTCGGTCGGCGGCATCGTGATGCGGCATCCTGCCGACATGGCCGCACGGTGCGCGGTATCGACATCCGGAACGGACAGGTAGGGCACCCAGTGGTTCGCCACGCCGGTCGGGCCTTTTCGATAGCCACCGATCGCCTGATCGCCGTTATTGATGAGCGGGTAAGGCTCGCCCGTGCCCATCGGGGTGCGAGCCGATCTCCAGCCGAAGAGCCGGTCATAGAACTGTATTGCCCTGTCGATATCCTGGGTCAGCAATTCGAACCAGACGAACTTGCCGTGCAGGTACGGGGTGCTCATGCCGGTCTCCTAGCGGACGTCGGGCTGGACATTATGTCCAAGCCCGCGTGTTGCGGCAATACGTTTCCGGAAACTCGTCCAACCGTGTCCCGAGTCGCTGCAGTGTCAGTATCATCCCCGCATTGCTCCCGATTCGATTTCTCGCTTGACCAGGCATTTGAGTGAACACTGAAAAAAACGCAGGATCCGACAGTCGCGCGCCCTATTGGTCGGCCGCCGGTTTGGCGGAGGGGGTGCGCCTGGTGCTGCCGGCAATGCCGGTCATGGCGCTGTTTGCCTTCGCCTTTGGCACCTTCGCGGTGCAAAAGGGGCTCGACCTGTCGGTGGCGACGCTGATGAGCGCGATCATGTTTGCCGGGGCCTCGCAGTTCGTTGCCGCCGAGGCGTGGGGCAATTCACAATCGCTGGCCGGCATCTTGACGCTGGTGATGTTCACCGCCATGGTCAACCTGCGCTTCCTATTGATGAGCGCCTCGATGCGGCCGTGGCTGGGCAGCCTGCACCCATGGCAGTCCTATCCTGCATTGGCCGTATTGACCGAGCCGGGCTGGCTCCTCGGCTTGCGCTACCGCGCTTCGGGCGGGGCAGACGCCGCCATCGTGCTGGGCGGCGGCGTTGCGTTCTGGGTGATTTGGGTCATCGGCACGCAGGCCGGCTATCTCTTCGGCACGTTCTTCAGCGACCCGAAGCGCTTCGGCATCGATCTGGTGATGCCGCTCTTTTTCATCGTGGTGCTGGTACCCTTGTGGCGTGGCCCGCGCCGAGCGGCACCATGGGCCGTGGCCGGAATCGTCGCGCTGCTCGCCGCCGAATTCATTCCCGGCCAGTGGTACATCATGGCTGGCGCCATTTCGGGATGTGTCACCGGGGGATTCATCGATGAGCGGACTTGATTCCTTCGTGCTGGGTTCTTTCGGCATGAGCGTGATCGCGATTGTTGCCATGGGATTCGCGACTGTGCTGATGCGCACGTCGGGTTTCTGGCTCATGGCGCATGTCACGCTGACCCCGCGCATACGGCGGATGCTGGAGGCGCTGCCTGGCTCGATCGTGGTGGCCATGGTGTTGCCGATCGTGGTCAAGGGCGGGCCTGTGGCAGTGCTGGGCGTTACGGTCGCTGCCGCCCTGATGGCCTTGCGCGGGAACCAGATCCTTGCCGTTACCTCAGGCGTCGTCGCCGCAGCGTTGGCAAGGACACTTCTTTAGGCGCACTGGGGGGACCTCGTAATCGGGCATTGCGGCGCGTCAGAAAGACTGTCGTCCGATCACCCCGGCTTCTTCGCGTGAAACAGCAGGATCAGGCGTGCCCTTGTACAGCCCTCCATCTTCAGCCCGGCATCGGCGAACATCTTCTGCACCTGATCGTAGGGAAAGAACCTGAAGTGCAGGAAGCGATTGAAGAAGCGCTCGATGAGGCGCTGGCCCCACCATTCGCCCTTGACGAAAGTCATGCCGACCAGCGATCCGCCGGGACGCAGGATGGCGGCGACTTCGTCCAGCGCGAGCTCGGGTTGCGGCAAGAGGTGCAGCGCACCGCAGAATGAAACGAAGTCGATGCTGTTCCGTTTGATCGGCAGGACTTGCGCGTTGCATTGGGCGAAGCCCGTATTCGATGCCTGGTCCTTGGCCGCGTTGTTGCGCGCCACCTGCAGCATCGGGTAGGCGAGGTCGAGCCCTGCCATGAAGCCCTTGGGCGCGAGCTTCGCGAAGGCGTTGGTGAAGTTTCCCGGGCCGCAGCCCAGGTCCATCATGAGCTCGTCCCCCCGGGGGCGGTGCAGGGCGAGGATGTCTTTCAACTCCTTGTCGAATCCGCCGCCCGAGAGCGTGCCAAGCACGATCGGCTTCCACAGCTTTGCGTAGATCGGGGCAACGAAGCCGAACAGGCGGCCGTGGAATCCGGATGTGGGTGCGACGTCGTTGCTCGCAGCAGCGGTCATGTAAGTTCTCTCTATGTTTGTTCAGGGGTTCAGGCGGAGTGCCTTGGCAAGCGCATCCATGCGGCGGTATTTCTGATCCAGCGTCATGTCGAAGCCGTGTTCGAACTGCACGGTCTCCCACGGGATGACCAGCGTGTCGAATCCCGCGTCCCGGTACCGGGACAGGCTATCGTAGGTGGGCTCGCCGCGCACGCGGGCTTCGTAGGTGAAGGGGTTGGTGCGGCCGCTGGCAGCGCGCAGGCGCTCGATGTCGCGCTTGATGGCAATCGACTCCTCGGCGGTCACCATCGGGCCATACCAGCCGTCGCCCATTGTCGCCGCGCGTTGCAGTGCGCGGGGCTTGACGCCGCCGAAGATGATCGGCACGGCGGCGGGCTCATCCACCAGTTTCAGTTTCTTGAACGGGTAGTGCGGGCCGGCGTTCTCCACGACCTCGCCCGCCATGAGGCTCGGCAGCACGCGCAGTGCCTCGTCATAGCGCGCAGCGCGCTCGCCGAAGGGCACGCCGACGTTCTCGAATTCCTCCTTCCACCAGCCCGAGCCGACCCCGAGCCGGAAACGCCCGCCGGAAACCTGGTGCGCGGTGATGGCTGCGCGTGCCGTGAGCACCGGGTGGCGCAGCGGCAGGAGGTAGATGCCAGTCGTCACCTTGAGCTTTTCGGTGGCCGCGAGCATGGCGCTCACGGCAACCCATGCGTCGTACATGGTGCGGTTCGAGGTCACCACCAACGGCCGTTCCTTGCCGTGGTCGTACGGGTGAATCGACTCGTAGTCCATTGGCTGCAGGATGTGCTCGCCCACCCAGACGCCGCCAAAGCCAAGGGATTCCGCGTGCTTTGCCACCGGGACGAGATGCTCGGGGCGATTGCCGTAGGTCGAAATGCCGATCATGCTTGCTCCAGAGAGATTTTCAAGAATCAGTGTGATCTTAACTGAACGTTCCCGGTGTGAGTGCGGAGCGCCCGCCGTCCACGGGCAGCATGGCGCCGGTGATGTACGACGAGTCGTCGGAGGCGAGAAACAGCACGGTGCGCGCGCACTCCTCCACCGAGCTGGGGCGTCCGAGCAGGGTCGCTTTTTTGATGCCACTGTTCTCGGGGATCACACCGCCGCGCGCAAGCTCCGGCGTCAGCCGGATCGGTATCCCGCCTTCGCTGAAATTGATCCAGCCGGTGTTGATCCCGTTGACGCGAATCTTGTGCGGCGCAAGCGCATGCGCCATCATGTGGGTCAGCGGCGTGAGGCCGCCCTTGGACACCGAGTAGGCAAACACCGTCGGGTTTCCCAGCGCACCGTCGATGGAGCTGTGGTTGATGATGGATGCGCCGCCGGCTGCCTTGAGCCCGGGCAGCAGGGCGAGGCTGCACAGGTAAGGACCGTCGAGATTGACCGCCATCTGGCGCTTCCAGTCCTTGAAATCGACCTCCTCGAATGCGCCGCGCGTCAGCGTTGCGGCATTGTTGAAGAGCACGTGAATCGTCGGGTTGCTTGAGAGGCACTGCCGGCCCATGGCCGCCACAGCATCCGGGTCGCTAACGTCGACCGCGTAGAAGTCGGCCTTCCCGCCTTCGCGGCGCACGAGCTCGGCAGTCTCGTTGCCAAACTTGGTGTCGATGTCGATTCCAACCACCGTTGCACCTTCGCGCGCAAACAGCAGGCTCGTTGCCCTGCCTACGCCCGAACCGGATCCGGTGATGACGGCGGTTTTTCCTCTGAGTCGCATGGTGCCTCCGCTAGATGAGTGAGGAGTTCAAGCCAAGGATGAGAGCGTGCTTGACGAGTGGAGTTTGACATCTTTCCTGTTCCCAATTCAATCCGCATGCTCCAAGATAAGTATTGACGATATTGGCAATATGCGCTCGAATTCATGCGCCAATGTTGATCTGTCAATGGTGTTTGAGGCGATGGTGTTCGTCGACTCGTCAAATAAGTGACTGAAGCTGCAAACGCAGTGCCGTGGAGGGGCGATGCTTTCGATTTTCCGCGTGGTGTCGAGGATTGGTGCATGAAATGGCGGCATGAAGGGGGAATCGATTTGAACGGAGAATCGTAAAATTGGCAGTCGATGAAGCCCGCCTGGCCGAGGCCATAAGCAAGGCCGATGTGCGCATATTGCTCATGGTGTTGTTTCATCTGACGGGCGACCGGAAGTGGTTGTCGATCCATCCAAAGCGAGACGTACGGCTCGTCGCCGACGAAGATGCCGGTCTCCCCGTTGAGGTGCAGGCGGATATTCGCGCTGCGGCGCTGAAGCGGATTTCAATGGATAACGTCGACCCGGCGATCGTTGATCCGGGCGATGCGTTGATGGTCGACATGATGAGCATCTGCCTGGGGGAGGCGGTGCCTCCCGAATATGCCCTGATGTTTCGCGAAGAATTGGGCTTTGTGTCGCGCGATGTTGGCTGGACATCGCCTCGGAGAACCGAGCCCAACGAGCACAATGTGCTGATCGTCGGCGCGGGCATCTGCGGCATCGCACTGGCCGCGCGCCTCAATCATTTGGGGATCGGCTACACCATCGTCGAGAGAAATGCGGACGTCGGCGGTGTCTGGCTGGAGAACCTTTATCCAGGCTGTGCAGTGGATACGCCCAGCCATGCCTACTCGTATTCGTTCGGGGAGCGCTTTCCCTGGTCACGTTTTTTCGCGCCGCGCGAAGAGATCCATGAATATTTGTCGCGATGTGCCACTGCCTTTGGTGTGCGACCGCAAATTCGCTTCAATACCAGGGTCACCTCTGCCACCTGGAACAACGATACCGGTCGATGGTCGATTGAACTGGCGACGCCGTCGGGCGCGGAACGGATGGAGGCCAACGCGCTGGTCAGCGCGATTGGCCAGTTCGGTACGCCCGTCGTCCCGAGTTTTGAAGGTGCCGATGGTTTCAACGGGGATGTTTTTCACTCAGCCGCGTGGCCGCCAGGGTTGGACCTCAGCGGCAAGCGGGTCGCGATCATCGGGACCGGGGCTTCTGCCATGCAGATCGTCCCGACAATCGTCGATTCGGTCAAATCCATGGCCGTGTACCAGCGTTCGCCGCAATGGGCCCGGCCCATCCAGCGATTTCACGAGCCGATTGGCGAGGCCGGCCAGTGGTTGCTCGACCACGTTCCGTTTTACGCGCAATGGTTTCGATTCTGCCTATGGTGGCGTTATGGAGACGGCCTGTTTCCATTGCTGCGCAAGGATCCCGCCTGGCCTCATCCCGAGCGTTCGATCAATCGGAGCAATGACCGTCATCGCCAGGAAATGACCGACTATATCCGGAGCGAATTGGCGGGCAGGGAGGATCTTTACGACAAATGCCTTCCCAAGTATCCACCTTATGGAAAGCGGATACTCCTCGATAACGGGTGGTATCGGGCAATACGTAAGTCGCAAGTGGAATTGGTCACCGAGGATGTCGCGCGGATCACGTCCTCTGGTGTCGTCACCGCGGATGGTGTGGAGCGGCCAGCCGATGCGCTGATCTACGCGACGGGTTTTCGGGTCGCGCAAATGGCGGCGGCATTGAATATTGTCGGTCGTGAAGGGCGCAGGCTGGATGAAGCGTGGGCCAACGACAATCCGACGGCCTTCCTTGGAATTTCCGTTCCGGAATTTCCCAACCTGTTCGTGATGTTGGGGCCCAATTCAGGACTCGGTCATGGCGGCAGCACGGTGTCGCAGGCGGAGAGCCAGGCGCGATATATCTCCGGATGCCTGGTGGCGATGATCGAGCGTCGGATCGTTGCCATGGAGGTCAAGCGCGAAGTCCATGACGAGTTCGTCCAAAGGGTTGACGCCGCACACGAGCAAATGATCTGGACTCATCCGGGAATGTCCACTTACTATCGAAACGATCTCGGTCGGGTAGTCTCGGTCATGCCCTTCAGGTTGGTGGACTACTGGCGGATGACCCACGAGGTTGACCTGGACCATTATGAATTGCGCGGCAATGGATAATCCGGGACAAGCGGTGATGCGATGACGAAAAGTGTTTTTGGCAAAATAGACGCGCAAACGCAAGCGTTACTGGATCTCGTGGCCGAGAAGAACAGGCCGCCACTGGATGCATTGGCCCCGACGCTGGCCAGGGTATCGTTTCTCAAATCATCGGTCGCGGCTTTTCCGGTCCCGCGTCCTGTGGCATCGACCAGGGATTTGGAGATCCCCGGTCCGCGCGGGGCGATCGTGATGCGCGAATACCTGCCGACGACACCGGATCGCCGTGGCGCCATGGCCGCGATGGTGTACTTCCACGGAGGCGGCTGGGTGGTGGGTAGCCTCGACACGCATGATGTGTTGTGTCGGGACATGTGCAGCCTCTCCGGCTGCGCGGTGTATTCGGTGGACTACCGCCTCGCTCCAGAAAACCCTTTCCCCGCGGGAGTCGAAGACTGCATTGCAGCGACCGAATGGGTCGCGGCTCATGCAGGTCTGCTGAAGATCGATGCGACAAGGATCGCAATCGGGGGCGACAGTGCCGGCGGAAATATCGCAGCCACGGTGGCGCTTTCACTCCGCAGTTCGTCGCAGCTCTCGTTGGCCTATCAGCTGCTGATCTACCCGGTAACGGACCTTCACTACCGGGAGGCCTCGCACCAACGCTGCGGTGAAGGGTTCCTGCTGACCGCGACATTGCTCGAATACTTCCGGTCGCATTACTTGGCTGGCACAGAACAGCGGTCCGACTGGCGCGCCTCACCCCTGCTCGCCCGTGATCATTCCGGACTGCCGCCAACCCTGGTGCTCACCGCAGGGTTCGATCCGCTACAGAGCGAAGGGGAATCGTATGCCAGGAAACTTGAGCAAGCCGGCGTCGACGCAGAGCACGTATGTTTCGAACGCCAGATTCACGGCTTCATCACCATGGGAAAATTCATCGACGATGCCCAGCGCGCCGTGGCGCTGTGTGCCGAGCGATTGCGACATCGTCTTGCGTGATGCGGCGCGCGAGGGGCTGGCAGCGGGCGCCTATTGCGGGCTGATGTTCAGGGCCTTGGCGAGAGCTGCGTAAAAATCATGCTCATCGGTCACATATTTATCCGCGACTGCGGGGGAAGAACCGATGATGTCCATCCAGTTCTTGGCCATGAAATCCTTGACCTCCGGTTGCTGCAACGCGTAGTCCACCGCTGCATGAATAGCAGCCATGCGCATCCTTGGTGTGCCGAGCGGCGCATGTAGCGAGACCCAGAATCCCCTGATGGCGGGCAAGCCAATGTCGGTGAAGGTCGGCGTCTCCGGGAATTCCACCAACCGTTTTTCGCTGGTCACCGCGAGGTATTTGATTTTCTTTGCTCGAGCATCGCCGATCGAGCGCTGGACTGCCGCGTAGCTCAACTGTACTTCACCAGTGAGCACTGCCTGCTGAAGCTGCGGTGTTGACTTGTACATGATGGTGACAACATTCAACCCGAACTTTTGGGTAACCGCATCCCATTGCACAGCATCGGCGGTGGCGCCAAAGTTCAGCTTGCCAGGATTGGCTTTGGCATACGCGAGCAGTTCCGGGAATGTATTGAACGGGGCGGAGGCGGCGGTCACCAACGCCGTTGGCCCGCCAGCCAGGACGGAAATCGCCGGCAAATCCTTGAGCACGTCGAAACGCAGGGACGCCGTCAATGGCGCTCGCGGCAGTCCGGACCAACCGGCCAAAAGCGTATAGCCGTCGGGGGGGACCTGCTTCGCGACATACTCCATTCCCACAATGCCACCCACACTCGGCCGGTTTTCGACAATGACTGATTGCGAAAGCTGTTTCGACATCGCGGGTACGACGGTGCGAATGACAAGGTCGGGCAGGCCTGACAGCCCCGTCGGCACGACGATCCGGACCGGCCGATTCGGATAGTCCTGGGCGTGGAGCGGGAACGGGAAGGCGAGAAGCATCGCCAGCAGCACTGTGCCCAACTTCGGGCGGATTCCCGATAAATGAGGTGATGTTCTCACTCGTTTCTCCATTCACACTCCAAATTGTTAAAGGCCGGTCTTTTCGTCCTGATGCACACGGTTGGTAGCATACAACCGGTTGCAAAATTCATTTCGCAACCGTCCAAACTAGGGGAGTACAAGGGGATGTGCCCCTCATTTTTAGACTTTTAATCGACCAGGTCGTTTTTAACCGGATGTCCTGAACACGGCGATTCGGCGCGGCAAGGGTGCGGGAGCGCAGGGACACCTGACATCAGTGCGTTTTGACTTCCCGGCAAAGCCTCATAATGTCGGACGTTGATTTCCGAATATTACTGACATGATGGGGGTGCAATATGCCTGGCCTACTTCCTGGAGTGGACCCCGATGGTCTGCTCGAATATTCCGTGGTCTATACCGACCGTGCCCTGAACCACATGTCGAAGAAGTTCCAGGGCGTGATCCGGGACATTGCCGGCACGCTCAAGCGTGCCTACAACGCCCGGGCGGCGATCGTCATGCCGGGCAGCGGGACCTTCGGCATGGAGGCGGTGGCGCGCCAATTTGCAAGCGGCAAGCGCGTGATGGTGATCCGCAACGGCTGGTTCAGCTATCGCTGGACGCAGATCTTCGAGATGGGCACGATTCCCGAAGATTCCATCGTGCTGAAGGCGCAGCGGGTTGGTGACGACAAGCGAGCTGTGTCGCAGTTGCCTTTTGCTCCGCCCGCCATCGCGCAGGTGGTGGCAACCATCAAGGACAAGCGGCCTGCGGTGGTGTTCGCGCCGCATGTGGAAACCGCCTCGGGGCTCATCCTGCCCGACGACTACCTGCGCGCCATGGCCGACGCGGTGCATTCGGTGGGCGGCATGCTGGTGCTCGATTGCGTGGCTTCCGGCGCGATCTGGGTGGACATGGTGGCGACAGGCGTGGACGTGATCGTGAGCGCGCCGCAAAAGGGCTGGAGCGGGCCGGCCGGATGCGCGCTGGTGATGCTGAGCGAGCTTGCACGAAAGAACATCGATGCCACCACCAGCACCAGCTACGCGGCCGACCTGAAGAAGTGGCTGCAGATCATGGAGACCTACGAGGGCGGCGCGCACATGTACCACACCACCATGCCGACCGATGCACTGGCCCGGTTGCGCGACGTGATGCAGGAGGCGGAGGCGCGCGGCCTCGCGATGTTGAAGACCCAGCAGCAGGAATTGGGCGCGAGGGTGCGCAAGATGCTCGCCTCCAGGGGTTTCAAGAGCGTGGCGGCGCCGGGGTTCGAGGCGCCGGGGGTGGTGGTCTGCTACACCGATGACCCTGACCTTCAGAACGGCAAGAAATTCGCTGCGCAGGGATTGCAGACGGCTGCAGGTGTGCCGCTGCAGTGCGACGAGGGCGCTGACTTCCGTACCTTCCGCATCGGGCTCTTTGGACTGGACAAGTGGGCCAATGTGGATCGCAGCGTGAAGACCATCGAGGATGCGCTCGATGGAATATTGAAGGGCTGATCATCGCATCGAATCTTCGGGCACAGTGTTGTCGATTGTCCTCGCGCCGCGTAGCATCGGGCCCGATGCTTTCATCCTGGGAGGGGCCATGTCGGTAGCATTGCGTTTCGCGTCATTTCTCCTGTTTGCGTGTTGCATTCCTGTCTCGGGCAACGGGATTGCACAGGACTATCCGAACAAACCGATCCGCCTGGTGGTGCCCGAATCTGCGGGAACGGGTCATGACCTCTTGGCTCGCATCATCGCGCCTGAAATGTCGAAGGTTCTCGAACAGTCGATCGTGGTCGAGAACCGGCCCGGCGCCGGGGGAATGGTCGGGCTCGAGTACGTAGCCAAGCAGGCGCCCGCCGATGGCTACACCATGTCGAGTGCTTTTATCCCCATCCTTGCGTCACTACAGGTGACGGTGAAGGATCTTCGCTTCGATCCAGCGAAAGATCTTCCTCCCATCATTGGTTTCGGCGAGCAGAGGATGGTGTTTGGATCGGCCGCCAAGTTGCCCTGGAAGAATTTTGGGGAATTGGTGGCCAATGCGAAGGCCAATCCGGGCAAATTGAATTACGGAACAGCGGTGGCGCTCACGCAAGTTCTGACCGAGGCCATCCTGCGTGCCAACAGCCTGGACGTGGTGCGCGTCAATTATGGCGGCGGACTGCAATACCTCCAGGGACTCGCCGGCGGCGAGGTGCAGATGGGATTTTCGGCGGAGGCTGGAATGGGTTCGATGGGCGACCGGTTCCGGCCGCTCGCCATCACGGGCGAGCAGCGCAGCGCGAGGTTCCCTGACATCCCGACCTTTTCGGAATTGGGATTCCCGCAGATACCCAGCATGACCTTTACATTTCATGTCCGATCCGGGACACCGAAGGCGGCGACCGACAAGCTATATGACGCCGCATCGCGGGCACTGAGCCAGCAAAGCGTCAAGGACGGCTACGCCAAGGCCAGGCTCGAGGTTGCAGAGATATCGCCTGCGGCAACGGCAAAGCGACTGGCCGACGTCTCGCGCTTGTTCCTGGAAATCGCGAAACAGGCTGGAATTCAACCGCAATAGTCGAAAAGGGGCCGGTTAAATGGGTGCGCCTTTGGATCTGCGCATTGAAGGCGGCACGATCATGGATGGCTCGGGGCAACCGGGAGTCCGGGGATCCGTCGGAGTGCGCGACGGGAAAATCGTTGCAGTGGGTGAGGTGTCCGGCGATGCGCGAGAGCGCATCGATGCCGGCGGCATGATCGTCGCGCCAGGGTTCATCGATGTGCATACACACTACGATGCGCAGGCATTCTGGGATCCGACGCTCAGTCCTTCGAGCCGCTTTGGCGTCACCACGGTGATCGCCGGAAATTGCGGTTTCAGCATCGCGCCGCTGTCGGGTAAAGCCGACGACACGGAGTACCTGATGCGCATGCTCGCGCGGGTGGAAGGCATGCCGCTGGAAGCCTTGCGCGCGGGCGTACCCTGGGACTGGAGGTCGTTCGAGGAGTATCTCGCCCGGATCGACGGAACGCTTGCCATCAATGCCGGGTTCATGGTCGGCCATTCGGCCATGCGCCGCGCGGTCATGGGCAGTCGCGCCATCGGACAGGCTGCGACAGCCGCGGAACTTTCCCAAATGCAGGCCTTGCTGCGGACCTCTCTTGCCGCTGGCGGCATGGGACTCTCGACCACGATGTCGAACAGCCACCTGGACGGGGACGGGAATCCGGTCCCGTCGCGCTTTGCAACGCGCGAAGAAATGATCGGACTGGCGGGTATCCTGGCGGAGTTCGAAGGGACCACGTTGGAGTTCGAGCCCACCGTCGCCTCCGAGTTCAGCGAGGACCTGGTGAAGTTGATGACGGACATGTCGCTGGCCGCCGGGCGGCTTCTCAACTGGAACACGCTGTTGCCGGATTCGCGCATGCCCAACCTCTATCGTTCGCACCTGGCAGCGAGCGACTATGCGGCGGCGCGCGGCGCGCGGATCGTGCCGCTGGTGGCGGCCCAGCAGAACACGCTGACGGTGAATTTCATCAGCGCCTTCATTCTCGCTTCCTATCCGGGCTGGGGCGAGACCATGCGCCTGCCGCTCGATGCGAGGAAGAAAGCACTCATGGACCCGGCGATCAGGCGCCAGCTCGATGAAGGCGCACATTCGCCCGAGTCCGGCCATGGCGCACTGACATCGGATTGGCCCAAATGGGTCTTCGCCCAGATTCATCACCCCGACAACAAGCACTGGGAGGGGAAGAAGGTCGGCGAGGTGGCCGAGAGCCTTGGAAAGGCCCCATTCGACGTGCTGCTGGATGTGGTGATCGCGGACGACCTCAAGACCTTGCTCGTCATGCCCCAGCGCGGCGCGACCGAGGAGAGCTGGGAAATGCTGGGTGTGGTCTGGAAAGATGAGCGCACGATCATTGGATCATCGGATGCGGGCGCGCATCTGGACCTGACCGATGCCTTTGTCGCGCCAATGCAGTTGCTCAGCGTCGGCGTGCGCAAGCGCGGCATGTTGAGCTTGCAGGAAGCGGTTCGCCAACTGACCTCGGTGCCAGCCGGGTTCTACGGACTGAGGGATAGGGGAATGCTCAAGGCCGGGTACTGCGCAGACATCGTGGTCTTCGATCCGGCGACGGTCGGCCGAGGGCCGATATACATGCGCAAGGACCTGCCTGCCGACGCGCAACGGCTGTACGCGGACGCCGTCGGGGTGCATCACGTGTTCGTGAACGGCAGGGAAATCGTGCGCAACAACGAGTTCCGCGGCAGTTTTCCCGGGAAAATTCTCAGGTCCGGCAAGGACTCCTACACGGTCCCCATTCCGGCAAATCAAGGTACGAGGTCGCAATGAAAACACTGGAGGCGCGGGTGCAGCGGCTCGAAGATGAGCGGGACATCCTTGGCGTGCTGTACACGTACGGACATGCCATCGACTACAACTACGAGCAGGAATTCCTGGATTGCTGGACTGAGGACGCTCGGCTGGTCTATTGCGCATTGGACCAGACGCATCAGGGCCGAGAAGCCATTGCCCGTGCGTTTCGCGAGCATACGCATGCGCCGGAGGCCTATCACAAGCATTTCCTCGCCGAGCCGAGGATCAGGATTGACGGTGATCGCGCCACGGTCGAAAGCATGTACGCGCGCCTCGACCGTTTTGCAGACGGTCCCAAGGTTCGCAGCTTTGGCCGTTACGTCGACGTGCTGGTTCGTTGCGCGGACGGGCGCTGGCGGTTCAAGGAGCGTCTGGCCCAGCGTGAAACCCAGCATGCGCAAGGCGCCGCCTAGCAGGAACCGCCAAAGAGGTATTGGCTATTGGCGTGTGCGTGACGGCCCAAGACGGACCCGACTGTCTCGGTAAGCAATGCGGTCACAAGTGGCGCGACTTGGAAGGGCTTTCGGCTGAAGAATATATACTGACAATAAATTTATCAGTCCCATGTCATTCGTACATAAACTAATTAAATACTGACACACCGTGTGCAGTTCGTGTGCAGTAATTTCTGGCCACCTGCCGGTTTTCCCGCAACGCCTGGCCATTTTCTGCCATCGCATTGATGTCGATCACGCCGGCCTCTTCGTCCAGGTATTCGTGCCTTCCTGCACCCACGGTTCGCCCTGGTCGGGATACTTCTCCGCCTGGTGTTCGGTGAGGGGCAGGAAGTCGCGCCGTACCGGCGCGAACATCTCGAAGGTGGAGCAAGGCTCGTCGCCCGCGACGTAGGCCGTATGAAAGGCCAGCGCCGGTACGATCAGCGCGGAACCGGCCTTCAGCTCGTGACTCACGCCTTCGATCTCGACCACAAGGCAGCCCTTCACCACGACCATGAGTTGCTCATGCGGGTGGTTATGCGGCACCTGGATGCGGGTGCCCGGCGGTGTGGGCCGTGCGGCGACGAAGAGCAGCATGCCATTCTGCGTGCGCAAGCCCGTGTGGCTCATGCGCTCGCCGGCGGCGATCGCCGTCTCCGGGGAGAGCTCCTTGATGTTGTAGACGGTCTGCTTGCCTTTGACGGTGCTCATGGCGCCCTCCCGGATGTTCGTTACTCCGGCTTGATGCCGGCCTCCTTCACCACCTTCGCGTAACGCGCGACTTCGGCCTTGATGAAGTCGCCGAACTGTTCGGGCGAATCGCTGGGACGAAATTCGACGCCGCTCTGCAGGATGGGTTCGCGCAGCTCGGGGATCGACATGGCCTTCACCAAGGTGCCGTGCAGGCGCAGGAGCACGTCGCGCGGCGTATTGGCCGGGGCGACCAACCCGGTGTAGAGCACGAGGTCGTAGCCCGGAAATCCCGATTCGGCAATGGTGGGCAGGTCGGGAAACAGCGGCGAGCGCTTCGAGGTGGTGATGGCCAGCGCACGCATCTTGCCGGCGCGCGCGTAGGCGCCCGAGGTGACGATGGGATCGAAGATCAGCGACACGCGGCCGGCCATGACATCGGTAAGCGCTGGGGCGGTGGCCTTGTAGGGAACGTGCAGCATTTTCACGCCGGCCTGCAGGCTGAACATGGCCGCAGCGATATGGGCGAAGGAGCCGCTGCCCGATGAGCCGTAGGAGAGGGCGTCGGGTTTCTGCTTTGCCAGTGCGATCAGTTCCGGTACCGATCTGGCGGGAAGGTTCGGATCGACTGCGAGCAGCACCGGCACCCAGGTCATCAGGCCGATGCCGGAAAACTCGCGTACCGGATCGTAGCCCGGGTCCAACACCACGCTCATGGCTGCACTGAACGTGTTGGACATCGCGAGCAGCGTATAGCCGTCCGCAGCAGACTTGGACACGAAGCGCGTGCCACCCAGCGAACTCGCGCCGGGCTGGTTCTCCACCACCATGGGTTGGCCGAGCATCTCGCCCATCTTCTGGCTGAACTGGCGGGTGGTGATATCCAGGTTTGCGCCTGCACCCGTTGGCACAATGACCTTGATCGGCCGTGCCGGAAAGCGCGGTTCGGCGCCACTGGCGGTCACGGATGTGAAGCACAACCCGCAGGCAATCGCCAGCATGACCGGGGTTCTTGCGAGCGCAATGCGGCGATGTTTCATTGTTCCCTCCTCCAAGGTGACGTGCAGGAACGCGCCCGGTGGCGGGCACGCTGCAAGGGAAATAATACGCCGTCACACGACCACACGACCCGGCCGTCAGGCAGCGTGCGATTTCCCTCGGCCATCGGCTTTCATCGATTCGCGAACCTGCGCCGCGATTTCATATGAACGAAGGCGCAGTTTGTGGTCGTAGATCTGCCCGGTGATGATCAGCTCGTCGGCGCCGGTCTTTGCGATGAATTTCTCCAGGCCGTCTTTCACGCTGGCGGGGGACCCCACCACGGTGCCGGGCATGGCTTCTTCGAGCACCGCCCGCTCCATGGGCCCGAGTCGAGCCTCGAAACTGGCGTCGGGCGGCGGCAGGAGGCCGCGCCGTCCGGTGCGGATGGCCAGCGTGGACTGCTGGCGCGAGGTAAACAGCAGCCTTGCCTCCTCGTCGGTGGGGGCGGCGATGATGTTGATGCCGAGCATGGCATAGGGCTTGTCCAGCCACTCGGAAGGCTTGAAGAGGTGCCGATAGAGTTCCAGCGCATGCATCATCTGCTGGGGGGCAAAGTGGGACGCAAACGCAAACGGGAAGCCATTGACGGCCGCGAACTGCGCGCCCCAGGTGGATGAGCCGAGGATCCAGATCGGTATCTTCAGGCCTGCGCCCGGCACCGAGACCACGCGCTGGCCGGCCTGCTCGGGCGAGAACCAATGCAGCAGCTCGGCCACCTCCTGGGGGAAGTCGTCGCCCGAGGTGGGCGGACGCCGCAGCGCATGCGACGTGGCCTGGTCCGAGCCCGGCGCGCGGCCAAGGCCCAGGTCGACGCGGCCGGGGAACAGCGACTCCAGCGTGCCGAACTGCTCGGCAATCACCAGCGGGGCGTGATTGGGGAGCATGATGCCGCCCGAGCCGATGCGGATGGTCTTGGTTCCTGAGCCGACGTGGGCAATGACGACCG
>CANJXQ010000018.1 GCA_947478805.1 Betaproteobacteria bacterium | reverse complement strand
TCGATCCATGTCGACCTGCGCGACAAGAGCCCGGCCAAGCACACCGAGCGGATCACCGGCGGCACGCGCAATCGCGACGCCGAGAAGCGCATGCTCGAATTCATGTGGGGCGGCGTGCTCGACCGTTACCCAAACTTCAAGATCGTGTTCTCCGAAGTCGACGCCGGCTGGGTGCCCTTCTTCAAGGAGCAGATCGACAACCGCTATCATCGCCAGGCGCGCGGTTCGAACATCGCGCTCTCCAAGGCGCCGTCGAAGTACTTCGACGAGCACTATTTCTACACCTTCATCACCGACACCTACGCCATCCGCAATCGCGATGCCGTGGGCGTGAAGAACATGCTGTGGTCGGACGATTTTCCGCACATGGGCGGTGACTGGCCGTTCACGCAGCGTTCGCTGTCGCAGTACTTTGGCGGGGTGTCTGCGGACGATTGCCGGCTGATACAGGCGGACAACGCGGTGCGCCTCTACCACCTTCCCGGTCTGGTGGCCTGAGATCCGGGCCGTGGCGCAGGCCTACGATGGTTTGAGGGTGGTCGAGTTCTGCTCGGCGATGGCCGGTTCGCTCACCGGCATGATGTTCGCGGACAACGGGGCCGAGGTGATCAAGGTCGAGCCGCCCGGGGGCGACCCGTCGCGCATGAGCCCGGGTTTCCTCATGTGGAACCGCGGCAAGAAGAGCGTGGTGCTCGATCTTGCCAGCGCCGAAGGGCGGCGTGCCGCGGTCGATCTCGCGCTGGCCGCCGACGTGGTGCTGGAGTCCTTCGAGCCCGGCAGGGCCGAGGCCCTTGGCCTGGACCATGGGGCGCTCGCGGCGCGACGCCCCGATCTCATCTCCTGCTCGATCAGCGGTTTCGGACTGGCGAAGCAACATGAAGCCATTGCCCCGCGCTCCGAGCTCGTGTTCGCCAAGAGCGGACGTGTCAACGGCAACGACATCATCAGCGGCGCCCTCTTCAGCGACCGGCCCATCTATATCACCTCGCCGATCGGCGCCTTTGGTGCCGCGGGCCTGGCGATCCAGGGCATCTCGGCCGCGCTGTATGCGCGCAATCGCTGCGGCCTCGGACAGCGCGTGGAGACCAGCCTCGTCGATGGCTTGAGCGCCACCACCATGCGGCTTGCCTTCGAGCGCCAGGGAGGCAAGGTGGTGCCGGTGCGCAAGGGCGCCGTGGCGCTGATCAAGCGCGGCATCATGCTGTGCTTCCTTACGGCCAAGTGCCGCGACGGGCGCTACATCCAGATGTGCGCCCGGCAGGACGATCATTTCAGGAACTGGTTCAAGGCGATGGAGCTCGGGCACCTGCTCGAAGAAGATCGCTTCAGGAAGGCGCCCCTCGGCTTCAAGAGCAACGAAGATATCGAGGAGATCGAGGCGATCGTGCGCGAGCGCATGGCCACCCGCACCCAGGCCGAGTGGATGGACATCTTCAGCACCAAGATCGATGCCGGCGCGGATCCGTTCCTCACGTCCGAGGAATTCCTGCGCCATCCGCAAATGGTGTTGAACGAGCGCGTGGTGACGATCGCCGATCCGCGCGTGGGGCCGGTGACCCAGGTCGGGCCGCTGGCGCTGTTCTCCGACACCCCGTCGCGCATTGGCGCGAGCGCCCCTGCGGCGGGGGAGCACCAGGGCGAGCTTGCGGCCTTGTGCACACGCAAGGGCGGCCCGGGCACGGCGGCAAAGCCGGGCGCGGGCCTGTCTCGTCCGCCGCTCGAAGGTGTCACCATCCTCGAGCTGGCGAATTTTCTCGCGGCCCCCATGGGCGCAACCTTCCTCGCCGAACTGGGCGCGCGCGTGATCAAGATCGAGCCGCTCGAGGGCGACTCCTACCGGCGCACCGGGCTCGAGGCTGCGCACATCCTCAACGGCAAGGAGAGCCTGCCGGTCGACATGAAGACCCCGGAGGGCCGGGAAATCTTCCGTCGAGCCGTCTCGATGTCCGATGCGCTGATCCACAACTTCCGGCCGGGCGTGCCTGCGCGGCTCGGCGTGGATTTCGACACCGTGCACAAGCTCAACCCGCGCCTGGTGTACTTGTATGCGGCTTCTTACGGGTCGAAGGGTCCCGAGAGCCACCGGCCGGCCTTCCACTCCACGCCTCACGCCCTGTGCGGCGCTGGCATCCTGCAAGGCGGACGCGACAACCCGCCGGTGGACGACTCCTATCCCGACCCTTGCGCGGGCATCGGCGTTGGCGTTGCGCTCGCGATGGGGTTGCTGGCGCGTGAAAAGACGGGCAGGGGGCAGTACGTCGAGACCACCATGCTGGCGAGCTCCGGCTACGTGCACAGCGAGCGGCTGACCCTCTACCAGGGCGCGCCGAGCCTGCCGACGCTCGACTCGCAGCAAATCGGCTTCGGTGCGCTCAACCGGCTCTACCCGACGCGCGACGGCTGGATCATGCTGAGCGCTGCGCAGGCAGGCGAGTGGCAGCGCCTCGCGCAGGGGCTGGGCCATCCGGAGTGGCTCGCAGATCCGGCATACAAGGATGCCGCGGCGCGCCAGAAGAACGACGCGGTGTTGACCGCCGCGATCGCGGGCGTCATCGCCACCTTCGATGCGGCGGCGCTCGAAGCGCGCCTCAATGCGGCCGGTGCGCCTGCGGCCGCAGTGTCGAACTCATTCCAGGAGTTCATGGTCGAGAACGAACTGGTGGCGGGAGAAAACCATCCGCTGTTCGGCGAGTACTGGCGCATGAAGCCGCGCACGCGCTTCTCTGTGAGCCCGAACCGGCACGGCCAGCCGTGCGCCATCGGTGAACACACGGTCGCGCTGCTCGGCGAACTGGGTTACGGCGAGGGCGAGATTGCGCAACTGCTGGACAAGCGCGTCGTCGTGGCGGCTGCGCGTTGAGCCATTGATCGGGGTGCCCGGCCGGCGCGCAGGCGCCTGAAGCCGGGCAGTTTGCAGCAGGTTTGGAGGACGCCATGCGAATCGGATCGAAACTCGCCGCCGTGATGCTCGCCGGAAGCGCAGCGGCCCTGATGCAGGGCGCCTGGGGGCAGGAGTTCCCGAGCAAGGTGATTCGCGTCGTGGTGCCCAACCCCATCGGTTCCACTGCCGACGTGGTGGCGCGCCTGATCGTGCCCGAAATGTCCAAGGTGCTCGGCCAGCCGATGGTCATCGAGCCCAAGCCCGGCGGCGACCAGCGCATCGGCGCCGAGTATGTCGCCAAGCAGGTGCCGGCCGACGGTCACACCATCGCGGTGATTGCCATCGCCAATCTGGCGAGCATTCCGGCGCTGGTGAAGAATCCCGGGTTCGATCCGTTGCGCGACCTCACGCCGGTAACAACGCTGGTGGCCGGCAGGATTTACCTGGGCTCGCCATTGCAATCGCCGTGGAAGAATTTTGGCGAGATGGTGGCCTATGCCAAGGCCAATCCCGGGAAGCTCAATTACGGCTCCACGGCCGTCAGCACGCGACTGCGCATCGAAGCCATCCTGCAGGATCGCGAGCTCAACGTGGTCTATATCCCGTATCCGACCACGGGCGCGGAGGAGCAGGGCCTCTACCAGGGACATATCCAGTTGATGATTACCAGCGACCGCATGGTGTCGCAGCGCGACCGCGTGCTGGCGCTGGCTGTGTCGGGCCGGGAGCGCAGTCCCCGCTTCCCCGACGTGCCGACCTACCTCGAGCTGGGCCTGCCGCCCGTGCCGGGCGCCGAGTATTCATTGAACGTGCCGGCGGGAACGCCCAAGGCGGCGTTCGACAAGCTGTACGCCGCGGTGTCGCGCGCGTTGCAGCAGCCCGAGCTCAGGGCGCAAATGACGAAACTCGCATTCGAGGTCGTCAACGACACGCCGGAGGCGGCGGCGAGGAACCTCGCAGAGCAGGCGAAGCTCGTTGCCGACGTGGTGCAACGACTGGGATTGCGCCCGCAGTAACCGGGGCTGCGAGCAGGCATTGCTGCGGGTGGTGGAAGGAGCGGATCCTCACCCCGTCCGCAGGTGCTTCAGGCCTTCGCATCCTCGATGATGAAATCCGACGCCCGCTCGCCGATCATGATGGCGGGTGCCGCTGTGTCGGCCGACACCAGCGTCGGCATGATGGAGTTGTCCACCACGCGCAGCTTGCCCACGCCGCGCACGCGGCAGCGCGGATCGAGCACGGCGCGCTCGTCCGTGCCCATGCGGCAGGTGCCGACGATGTGGTGCGCGGTGCCGCGCACCTCGCCAGTGAAGTTCTTCAGTTCCTCCTCCGTGGAGGTGTCCGGGTAGGCGTCGAGTTCCTCGCCGATGTAGTTGCCCAGCGCGGGTTGTTTCATGACCTGGCGCACCTTGGCCATGCCCTTCATCACGGTCTGGCGGTCGAGTTCGGTGGACATGAAGTTGAACTGCACTCGGGCGTCCTCCACCAGGTTCGGCCCGCCGATCTTGACAAAGCCGCGGCTCTCCGGGCGCAACTGGCACACCGTGGCCATGACGGCTGCATGGGGCAGCAGCATGGGGCGGATGCGGTCGGTGCCGAAGAGAAAAAAGTGGATGTGCACGTCGGGGCGATCCGGCGACAGGTCGGTCTTCACCAGGGCGCCGGCAGGCACCGGGCCCATGGCCATGAAGCCGCGGCGCAGTAGCACGTAGCGCATCAGGAGGCCGAAGCGGCCGAGTGGTGTGCGCATCTGGTCGTTGAGCGTCACCGGCTGCTTGCAGTGGTAGCCGATCCACGGGTTGAAGTGGTTCTGCAGGTTGCGGCCGACATCGGGCGAATCGTGCACCACGGCGATGCCGTGCTTTTGCAGCAGCGCGCCGGGCCCCACGCCGGATTTCTGCAACAGCAGCGGCGAGGCGAACGCGCCACCGGAGAGGATCACTTCGCGCCTCGCGCTTGCCGTCTTCTTCTGTCCTTCATGGATGAATTCGACGCCGTCGGCGTCCTTTCCGGCGAAGATCACGCGCTCGACCGTGGCGCCGGTCATCACCATGAGGTTGGCGCGATGGCGCACCGGGTGGATGTAGGCCATGGCCGCCGAGCAGCGCCGGCCGTTCTTCGCCATGGTCTGGTAGTAGCCGGCGCCTTCCTGTTTCGCGCCGTTGAAGTCCGGATTGGGCGGAATGCCCGCCTGCTCGGATGCGGCGATGAAGGCATCGATGAGTTCGTGCTTGTTGGGGCAGTCGGAAACGTTCAGCGGCCCGCCCACGGAATGATATTCACTTGCGCCGCGCGAGCACTGGTTCTCGGCGCGCAGGTAGGCTTTCAGCACGTTGGCGTAATCCCAGCCGGTGCAGCCGAGTTTCACCCAGTGATCGAAATCCTCGCGCTGGCCCCGGAGGTAGATCATGCCGTTCACCGCGCTCGAGCCGCCGATCACCTTGCCCTGGTAGAACGGGCCGGCACGGTTCTTCAACTGGTGTTCGGGCTGCATGCGATAGATCCAGTTGTATTCGGGCTTGCCGAATACCTTGGCATAGCCGATGGGGATGTGCAGCCAGCGGTTGGAGTCGTCGCCGCCGGCCTCCAGCACCAGCACGCGCTTGGACGGGTCGGCCGACAGGCGATTGGCAAGGGCGCAGCCGGCCGTGCCGCCGCCGGCAATAATGTAATCAAATTCGAGTGTGTTGCTCATATCAGTTAGACATCCACGTGAGAAATATTATCAAGATGGATTCGCTGGCCCGGTGTCATGCCGTTGAATGCTACTTGCTGGTGTCCTTGGGGCGGCCGGAGACGGCACCTTCTCGGAAGTTACCCGCCAGTTCGTTCCACGGCAGGAAGTATCGGGTCGTGAGCGTGCGAACGCGAATGCGCCATATGCCGTTCTCGCAGCTGTACTGGTCGTCGTAGCGCAACGCCGCCAGCACGCAAGTGTCGTTGATGGCGTGCTCGGCATGGCCGGTGACGATGCCCGTCGCTGTGTTGGCCGCAAGGTCGATCGACGTGACGACATGCGAATGCAGGTAGTGGTAGGTGAACGCGTAGTTGGCGATGCGCCGTTTCCAGAATTCGAGGAGGCCGGCGCGGCCGCTCGCCTTCATGTCGGCAAAGGCGAAGGTGCCGTCGGCGGTGAACAGATCGGCCAGCGTCTCGTAGGTGCGCGCGTCCACGCGCAGGAAGTAATTGGCGACGAGATCCTGCAGGGAAAAGCGCGCTTCGATGTGCGCGATCCTGGCGGCGAGCGCCGTGGACTGGTTGGTATCGGTCATGGGTTGTCCTTCGAAGGGGCCTGGGGTCCGGAATCATTCGGCAAGTGGCCCCCGCGGGCCGGGGCTTCAGCTCGGGGGCACCGGGGCGCATATATACCATGCGGCGGCGCTGTTGCTGCAGGGGCTCCTGCGATGAGCGTCGTCACCCCCGCCGCGTGGATCGTACCGCGCCGTAGAATGCGGCCAAGTACTTCGCCGGCGAAGCGGGCTCTCCCGCATGCTCAGTCGCGTGCCGCTGTGACTGCCCAGATCGACTGCAGGTCGCGCTTGCCGCGAAGTTCCATCATCGGCATGGCCTCTGCGTGAAAGGCGGCGGCACTCCCGGCGCGCTCAAAGGTCACCCCGGACACCAGCAGCGGGCGATCCAGCACGCGGGTCAGGCGCTCGATGCGGCTGGCGGTGTTCACGGTGTCACCGACGTAGGCATACCCCAGCAACTCGGGTGAACCGATGGTCCCTGCCACCACCGGTCCGGTGTGCAGCCCGATGCCGATGGTCAGTACCGGCTTGCCATTTGCCATGCGCTGCGCGTTGTGCGCAGCCTGTCGCCGCAGCATGGCCAGCGCACAGTCCAGGGCGCGGCGCAGATGGTCGACCGCACCCTTGGCCGGGAACACGGCGTAGATATTGTCACCCGTGTACTGCATGAGGATGCCTCCGCGCGGCGTGATCTCGTCCGCCATTTCCGTGAAGAACGCGTTCAGCAATTCGACCACGGCATGCGGGGCAAGGCGTTCGCTGAGCGCGGTGAAATCACGCAGGTCGGCGAACAATGCGGTGATCTCCTGGGCTTCTCCCTTGAAGTCCACGGCCGCCGGATCGCGGCTGATGCGCTCCACAATGGGTTTCGGCAGAAAGCGCGTCAGGGCGTCGCGCTCGAGCGCCTGGAGCAGGATCGACTGCAACTTGCGCGCATTGTGGATCAGCATGAGGCCGAGGAGCCCGATCACCGCCATCTCGACGTAGCTGAATATGTCAACGGCCTGGTTGATTTCAAGCACATACCAGTAGATCGCTGCGCCGTAGATGACGGACCACAGCGACAGCTGCCAGGAGAACCGCAGCACGCTGGTGGCCAGCAACGTCATCAGTACGAGGCCGGAGGCGTGGAGCTGATGCGCCACCAGGGCCGGATCGTTGGCAACCAGATAGCGGTGGCCGGCGTGCATGCACAGTGCGAACACCGTGATGTCGATGGTGCAGAGCAGGGCCGAGACCCACTGCCGGTAGAAGCGCCGTTGCCAGGTCAGGCCGGTGACGGCCGCGGTGAGCGCCCACGCCATGGCCAGCCATGAGCCCGGAGACACGCTGTCGCTTGCGTAGAACTCTGCGCCGCCCGTGATGGCGCCCACGGTGGCCCAGATGGCGATCCGAAAGCCGTTCAGCAGGCGCTCGTTGCGCCACGCCTGTGCATCCAGGATCTGCGCCAGCGCCGGGGAGACGCTGCGGGTGTCGGTCGCCGGCGTGCTCACCGTCGTCACGGGCGTTCTGCCGGCGCGACCAAGGCAATCCCTTCGGCAAGCGCGACGCGCTCGAGCGCCGATTCCATGATGGCGCGCGCCAGGCCGGCGGCATGCTGCAAATCCGCGTGCAACGCCGCATCGGCCGGATTGCGGCTCGCGCATTGCGCGCTGTAGCGCTCGAAGCTGCCCAGATTCATCACGATGTCGACGATGTTTTTCGGGCACTCGCATTCGATGCGGGGCAAGCTGACCACCAGTGCCGACAGGGTGCGGGTATCGAATCGCTGCGGGCGCGGTTCGTGCACCTGCGGCGGACGCTGCACAGGTGAGGTATCGCGGCCGGCCTGGCGCAGTGCATCCAGGCACATGGCCTCGATCTCGAGCGGGTCGGAGGTGGCGCGTGCCACCATATTGCCGGCCCAGCGGAGCCGCCGGACCACGCTGCCGGGCGCATGGCGGTACAGCACGATCGCGCAGGTTGCGTTGCAAGCGGCCTTGATTGACGCCACCAGCCCCACATCGCTATCTCCGAGTGTCTGCAGTTCGATCACCACGGCATCGGCCCGGCTTGCTGCCAGTGCCTTGGCAGCAAGCAGCGGGTCGGGGCAGTCGGCGACGATCCGCAGGACGCCTTCGGTCAGCGCCGGCTCGATCCTGTCCCGTATCAGCAGCGGGCCAACCAGCGCCACGCGCAGATCGTGGGGGTCTCGCGCCGCCGCCGCCGTGCGCGAGTTCTGCTGCAGCGGCATTGCGGCGGCGCGCATGCGCTCAAGCGCATGCGCGCCAAGCGCGGCCAGGGTTCCGATCGGGTGACCCAGGTCGACCAATTGCTTGATCAGGGCGAGGCGCTTGATGTCAGCGGCCGAGTAAAGCCGCTGCCTGCCGCTGCTCACTCGCGGCCCGACCACGGCGTAGCGCCGTTCCCATACGCGCAGCGTGTCCACGGGTATGCCGGCCAGTCGCGCTGCGGTGCCGCTGCGATAGGCACCGCTGTCGCCGGTATCGGTGGTTTGTTCTGTGATTGCCTGCATGGATGCTCCCGAACAGATTTTCGTATTGAACCGTTATTGAATCGATATTATTCCAAAAATATCGAGTCATTGGCGAATTTTATCGGTCTATCTCCTCAGATAAGCGATACAAAACTGGACTTCCAGCCGATGAATTTCAGCCGCCGGGCCCAGTATTTCGTTATCTATATGTTTATAAACAATTAAATGGGAGTTCCTGACGATGATGACAGTCCAACCGCTGGTTTCCGGTTTTTTTTCAATCTTGTTCCAGGCATTTCGCCAGTGGAGCCATACGCGCAGTCCGAAGTCAGGCGCCTAGATGCCGCGCAAGACCCGAAAGCTCCGGCAGGCAATTGGCGCGGGGGCGCTGACGCTGGCGGCAGCGCTGATCGCATGGTTGTCGCTCGGCATGCTGGCCGTGGCACCGCTGGTGCTGCAACTGCCCGGCGAATCGCTGCTGCGAACGCACGCGGCCGCGGCCGTGGCGAGCCTGTTGGTTGCCGCGTGGGCCTACTGGGATGTCTAGCGTCGCGTCATTGCAAGTCAACCGAAGTCAGTCAAGAAAGGAAGTTCATATGTTCAAGATGTCCGACGTCAGCATTTTGCTCGCCGTCATGGTGTCCTTCGCCGTCTCCGCCTATCTATGGTTCAACGGTCAAAAGGACGAGGGCCTGTTCACCGCCACATGGGTGCCGTCCATTCTGTGCTTCGGCATTTACTTCAAGGTACTCAGCATGAAAGGGCAGACCCATGAGTGACGCCACCATTCTGTATGCAGGCATTGTGTGCTTCGGATTGGCTGTCCTGGGCATGGTGTTGACCGTGTACGAGTTCCGCAAGATGGGCGCACGGCGGCAGCATCCCAAGCCGAGGGCTGATCTCGCATTCCGGGTATGACGCTGCCCGCGGGCCTGGTTGCCACGCCTCGCGGGGCTGTGGCGGTAGTGATAGGAGCATCCGGGGCCATCGGTGCGGCACTGCTGGAGCGGCTGGAGAGCGACGCTGCGTTCGCCCACGCCGTGGGTTTCAGCCGCTCCGGCGCGCCGCATCTTGACCTCGCGGACGAGGCGACGATTGCCGAGGCCGCGGGTCGGGTGTCGCGGCTCGGAGCGCCGATTCGCATCGTCATCGACGCGACCGGAGTCCTTCATGGCGCCGGCATGGCGCCGGAGAAAGGGCTGCGCCAGCTGGAGGCCGCGAATATGGCGAAATCCTTTGCTGTCAATGCCATCGGTCCGGCTCTGCTGATGAAGCACTTCCTGCCGCTGTTGCCGCGCCAGGGCAAGGCGGTGTTCGCCACCCTGTCCGCGAAGGTGGGCAGCATCGGTGACAACCGGCTCGGCGGCTGGTACAGCTACCGTGCATCCAAGGCAGCGCTGAATCAGCTGGTCTGCACAGCCGCCATCGAACTGAAGCGAAGTCATCCGCAGGCGGCGTGCATTGCCTTGCATCCGGGCACGGTCGACAGCCGGCTGTCCGCGCCGTTCATGAAGGCGGGCCTTGAAGTCCGTCAGCCCCCAGAGGCCGCCGGATTGCTGCTCAAGGTGATCGATGGGATTTCGGCAGCCGATAGCGGGGCGTTTCTTGATTGCCACGGCGCGCGGCTGCCCTGGTAGGCGGGCCACACGCCCTGGCAGAGCCTGAGCGGGCGAACGGGTTGCGGCGGGAGTTGCGATGCGGTGTCCGCCGCAATTGCCCGAGAAGAACAGGGTGTCTGCAGATCCCCAGGGGATTGCCTTGACGGAAGCTCAATCGCGTCAGTCGCTCCTGATTGTGCCGAGCACCTTTGCCGCAGCGCCGTCCATTGCGCGGAAGACGACAATCTCGCCGGAACCGGGGTAAATGCCGGTGAGCGCAGTAATGTTGACCTGATGGGTTACCAGAATCGCCAGGCCCGGCCCTTGCCGGTCCGCCAACCATTGCCTCAGCGCCTTCACCTGGCCGTCGCCCGATTCCGCGTTCGAGAAAAACGAGTTGAGGGCGGGCAGCGCCTTGACCGGCCCCAAATCGAGCAGTGCCGCCGTGTCGAGGCAGCGGCACCACTGGCTCGAATACACTTCAGCACCGCGGATGCCTTGGGCGCGGAAACGGGCACCGATCCTGCGGGCCTGTTTCCTCCCCGCATCCGACAGGTTTCGCTGAGTACCGCAGTCACCCAACTTGAACCCGGCAGGATCTCCGGTGCCCGGCGCGACGGCGTGCCGCATGATGGCGACATGGCCCGGCGTCCTCAGGGCGCGCCAGAGCGCCGCGTCATCCGCCGTTGCCTCGCGCGACCCGAGGCAGGCGAGCAGCATGCCTGCAACGCCGAGGACCCATGCACGAATGCCGATTCCGGCTACTCCACCAACCGGGGTTGCAATCATCTTTTCGGCAACTTGTGCATGCGGGTCTTCCTTGACGGCCGGGCGGTGTTGCCTTTGACGGACATGGCGCATCGACAGAAGTTCCGCATGCCCGGCGCCGCAAGACAGTCCGGCAGGCGCCCGGATCGGCTGGCAAGCGGGAGGATATGGGGACCTTGCGCGCAGTCAGTTGCGCTGCGCCTGCCCGTCCCGATACTCGACCGCCGGCGGCACTCCGGTTGTCGAGGTGTCGAGGATTTCCACGGCGGCAGTCTCCACGCGATTGCGTCCGCCGCGCTTGGCGCGGTAGAGCGCGCGTTCGGACGCGCCCAGCAGCGCATCCGTGCCGCCCATGTAATCGGTCAGTTCGGCGATGCCGATGCTCACGGTGACGGGCATCGGCATTGCCTTGTGCAGGTAGGGCGTTGCCTCGATCTGCCGGCGCACGTGCTCCATGATTTCAAGCGCGGATGGAGTTGTCGTCTGCGGCATGATCACGAGGAACTCCTCTCCGCCCAGGCGGCCGCAGGTGTCGTATTTCCGCACGTCAGCGCCAATCAATTCCGCGACGTGCTTCAACACGGCGTCACCGACTGCATGGCCGTGGTCGTCGTTGACACGCCTGAAATGGTCGATGTCGAGCATGGCGAGCGACAATGGTTCATGAAAATGCTCGGCGCGCGACAGCTCTCGCTCGCACGACTCCATCAATCCGCGGTGGTTCATGATGCCGGTGAGTGCATCCTGCGAGACCAGTCGCGCAAGGCGCGCGTTGAGCAGGCTCACCTCCATCCACATCAGGGCGATCGATAGTGTCGTCAGCAGCAAGACGCCGATCGTGGCGGCGAACGGCTGCAAGGTGTCATGCCGGAAGTGCTCGTCTTCATGCGGTCCGGCTGCGATGGTGCCAATCGCCCGGGCTACAAACAGCGCGGCGACACCCCAGACCACGCCGGTGAACAGGCGGCGCGGGGCGCGGTTCATGGTGCCTGGAAGCGTAACCGACCGGAGGGCCCCCCACGCCAGAAGCAGTGCCAGGCCCAGCGAAAACACGACGATTCGAGCGCGCGCGCTGGGATTGGCGAACGTGAACCACAGCAACAGCACGCTGCCCGCTGCAACGAAGCCCCATGTATCCGGGCTCCAGATCGGATTTTTCTCTAGGCGGAATTTTCGTATTGCGCCGTGCATCACGGCGACCCCCGAGAGCATGATGATTTCGCCCGTCACTGAAAACAGCGAGGGCACACGCCCATCGGTCTGCAGCATCGCGTAGCCCAGGCCCATCATCAGGATGCTGGTTCCCCAACCGCCGGCAGCGCGCGTGCCCGGTTCGAGGCGCGAGAACACGAGCGAGAGGATTCCGATCGTGATCAGGATGCCCAGCAGAATGGCGTTGGCACTGAATGGGTTGGTCAGCAAGGGCTCTGGATTTCTGGGTTATGTGCCGTCGAATTGACGGCGGGTTTGGCAAGAGTATCAAGCATTTTCACTGGATTGAAGGCTGCGCGAGTTCAGGTGCTCGATTGCTCCGGTCGCGGTTCGCGCAACTGTTTGTGAACCAGCAAGGCCAGCGCCGCGCACATGAGCGCGACTGCAGCGAACCCCGCCCGCATCGATGTGGCGACGAAGACGGCAGCCGCGATGGGCCCCAGCGCAATGGAGATCGCCTGGGCGCTTCCACCGAGGCCGAATGCCGTGCCGCGCCGCGCCGTCGAGGTATTGAATGCGATCAGCATGTTGCTGGTGGGGATCATGGCTGCTTGCAGCAGGCTGATCAGCGAGAACATCAACACATAGGGCGTTACGCTTACTGTGAATCCGAGTAGAAGGAAGGCCACGCCGACGATCAGGCTGCAGGCAATCAGGGCCGGACGCAGGCGCCCGATGCGAAAGTAGCGGCTGGACAGCACGAACACGCCCACAGCCGCAGCCAGCCCCCCCAGGGTGAACGCAATGCCGGTCACGCCCGGAACATCGTGGCCTTCGATGAAGCGCAGGGCGATGGGCGTCGTGATGCGCAGCACCTGGGCGAGGCTCACCAGGATGCCGAATATGAACACCGCCAGCCACAGCTGGTTGGTGGGCCGGAACGGTTCGAGCATGGGCCGCGTCTCCGGTTTGCCATCGTGAGTCAGCACAATGCGGTCGGCCGGTGCTGCCCGGGAGATCCAGACCAGCACGGCACCGGTCAGGACGGCAGACACGAGGATGGTGTCGCGATAGCCGAAGGCGATGGTCAGCAGGGCTCCGATGGCGGGGCCGGTGGCCTGGCCCAGGTAGCGAAGCGCTGTAAACAGGCCCAGGCTCTTCTTGAAGTGCGAATCGGGCACGGCGACGCTCAGCATGGCCACCGCGGGGCCGTCGTAGCCGGAGAAGACCCCGTGAACCGCGAGCACGATGACCACCTGCCAGGGCTCGGCGATGAAGGCGAACATGATGGTGGTGAAGAGCAGGCCGGTGACCGAACGCAGGTACATCAACTTGCGGCCGTAGCGATCGGACAGTACCCCCCAGAGCGGCCCTGCCACCAGCCGCCCGATCCCCTGCACGACGGATGCAACGGCCAGCCAATAGACTGCCTCGGCTGCGGTGGGCGCGCCCACGTCCATCAGGTAGAGGGGGATGAACGGCCACCACAGGGCGCATGCAGCATCGCACAGGAAGTTGCCCAGCGAAATGGTGATGGCCGCTCGCGGGTAGCCCCAGCGCATGTCCGTCCCGGGGCCGTCCTTTGCATTCTTCGTGGTGACCGTCAACAGGGGCTTCCCATGGGCTCATCCCAAGCATTGTCCCCGAGCATAGCTGAATCCGCACAAGGGTTTGAGTGCAATGGGCTTGAGTGCAATGGGCTTGAGTGCAATGGGTTTGAGTGCAATGGGCTTGCGTGCATTGCGCATCGTCATGGCGGGATTGGCGGGGTGATCGGGGCAGGGGGCCTCTTTGGAGTAAAATCACTGCCGAAATCCAATTCAAATTCCCCCGGAGATGTCATGCCCAACCAGGTTCCATTGGTGAGTTACCTCGTCCTTGGCGACGATCCTCATCTGATTGCCCATGAATGCACCAATTGCAAGGCGCGGTTCTTCGACCGTCGCAATGGCTGCGCCAAGTGTTTCGGCACCGAATTCAAGGATGTCAGCCTGCCGAAAGAGGGCAAGGTTCGCGCGTTTTCCATCGTTCACAGCGCAGCCCCCGGCATCAAGGTGCCTTTCGTGGCCTCCGTGATCGAGTGCGGCACGACGCGCGTGTCGGCCAACATCATCAATGTCGACCCCAAGCCGGAAAACCTCAAACTGGGGATGAAGGTGAAGCTTGCCACCTACGTGCTGGGCAAGGATGAGGTCGGTACCGAGGCCATCGGCTTCGGTTTCGAGCCCGCCTGATCGCGCCTGTTGCGCACGCCTCCATATCTGAAAATCACACGCTAACGACACACCGACCCAGGAGCCCACCATGGCCAGCGAAAACCTCTACATCCTCGGCATTCACATGACGAAGTTCGGCAAGTACCCGAATCGTGACCTCATCGACCTCGCAGCCGAAGCGGCGCAGGGCGCATTCAAGGACGGCGGCGTGACCATGGGCGACATGAACATCCTCGCCGCCGGCAATTTACGTGGCACGGGAAGGATCGGCCAGCCGCTGCAGAAGCAGATCGGCCAGACCGGCATCCCGGTCTACAACGTGACCAATGCCTGCGCCACCGGCGCTACCGCCATGCGCGTGGTGATGATGGCCATCAAGGCCGGGGAGGCCGACATGGGCCTTGCCGTCGGCTCCGAGAAGCTGGCCGGCGTCGGCCTCTTGACCGGCGCCAACGTGAAGGCGGACGGCAAGACCTGGACGCCGGAAGGTCGCTTTGACGCGGTGTCCGCCACCGATGGTCGCATCGGCACCGAGACCATGCCCGGCGTGTTCGCGCAGATCGGCATGGAGTATGGCTCGAGGTACGGCGAGGTGAGCTTCGAGACCTTTGCCAAGATTTCTGAAAAGAACCACTACCATTCGACGCTGAACCCGTTGGCTGCATACCAGAAGCGCATGTCGCTCGAGGAGATCATGAAGGACGTCATGGTCGCCTATCCCAACACGCGCCCGATGTGTTCGGCCAACACCGACGGCGCTGCCGCCACGGTGATCGTCAGCGAGAAGAAGCTGCGTACCTTGTCGAAGGCGCAGCAGGATCGCGCTGTGAAGATCGCCGCCTCGGTGTTGACCACTGATCCGTGGGAGGACGGCTGCCAGGTGCTGGCCAACGTCAACACCTGCACGCGTGAAGCGGCGAAACAGGCCTATGCGCAGGCCGGCGTCGGCCCCAAGGACATCCGGCTCATCGAGCTGCACGACTGCTTCGCCACCGCCGAGCTGGTGCACTACGACAACCTGATGCTGTGCGATGAAGGCGCGGCGGTCGAGCACTTCAACTCCGGCGCCACCTGGCGTGAAGGCCGCCAGCCGGTCAATGTGTCTGGTGGGCTGGAGTCCAAGGGCCATCCCATTGCCGCCACCGGCATTGCCAACGTCTGGGAAATCGCGACGCACCTGCGCGGCGAAGCGGGTCCGCGCCAGATCGAAGGCGCAAAGATCGGCATGACCCACGTGATCGGCCTGGGCAACACCTGCGCCATCCACATCTTGCAGAAGTAATCGCTGCAGCCTCCGCGCGGATCGCGGGGTTCGAAAAAGGCCGGACGTGTTCCGGCCTTTTTTTTGAACCCGCGGGGTGCATCGCGGCTGGCATGGGGGCGCGGACCGTGTTCTGCCCCGATGGAGCGATGGAGTAGACTTCACAAGTCGGCCTCCGGGGGAAGGGGGCTGCGCGGGGAAGGTGACAGGCGCCCGCGATCTCGCAGATATCCAATCAAGTCAAGGGGAGGGCCCATGGGCCGCAAGCTGACGTTCGGGATGCAGTTCGATTTCCGCAATCCGCCGCAATGGCATCGCCCTTGGCAGGACCTGTATGCCGAGACGCTGGAGTTCATCCAGTGGGTGGAGAAGCTCGGTTACGACACGGTCGCCATGTCCGAGCACCACTTCGCGGTGGACGGCTACCTGCCGTCGCCGCTCATCGCCGGGGCCGCGGTGGCCGCGAAGACGAGCAAGATCCGCATCACCACTGCCATTGCGCTCGCGCCCTTCTACCACCCGGTGCGCATTGCCGAAGACGCCGCCGTGCTCGACATCATCTCCAACGGCCGCATGGAACTGGGGCTGGGTCTCGGTTACAAGCCGGATGAATTCACCGGCTATGACGTGTCGCAGAAGGAGCGTGGCGCGCGCCTCACCGAGATGCTGCAGATCATCCGCCGGCTGTGGGACGGCGAGACGCTCAACTTCAAGGGCAAGCACTACACCGTGGAGAATGCGAAGCTCATGCCGCGCCCGGTGCAGTCGCACCCGACGCTGTGGGTGGGCGGCTCCAACCCCGCTGCCCTCAAGCGCGCGGCCATGTACGGCGACGGCATCTATGGCGGCGGCGACATGGCCCTTCGTTATCCGGAGTACGCCAGGGAACTGGTCGCGGTAGGCAAGCCGGCGTCGGCCGCGCGAATGATCCAGGGCAGCGTCACCTGGGTGCTGGTGTCCAACGACCCGGAGAAGACCGCGCATGAAGTCGCAGCGCACGTCACGCATTCGGTGAACACCTATTCGCAGTGGAACTCCGCTACCAACCACCCCTGGTATGGGGGCGGCAAGCAGGTGACGCCCGAAGAGATGATCAAGGACGGCCCGCTCAAGGTGCTCACGCCCGAGCAGTGCATTGCCATGATCGACAAGATCGCCGCCGCCGCACCCATCGAGGGCGTGTACGGCTTCATACCGCCGGCGGGCTATCCGCTCAAGAAGCTCGCGGAGCACGTCGAGCTCTTCGCCACCAAGGTAATGCCGCACTTTCGCTGAGCACCTGTGGCGTCCCCACCCTTACTTCATTCAATGGAGGAAAAATGTTCAAGCTGAAGTCCGGACTGTTGTCGGCTGCAGTCATCGCCTTGTTCGCCGTGTCTGCAACCCCCGCCTTGGCGCAGGACGCGAAAGGCGCTGCGGCGAAGGACGCGTCCAAGGCGGCATCCAAGGCCGCCGCCAAGAGCGCACCCGCTGCCAAGGCATCCGCCCCCGCCGGCCCCAGCGCAGCCGCACTCGCCGCCGAGCACGAAGCCATGGTCAAGGCCGCCAAGATCGAGGGAGAGGCCGTCTTCTATTCCACCGCGATCGAGAGCTCGTCCAAGCGCGTCGCAGAAGCCTTCTTCGCCAAGTACGGCGTCGTCGGCAAGTACCTGCGCATCTCCAGCTCACCACTGGTGACGCGCTTTTTTGCCGAGGCTGACGCTGGCAACCTCGCCACCGACTTCGTGCTGCTCGCAGGCAGCGTGAAGGCCTTCACCGAAGAAGGCCTGAAGAAGGGCTATATCGAATCCATGGACACGGCGGGGCTGCCCGCCGTGCAGAGCGCGCGTTTCCCGAAGCGCTTTCTCACCGGGCCCACGGCCATCTCCGCCATCTACCCGTGGCTGATCGCCTACAACAGCGCCAAGCTGAAGGGCGCGGACATCCCCAGGGAATGGATCGACGTGCTCAACCCGAAGTACAAGGGGCAACTGCTGCTGGTCGATCCGCGCGTGTCCGAGGCCTACCTCGACCTGTGGGCGCTCCTGCAGGACACGCATGGAGACTCCTTCTACGCCAAACTGAACGAGCAGGGCGTGCGTCGCTACCCGGCCGGGGTGCCGGCCTACCAGGCGCTGGGCGCGGGCGAGGGGCTGCTTGCCATGCCGGCCGTTCCCGCCGGCATCCAGGACCTGAAGGACAAGGGCGCCCCGGTGGACATCTCCATCCCGACGCTCACCACGGGCCTGGAAATGCACGCCATCCTGCCCGCACGCGGCAAGATCAAGCACCCGAATGCCGGGCGGCTGCTGGCCAATTACATCCTGTCGGAAGACGGCAACAAGATCTTCAACGACGACAAGGGCACGGTGGCCATCTACGACACCAGCACCATCCCCAAGCGCTACTCGCCCCCGAAGCCCGAGAACGTCAATCGCAAGGAAGCGCTGACCAAGCTGCTCGGGTTCTGAGGCTTGAAGTGGTGACGAGGACTGTCGTGCGAACCGCAAGGGGGACTGCAGCGGCTGCAGCCGCAAGCGCCTGATGCGGGGGCCGCTCGCATCGGCGCTTGCACCCTTCGAAGTGAAGGCGTTTCGCTACCAGTGGCCGAGCGACATCCTGGTGTCGTTCGCGCTGGAGATGGAAAACCTCATCCTCGGCTGGTACATCCTCGCCGAGACGCGCTCCGTGGTGATGCTCACGGCCTTCGCCGGGCTGCAGTTCGCAGGCTCGCTGCTTGCGCCATTCATCGGCGTGCTGGGCGACCGCATGGGCCGGCGCATCCTGCTCTATGGCATGCGCCTCGTGTTTGCATCCTTCGCCGCGGTGCTGATGCTGCTCGGCCTCACCGGGAACCTGTCACCGGTGGCGGTGTTCGTCGTTGCGTTCCTCGCCGGGCTGCTGCGGCAATCCGACCTCATGCTCCGCCTGTCCCTGGTCTCCGACATGATGCCGCCCGGGCGCCTGATGGCGGCCATGGGCCTGTCGCGCATCACGCTTGATGCGGCCCGCGTTGCCGGCGCGCTCACCGGTGCCGGGCTGTTCGCCTGGCTCGGGTTCGGCGCGAGCTATGTTGCGGTGTCGGCCTTCTACGTGGCGAGCGTTCTCCTCATGCTGGGCGGCGCGCGCGTCGCGGTGCGGCCCGTGCCGCTGCCAGGCGCGCAGGCGCAGGAGAGCTCGCACAAGCTGCAGCAGCAGGATGCGCGACGCGCCCAGTCGGCGCTACGCGATCTCAAGGACGGCCTGGCGCATGTGCGCGATACGCCGCGGCTGACGGCCATCGTGTGGCTTGCCGTGCTGCTGAACCTGGTCGGGTTCCCGTTGACAGCGGGGCTGTTGCCCTATGTCGCGCGCGAGGTGTACCTGCTCGACGAGATCGGCTATGGGCAGCTGGTGGCGGCGCATGCATTCGGCTGCCTGGCGGGGTCGATGCTGATGACCTTCCTCATGCGGGCATTCCGGGCGCAGCGCGTGGTGCTGGCCGCAGCGGTGCTCTGGCATGTGGCCATCATCATCTTCGCACTGACGCCGACCCGCGTGTCCGGCATGGCTGTGCTCTTCACGGTGGGCACGTTCCAGAGCATGACCATGGTTGCTCTGTCCGTCGCGCTGCTGGGGGCGGCGGCCGAGCGGTTCCGCGCGCGCGTGATGGGTGTGCGCATGCTGGCGGTGTACGGACTGCCCGTGGGCCTCCTGATTGCCGGCTACCTGATCAAGGGCATCGGGTTTGTCGCCACCATCAGCGTGTTCGGGGTCATCGGCGTAGTGGGGACGCTGCTCATCGGCCGTCGCTGGCGCGGGGCGCTGTGGGCGTGAGCGCGGGGCGCGGGCTCGCGCTGGCGCCCTTCGCGGTGCGCAGCTTTCGCTACCAGTGGGCGAGCGACCTCCTCGTGTCGCTGTCCTTCGAGATGGAGACGCTGGTGCTCGGCTGGTACGTGCTGGTCGAGACGGATTCGGTCATCGTGCTGGGCATCTTCGGCTCGCTGCAGTACCTGGGCTCGCTGCTCGCGCCCCTGACAGGCGTGCTCGGCGATCGCATCGGCAGCCGGCGCATGCTGCTGTCGATGCGCGCCGTGTGCGCGCTGCTGGCGCTCCTCATCCTGGTGCTTGCGACGACGGGCCTGCTTTCGCCAATGGTGGTGCTGGCCATTGCGCTGGTGACGGGCCTCCTGCGGCCGACCGAGTACGTGATGCGCCTCGCCCTGGTGGGCGAGATCATCGCGCCGGACGCGCTGCTGGGCGCGATGGGCCTGTCGCGCATCAACATCGACGTGGCGCGCATTGCCGGTGCACTCACCGGCGCTGGGCTGTTCGCGTCGTTCGGGCTGTCGCTCTGCTATGTGTTCATCGCCGTGTTCTATGCGCTGGGGGTGGCCTGCACCTTCGGCATCGCGCCGCCGCATCGGGTCGGGGGCAAGGCGGGCGAGGTGGCGAGCGGGGGGACGGAGCGACCGGCGCCGGTCGCCCGTGCGCCCGGCTGGCAGGAACTGAAGGCGGGCATGGCACAGGTGTGGAACATCCCGAGCGTGCTCGCCATCATGTGGCTGGCGTTCCTCGTCAACCTCACGGCTTTTCCAGTGACGGTCGGGCTGCTGCCTTACGTGGCGAAGGAAATTTACGGCATCGACCAGGTAGGCCTCGGCCACATCGTGTCCGCGTTCTCGTTCGGCTCGCTGGCGGGGGCGGTGCTGATGAGTTTCTGGGGCGCTCGCCTGCACGCCAACCGGGCGATGATGGTGACCACGGTGCTCTGGTACCTGGCGCTGCTCGCCTTCGCGCTGGTCGAAACCAAGGGGGCGGGCATCGGGCTTCTCTTCCTGATCGGCCTGTTCCAGTCCATCGCAATGATCACCAGCCTCACGGCGCTGCTCAACGACACCGGCGAGGAATTCCGCGCCCGCATCATGGGGGTTCGCATGCTGGCCGTGTACGGCCTGCCGGTGGGGCTGGCCGGCGCCGGCTACCTGATCAGCGTCGCCGGCTTCGTGCCGACGACGCTCGCCTACGTGGCCGTCGGGCTTGTTGTGACGCTGTATATCGGTGTTCGCTGGCGCCGGCAGCTGTGGCACTGAGCGGCTATCGCGTGATCATATTCGGATCGCCATGATCCGCGTAACCATTGGTTATTCCTCAATTCGATAACAATTGTTGCGTTATCAGTTCCCGTTCCAACCGGTCTGTCGGCGTGGCAGTCGGGGCGGATCGCGATTAACGTTTGACGTGAGGGGCCGTCGTAGCGGCAAAGCCGCGAAGGGCACCCACAAGCGCGGCTTGTGGGCGGCCCCTCTCGACGGAATGGTTAGCGCGCTTGAGCAGCATTAACGGTTTTAGTGAGAGAGTTTAAGGGTAGCTACGCCCGCCACTATTAGTGCTACGCCCAAGTAGCGCCCGATGCTGCTTGGATCACCATAAAAAAGAACGCCAACAACGAACGTGCCCGCAGCACCGATGCCCGTCCAAATTGCATAGGAGGTGCCAATCGGAATTTCCTTTTGGGCAAGCCATAATAGAAGCCCGCTAATCGCCATAAAAGTAACGGCAACAATGATGCCGACAACTCTTGTTTCAGCTTCTTGTGCCATTTTTATACCGATAGGCCAGCCTATTTCGAAAGCTCCTGCGAGAAGCAAATAAACCCAAGCCATGGCTTTCCTCCTTCTGCTGGTGTGGTAACGGTAAGCGCTAACGTGTAATAGTCAGCAGGATTTGCCGTCGAGTTCGATACAAACCCGACTCGGTTGAAAAATGTAGCCTTGGGATCAACGCTATATCTTTCCTCGATTCCTGACATTTTCCATGAAACCCGATGCGAACGAACCAGCTATCCGTACCCGTGCCGGATAACACCGGTGATATCCGGCTGCGGTCAGATAAGGATTTTCAGATTCCGGTGCTTGCCGGGCAGGATGACTGATCGCCTCGCGACGTTGCGTTGCAATCACGGAAACACTTCATGCCGGGAGTAGTCAGGCTTTCCCGGCGGATCTCGCTGCCTGCGCGGCAATCCAGGTCGGCAGTGTCTCGGGCAACTCCGCTGCGGCAGGTGCGGTGCCCGGGATGCGCTTTCGCAGTGGCGTGGCGTAGGCATCGGCGAGTTCCTCGAAGGGCATGGCGTAGCGCAGTTTCTGCTGGCGGTCGGTGAAGTACCAGCGGTCGTTCTGGCGCACGTAGCGGTCGAGGTAACGGATGGCCATCCAGACGTTCTTGCCGTCGATGGCGATTTCGGCATGCGTGTTGATGACGCCGCGGGCGATGTCGTTCGACTCGAAGTCGAAATGATGCGCGTGCACGTAGTGGTAAGTGGGCCCGAACACGCCGTGGCGGTCGCGAAAGAAGGCGAGGATGGCGGGCCAGCCGCGTTGCGCGCCGAAGGTGGCGTCGGGCGTGAACATGCCCTCGATTGCCGCGTAGTCGCGGTCGTCGGTGGCGACGGCGTAGCGCGACACCAGTTCGGTGAGCATCTGGCGCGCCTCGAGGCGCAGCAGTCGTTGCTCGAAATCGCCTGCAGTGGATATGGACATGGTTTGACTCCCTGGGTGTTTGATGCAATGGGTTGGTTGAATTGTTCGCGGCTGCCCGAACCCGTTAAACTCGCGTCTCGCACGGCAGGGGATGGGGTGCCATCGCTGCCAGTTTAGCGGCAAGCAACGATTGGCGGATTGGATCGCGGGAAAGCAATGACATACGACACCATTGAACTGAGCATCGACGATGACGGCGTGGCGTTGCTTACGCTCAACCGCCCGGAGGTGCTCAACGCGATGAATCGCGCGCTGATGAAGGACTTCATGGCGGCGTTGGCCGCCATCGAGGCCGATGCGCGGGCGCGCGTCCTCGTGGTCACGGGCGCCGGCAGCAAGGCCTTCACCGCGGGCGGGGACATCCATGAAATGACCGGCTCCGCGCCCAAGGAGGCCGAGGATTTCCAGGAGCACGTCTCGCAGTGCTGCTGGTCGCTGGCCGATTTCCGCCTGCCCACCATCGGCGCGATGAACGGGCTGGCCTACGGCGGTGGCGCCATGCTGGCGGCGTCGCTCGACATGCGCATCGGCTGCGCGCGCACGCGTTTTCGCTTCCTCGGCGCCCAGTATGGCCAGATCAACAGCACCTGGAGCCTGCCGACCATCGTCGGCTGGCCGCGCGCCAAGGAATTGTTCTTCTCCGCGCGCCTGGTAGAAGCCGAAGAGGCCTCGCGCATGGGCCTGCTCAATCACCTGGTGCCGGTCGAGCGGCTCATGGACGCATCACTGGTGCTGGCGCGCCAGATTGCCAAGAACCCGCCGGCCATCGTGCAGGGCACCAAGCAATTGATGCACCGGCACATCGGTGAGCCATACGCGGACACCTTTCGCGTGGAGCGCGAGGCGGTGAGAACGCGGCTGCGCCCGACGCCGCCGGAGGAGAGTTTTGCGGAATTCCTGGGACGAAAGCCTGTCAAGTAGGCCGGGATACGCGACACCGCGGGGGCGACTCCCCGTACCTTCGATGGCAATGCACTTGTTGCACAGAGGTAATATCCGCATCAATGCCGTGCTCCGGCCTCTTGCTTGTTCATTCGTCCCTGACCATTTTGCTCGTCCAAACCAAGTAACGAAGGGAGTGTCAATGTCGTTCCAACATATCCTCGTCGAACCCGACGCCGCGAGCGAAGGCGGCGTGGTGGTGATCACGCTCAACCGGCCCGAGTCGCTCAACGCCATGAGTCGCGCGCTGGTGCAGGAACTGGCCAAGGCACTGGCTGCCATCGACGAGGAGCAGAAGGCGCGCGCGGTGGTGATGGTCGGGTCGGGCAACAAGGCATTCTCGGCGGGCGGTGATATCCATGAAATGGCCAATTCCACGCCGGAGGAATTGGCACACGGCGCCAAGATGATCTCGGAATTCGGCTGGTACCTGGCGAACTTCCGCCTGCCGACTATCGGTGCCATCAACGGCCTGGCCTACGGCGGCGGCGCGTTTCTCGCTGCAGCGCTCGACATCCGCATCGGCTGCGAGCGCACGCGCTTTCGTTACCTGGGTGCCCAGTACGGCCGCCTCAACAGCACCTGGAGCCTGTCCCAGATCGTCGGCACCGCGCAGGCGAAGGAGTTGCTCTTTTCTGCACGCGTGGTGCAGGCCGAGGAGGCCGCGCGCATGGGATTGCTCAATCACCTCGTGCCCCAGGCGAAGGTACTTGAGACGGCACTGGAACTGGCGCGCCAGATCGCCAAGAATCCACCCGAGATGGTCCAGGGCGCCAAGCAGCTCCTTCACCAGTACGTGGGCGACGACTGGGAAGCCATGTTCAGGGCTGAGCGCGAGGCGGTGACGACCCGATTGAAGCCGACGCCGGTGTCCGAAGCCTTTGCGGGTTTCCTCGGGCGCAAGGGTCGGGGCTAGCCGGAAGCGATTGCGGCTGACCGCAGCGTGCATCGACAGTTATTGATGAAGTGGAGAGTGCAATGAATGCCGCCAAGCAGCCGTTCGCAGGGATCACCGTTCTCGACCTGACGCGCGCGCGCGCGGGTCCCACCTGCGTGCGCCAGCTGGGCGACTGGGGCTGCAATGTCATCAAGGTCGAAGAGGTCGCGAGCAAGGGTGAAACAAAGGACGGCATGGGGCAGCGCGATTTTTCGCCGCGCTTCGGTCCGGACTTCCAGAACCTGCACCGCAACAAGCGCAGCCTCACGCTCGACCTGAAGTCACCCGAAGGCGTGGCGGTGTTTCATCGCCTGGCAAGCAAGGCGGATGTCTTGGTCGAGAATTACCGGCCGGATGTGAAGCACCGCCTGGGCATCGATTACGTAACCCTGAAGAAGCTCAATCCGCGCCTGATCTACGCGAGTATTTCGGGGTACGGCGAAGACGGACCCTACAAGGATCGTCCGGGCGTAGATCCCATTGTGCAGGGCATGGCAGGGATCATGTCGGTGACGGGTGAGCCGGGGCGCGGGCCCATGCGCGCGGGGATCGCCTTCATCGACACGACCGCAGGCCTGTTTGCGGCCATGGGCGTGATGACGGCCTTGTACGAGCGCGAGAAGTCCGGCCTCGGGCAATGGGTGCAGACCTCGTTGCTGCAGGCAGCCGTGTTCATGCTCGACTTCCAGGGGGCGCGCTACCTGATGAAGGGCGAGGTCGCGGGGCAGGAGGGCAACAACCATCCGGCCTCGGCGCCCATCGGCATGTTCTCGGCCAAGGACGGCTACATCATCGTCTCGCCATTGCCGACCATGTGGGGGAAATTCTGCGAGATCATCGATCGCAAGGAGTTGATCGACGACCCGCGCTTCGTCACCAACAAGGCGCGCGTGGAGAACCGCGCGGCGGTCAACGCCATCGTCGATGAGTATTGTCGTCGCTTCGAGCGCGAAGACCTCATCCGGCGCTTCAATGCCGCGGGCATTCCCAGCGGCCCGGTGAACAGCATCGACCAGACCTTCGCCGATCCGCAGGTCAAGCACCTGGGCATTGCGCAGACGGTGGCTTCCCCGCGGCTCGGGAAAATCGGGCTATTGGGCCAGCCTTACACGCTCGAGCGCACCCCAAGCACCATGGCTTCGGCGGCGCCGGAAGCCGGGGAGCACAGCGACGCCATCCTGGCCGAATTCGGCTTTGCGCCGGCCGAGATCGAGCGTCTGAAGGCGGACAAGGTGGTTTAGGTTGTCGATCCCCGGCGGCAGACCCGGGGTATGGGGAGGGCAGCAAAAGGCGAGAGCGACCCGGTACGCTTTTGCGCTATAAGATGACAGGAATCCAATGAGGAGGAGAGGTCATGCTGCTTAACGAGACGTTTGATCGATTCAAGACCTTGCCCATGGCGCTCGCGCTGGCCCTGGCCTTTGCTCTGGCAATCACCCCGCAGGCAAGCCGGGCGCAGTCGGTTGCCACGCCGGTCTCGGCAGACGCGTGGCGCGGCATCGTCGCTGCCGCACGCAAGGAAGGCCGCGTGATGCTTTACACCAGCCACGCCGATCCCATCACCAAGCGCATGAAGGAGGATTTCGGCAAGCTCTACCCGGACATTGCGCTGGAGACGGCGCGCTACACCGGCGGCGTGACCATCAGTCGCGTGGAGCAGGAGCGCACCACGGGTTCAGACGGTGCCGACGTGACGATCTCCGCCGACACCGGTTACTTCACGGTCAAGCTGGCCGAGGGATTGATCAAGGCGCCCGTGGGACCGTCCATGGAAACCTTCCCGCAACGCCATCTCATCCGTGGTGCGATTCCCATCGTGCAGCTCGAAGTCATGGTGATGGCCTACAACACCCGCCTCGCCAAGACGCCCGTGGCCGGTTACCGCGACCTGCTGCGCCCGGAACTCAAGGCCAAGATCGGACTTTCCGATCTGGGCGCGATTCCCATCCTAGCCTGGTACGACTGGCTGGAGAAGGCCTACGGGCAGGATTTCGTTGCGCAACTGGCGCGCCAGCAGCCGCGCTTTTACGCCGGCGCCGTGCCCACCGGGCCGGCAACAGGGTCGGGTGAAATCGAGGTGTCAGGCTTCGCCAACCTGGGTAGCTCGTTGCCCCTGATCGAGCAGGGCGCGCCGATCAAGATCGTCGTGCCGCGCCCGGCCTTCGCCTACACCAACGGCATGAGCATCCTCGGCTGGTCCAAGCGCCCGAATGCCGCGCAGGTGTTCACGGACTACCTGACCTCGGTGCGTGGGCAGACCATGCTGGTCGGGCGCGGCGAGGCGGCCAGCGTGCGTCCCGGTATCCCGGGCGCGCTGGAGGCGCCGGATCTCGAGTTCTTCGATCCGACGCCGTACAACGCCGACACGGTGAAGGCGCGCACGGACAGGTGGAAGCTGGTGTTCAAGGGGAATTGATTCCGGTCGCGGCTTTGCCGCGCCTGATCAATTCCGCCGCAACGAAACCGGCGTCTTGCGGCGCGGTTCTTGCGGCGGGGTGGGTACGGGACATTGAGGAGGGGATATGCTCGATATACTGCTAAAAAACGGGAAACTGGTTGATGGTACGGGAACTCCTGCTCGAAATACTGACATTGGTATCCGCGGGAATAAGATCGTTTCCGTCGGCAAGAGCGATGAGCCGGCTGCGCGCACCATCGATGCGTCGGGCCAGGTGGTGGCTCCCGGCTTCGTCGACATCCACACCCACTACGATGCCCAGGTAATGTGGGACCCGGTGGCGAGCCCATCTAGCATGCACGGCGTGACCACGGTCATCGGTGGCAATTGCGGCTTCACCATCGCGCCGATGAAGCAGGAGCACATCGAATACCTTTCCAGCATGCTGGCGGTGGTCGAAGGCATGCCCTTGGAAAGCCTGAAGGCCGGCATCCATTGGAACTGGGAAACCTTCGGCGAATGGCTGGGCGTTCTCGATCAGCGTGCGGGCGTGAACATGGGATTCCTGGTCGGTCATTCGACCATCCGCCGGCTGACCATGGGCAAGGATTCCGTCGGCCATGCGGCGACGAAGAAACAGGTGGAGGCGCAGGCCCGGTTGCTGCACCAGTGCCTGGCGGAGGGGGCGTTGGGTTTTTCATCGTCCTGGAGCCCGGGGCATGTGGATGCCGACAACGAGCCGGTGCCATCGCGCCATGCCAGGCAGGATGAACTGTTCGCGCTCGCCGCGGCGGTGCGGGAGCATCCCGGCACGGTGCTCGAATTCGCTCCAGGAATACCTGGCGTGTTCGGTGACCATGAACTGAACACCATGATCGGCATGTCCAAGCGCGCCAATCGTTCGCTCAACTGGAATTCGTTTCGCATCCAGTCCGACGACGCCCCTTTCGTCCATGATCAATTGAACTATTCGCGGCGCGCCGAGGCGGCAGGCGCGCGGGTTTGCGCATTGACCTATCCGGAAACAACCTATCAGTTGGTGACGCTGACCAATCCGCTGCTGTGGTCGAGCCTGCCCGGATGGGCCGAGGTGATGAAAGTGCCGCTCGACGAGCGAATCCGGCAGATGAAGGATCCCGCCGTGCGCGCCGGGCTGCGCGAAAAGGGCCGGACGGCTGCCACGTCGCGCAGTCCCTTCCTGAAGTCGCTGGCGCTGTGGGAGTCGCTGACCTTTGCGCATTGCGCGCTGCCGAAGAACCAGGACCTGGTCGGCAAGACCGTGGGCGAGGTGGCCCGCGCGCGCAGCCAGGATGCCCTCGATACCCTGCTCGACGTGGCGACCGAGGAGGGCCTGCGCACCTACTTCCAGCAGCAGTTCCCGGAAGAGGATGCCGAGGTGTTGTGGAAGCGCCGTGCCAATGTGTGGAAGGACCGCGGCGTCATCATCGGCTCGTCGGACGCCGGCGCGCACGTCGACATGGCCTGCGGGCCGCGCTACACCACCGCGCTGATCGGCCGCTCGGTGCGCGACCGCCACATCATTTCGCTGGAGGATGCGGTCAGGCTCATCACCGATGTGCCGGCCCGCTTCTATGGCCTGCGCGGCCGCGGCCGCATTGCGGAGGGCTGGTTGGCCGACGTGGTGGTGTTCGATCCGGCGAAGGTCGATTACCAACCGGTGCACCTGCGCGCCGATTTCCCGGCCGGCGCCCAGCGCCTGTACACCGAGTCATCCGGTATGTCGCATGTGTTCGTGAACGGCCGCGAAGTGGCGCACGCGGGCGGATACACGGGGAACCTGCCCGGGACGGTGTTGCGTTCCGGGCGCGACACGGAGACGGTAGCCATCGCTTAGGGTGCGCTGAAATGATCGCGATCACGTGGAGGGCATGAGTGAGGTTTATGGCGGTCGCTCCATGTCCCGCACTCATTCCGGCTGGAAGCCGATCTTCCTCGCGATGTCGGCGAACAGCCGCGATTCCTCGGCAATTCTTTTCGCAGCGCCATCGGGTGTGTCGCCGACCACGTCCAGCCGGATCTTGGCGAGGCGTGCCTTCAGGTCCGGCAGCGATAGCGCGCGCGAGGCGGCGTTGTTCAATTTTTCGATGATTTCCCGGTTGACCCCAGAAGGTGCGGCCAGAACATAACCCGCTCCGCGGATTGCCTGGCGCCCGATTTCGGCCAAGGTCGGGACCTCGGGGAAATGCGGCGAGCGCCGCTCCCCGGTGACTGCCAGCACGCGCGACGCGATGCATGCTTCCTCCGGCGCGTTGTCCGGCCATTGGCCTAGCGGGGCACCGACTGCGTGTCCCGCCCGGAGCGAAGCACCGTGCCATGGCGTTGGCCGGTGGGCTGCCCGTTGCGCAGGGTCTCCACGCCATTGACGACGACGTGGCGTATGCCGTCCGCCCCCGCATACAGGCGCGCCGCGCCGGCGGGAAAATCGTGTCGCAATTCCAGTGGGTGCGGGGCAACGGCATCGGGATCGAGCACCACGATGTCGGCGTGCCAGCCGACCTCCAGCCGCCCCCTTTCGCGCAACCCGCAGAACCGGGCCGGCGCATCCGTGATCATGTGGATGGCCTCCTCGAGCGAGAGCAGGCCGCGCTCCTTCACGAACTCCCGCAGCAGGCGTGTCGACAGCGTCGCGTTGCAAATGGAGTCCAGATGGGCGCCGGCGTCGGATCCGCCCAGCACGGTTCGCGGATCGCGCAGGAGCGCCGCGCGCATCCGCCACGACTCGTCGTCGTCCGCGTCGATGGGGAAACTGACATAGGTATTCAGTCCGTCGGCCAGCGCAATGTCGAGGTAGGTGTCGAATGCGCTCTTCCCCGATGCCTGCGCGACCTCGCCCACGGTCTTGCCAAGGAAGCCACGCAGTGCGGCGCTCGCAATGCGCGAAAAACGCAGCTTGCTCCAGTTGACGGCGTACTTGGCGGGAATCTGTACCGTCCGCCCGGCACCTTCCTCAAGGCGGCGCCGCACTGCCGGGTCGGCGAATGCGAGCATGCGTTCCTCGAGCGGCAGGTTCATGGTGTCGCGCCAGTCTGGCAGGCTGTCGTAGACGTAGGGTCGCGACAGGCTCAACTGCGTCGAGCTCGGAAACGGATAGGCGAGCGCCACGATGCTGGCGCCGCGCTCGGCCGCGCGCGTTCCGGGGCGCAACTGCCGCTCCACGGTTGCCGGGTCCGTCTCGCGCACCCGGGCCGGGTTCCAGTTGATCGAGCAGCCCGCAGCCAGCGACATCTCGATCATCACCTGCGTTTCGCGATCGCCCCATTCCGCATACACGCCGGGCGCAAATTCGAGCATGGTGCCGGGAAACCCGTTGGCCACGCCCGCGAGGGCGACCAATTCGGCGGCATCGGCGGCGCGCGACGGGACGGGATTGCCGTCGCCGTCGTTGTGAAGGAGGTGCCAGGTGGAAGAAAACCCTAGGGCACCATCCGCGAGGCACTCGCGCAGCAGGCTGCACATGTTGTTCAGGTCTTCGGCCGTGGCCTTCGACGCTGTCGCACGCTCGCCCATGACCACGCGTCGAATCGTGGAGTGTCCTGCCAGGAACCCTGCATTGACGGCGATCTTGCCCTCGAGCCGGTCAAGAAACTGTCCGAACGATTGCCACTTGAAATCGAGCCCTGCAACCAGCGCCTCGAGCGGCATGCCTTCCACTTTCGCCAGCATGCGCGTGACATAGTCGACGTGCTGCGGGACCATGGGGGCAATGGAGAATCCGCAATTGCCGCCGATGACCGTCGTCACACCGTGCAGGTTGGACGGCGTGACGAGCGGATCCCAGAGGATTTGGGCGTCGTAGTGGGTATGAACGTCGACGAAACCCGGGGTGACGGCCAGTCCCCCGGCGTCGATCACCTGTGTCGCGGGCTCGCCGACGCGGCCGATCTCCACAATCCTTCCGCCCTGAATCCCGATGTCGGCCTGCCGACGCGGCGCACCGGTGCCGTCGATCAGCATCCCGCCTTTGATGATCAAGTCGAGCATGCGGCAATCCTCCCTGCAACCCGCGTGAAAACGGGGTCACGCAACAAAAACGCTCAGGACGCGGCGCGTCCCCCTCGAAGCACCCGCCCGGGCGAGGCAGCAGCGATGTCCAGCGGCTCACCGGGTTGCGGAAGCACAGTCCCGTTGACGATGACCGAATCGATGCCGACAGGCTTTGAGATCAGGCGATCGCCACCCGCGGGCAGGTCGTATACGCGCTCCATTGGCAGCGGTCCTACGGTGTCGGGATCGAAGACGACAAGATCGGCCGGCCAACCCGTCGCCAGCCGGCCGCGGTCGCTGATGCCGTACACCTTGGCATTGAGCCCGGTCAACTTGTGCACGGCCTGCTCCAGGGTGAACGCCCCTCGCTCGCGCACCCAGCGTTTCAGCAGGTAAGTTGCATACACCGAGTCGCACAATTGGGCCATGTGTGCCCCGCCGTCCCCAAGACCCAATATGACGTTCGGATCCTGGAGGACTTCCTGCAACTCGTCCTCATCGAAGTTCGACTGCGGCGTCCTGAAGCGGGCTGCGAATTCGGTTTCTACCGACATGTCGAGGAGCAGATCGACGATGTGCACATTGCGCTCCCGCGCGATGTCGGCCGCACGGCGGGAGTCCAGCGCCCGCTCGGGAGGGTACGAGGATATCTCCGTCATCAGGAATCCCTTGCGGCGCATTGCCGCTTCGGCGGAGGTCGGTCCCATTTCCAGATCGAATTCACCGGGACCATCGATGGCGGTGCGAAACTTGCGCCGGAATTCGGGGTCACGCAGGACCCGGAGTTTCTCATCCTTCGAGGTGGCCTTGAGGATGCCCCTGACCAGTGGCCAGCGCTTGATGGCTGCGAGGTCATCGAAGGTGTATTCGAACAGCGTCGGGCGGCAGGCGGCCTGCGGGTAGAGATTGAGGCCGGCGGCAAGGAATTCGCGCGTCCGTTCGAGTTCACGGCGATGGCCGCCCTCGTTGGTCTGGCCGCCCTTGATGACCGCCCAGCACACATTGCGTCCCGACTCCCGCGCGATCGCTGTGTAGTCGTCCCATGGCCGATAGGCACCGGTGCCGCCAACGATCTGGTACATGCCGCGGTTCTCCTCGCGAAGCGCCTGCGCCATCGCAATCCTTTCCTCCGGGCCGGCAAAGCGACTGGGCACGGGATTGCCGTCGTATCCGAAATGGGCATCGATGATCGAAGTGGAAAACCCAATGGCGCCGGCACGCAGGCCTTTCTTGACAAGCGTTTTCATCTGCGCGATTTCGTCCGGCGTGGCGGTGCGCTCCGACGCGGCTTTTCCCATCACAAACAGTCGAATCGCGGTGTGCCCTATCAGGCTCGCCACGTTGATGCCCAAGGGGCGCCGCTCGATGACATCGAGATATTCGGCGTAACTGGAAAACCCCCACTCGGCGCCCATCCCTTCCATGAGGGACGACAGGCTCATGCCCTCGACGCGTTCGAGCGTGCGAAGTATCAGCTGGCGGTGCTCGAGGCGGGTCGGGGCGAGGGTAAAACCGCAATTGCCCATCACCGCCGTGGTGACGCCGTGCCAGGGCGACACCGTGAGCAGCGGATCCCACATGACCTGGGCATCGTAATGCGTGTGGACGTCGATGAATCCGGGCGAGACGACCTGGCCATTCGCCTTGATGGTGCGGTGCGCAGCGTCCGGTGCATCACCGATGGCCACGATGACGCCGTTGCTGATGCCGATGTCACCGTTGAATCGCGGTGCACCCGTCCCGTCGATGATGACGCCGTCGGTGATTTTCAGGTCGTAAGCCATTCAGCATCCTCTTGATTCATGCGCAATGAAGTGCAAGCGTGCATCGCGAACTCCGTGAGGCAGGGCGACCACGCGCCCTGCGAGTCAATAGTACGCTCGCTTCGCATTCTGCGACGAGCTGCCAGGTCAGAGTGATCAAGATGGGCGAGCACCGGCGCTGCGGACCTTTGCATTGTGAATTACCATGTTTGTCATCGATCGAAAGGGGGCCCGATGAACGCACAAGCGAGAGGCAGCCTGACAGGAATCGAAGCGATGTTCACGAGGACCTGGCCGTGGATGCTGTTGCCGGCGCTTGCTCTTTTCGCGACGGCGCAGGGCGCGCTGGCGCAGTGGCTGGGCGCGTGTTCTTCAGCGCCGACGTGACGAGCAGCTTTGCTGGGCTGATCAAGGAAGGAAAATTGGTCGGCGTCGCCGTGCTTGCATCGCAGCGGGTGCCGCTCATGGCCGATATTGAGGCTTGTCTATCAATCCGATGACGGTTCCATATAACACCCCGAATGAAAGCCTCGGGATTTGAATACACCGTAACCAAGGGAGGGGCAATGGGCGATTCAGCGTTTGGGGTTAGTCGCGTTTCCGCATTTTGCAGATCGATCATCGGGACCATGCTGCTGGCAACGATCGCGGTGGTGCCCGCCACCAGCGAAGCCCAGGAAGACGCCTGGCCCTCGCGCACCATCCGCATCATCGTGCCGACTTCGCCAGGCGGCATCAACGACTTCCTCGGGCGCGCGCTAGCCCGCTTTGTGCAGCCGCTGATCAAGCAGGCCATCGTCATCGACAACAAGCCGGGCGCCAACACCACGATTGCTGCCGAGGCCACCAAGAATGCCGCACCCGATGGCTACACCTTCTTCGTCGGCAGCGTTTCCTCCCATTCCGCCAATCCCGCGCTGTTCTCGAAGCTGGGCTATGACCCCGAGAAGGATTTCGTGGAAGTGGGCATGTTTGGCCTGTTTCCCTACCTTGCTCTGGTGAGGAAAGACAGTCCATACCAGTCGCTCGCAGCCATCATCAGCGCGGCGAGGGCAAACCCGGGCAAGCTGACCTACGGCTACGGTGCAAGCTCGTCGCAGGTTCCGAGCGAACTGCTCAAGGCCCGCGCCGGAATCAACATCGTCGGCGTTCCCTACAAGGCTTCGCCCCAGGTCCTGACTGATATCGCGGCCGGCACCATCGATTTCGCGATCATCGATGCCGGATCGTCGTCGCCGGTAGTTAAAGGAGGGCTGCTGCGCGCGATCGCCATTACCTCCCTGGTCCGATCCCCGCTGCTGCCCGACGTGGGAACCGCCGCCGAGACACTGCCAGGATACGAGTACCAGGGCTGGGCCGGCCTGTCTGCGCCGGCTCGCACGTCGGCCAGTATCCTTGCGCGCATGAATGATCACATGCGCAATGCGCTGGCCGATCCCGGCGTGAAAAAGGACATCGAGCAGCAGGGATTGATCGTCCGGGCGACCACGCTGGCCGAACAAGCCGAGTTCGTCCTGGCGGATCGCAAACGCTGGGCCGAGTGGGTGCGCATGGCCAATATCCCGAAGATCGACTGAGCGCGGGAACCACGCCATTCAGATGTAAGTGGTATGGGCGACTCCCGGTCATGAAGCGCCATTCGACCGCTGATGCTATCGGACCGATCAAGACTGATTCCGGAAGTTCGCGGTTGCTATTGGCGGGTATTCGCGTGGGCCAGCGGTGCACAGCTTCTTCGTCGCGGCTTTCGATCGCTTCGCCGTGATCAGCGGGCCATATGGCTTTGACCGCGATGCCACAGGCGGCGGCTTCGGTGACGATGGCACGCGACCTTCAAAACTTCAGTCGATGCACCTTCTGTTCTTCGTTCAATGTCTGGCGCTTGCAGGGCCTGCCTGCGAAGGGCGGAGCGGCCCTATACTTCGAGATGGAGCTTGACCCGCCAGGAGAAAATTATGACGCAGCAAGTACCCGAGCACGTGCCAGCGCACCTGGTGTTCGATTTCGATATCTACAAGGCGCCGCAATTGCGACACGATCCGCACCGGGCGGTTGCGCAAATGGTGCCCAAGAACGCACCGCGGATCTTCTACACGCCGCGCAACGGCGGCCATTGGGTGGTCGCCGGGGCGGTGGAGGCGCTGGAGATGCTGCGCGACATCGAGCGCTTCACCAGCGGGCCGGTATTCCCCGGGGCGCGCAAGCCCTCCACGCTGCCCAACCAGGTCGATCCACCGGCGCACACGGAATACCGGCGCATCATCAGCCCTGCATTCACGCCGCGCGCCGTGGAAAAACTGGAGGCCTACCTGCACGAGCTGTCCGCGGGCATGCTCGATGACGTGGTTCCGAAGGGGCGTTGCGAGTTCGTGGAGGACATCGCGCGGCAGTTCCCGGTGAGCGTATTCCTGCGCATGGCCGACGCCCCCACCGACCGCCGCGAGCAGTTGCTCGAATGGACGGAGATCTCGGTGCGCGACGCGGATCCGGCGGCGCGCGAGGCGGCCAATACCGCGCTCGGAAAATACGTGACGGATCTGTGCGAGCAGCGTCGCGGCAAGGAGGGTGATGACCTCCTGAGCATGCTGCTGCTAGGGCGTTTCGAGGGCCGTCCGCTCAATGCGGATGAGCTGCTGGGCATGGGGCTTCTGCTGTTCCTCGGCGGCCTCGACACGGTGGCCGCATCACTCTCATTCATCATGCTGTTTCTCGGTCGCAATCCAGGCCATTTCCGCCAGCTGGTCGACGACCCTTCGCGCATCCCCAACGCGGTGGAGGAATTGATGCGCGCCCACAGCGTCGCCTCCGTGAGCCGTGGCCCGACCCGGGACATGGAGTACATGGGCATCCGTTTCAAGAAGCACGAGCGGATCTACTTCCTCACGCAGATCTACGGACTGGATGAGCGCAAGGTCACCGATCCGCTGACGGTGGATTTCTCGCGCGAGATCAGCCCGCACCTGGGGTTCGGCGCCGGGCCGCATCGTTGCATCGGTTCGCACCTGGCGCGGGTGGAGATCCGCATCTTCCTCGAGGAGTGGATCAAGCGCATTCCCGACTTCGTGATCGATGCCCCCGGCGACATCGAGACGCGTGGCGGAACGGTGTGGTCCCCCGTGACATTGCCGCTGGCCTGGAAGGTGTCTGGCTGACTGGTTGTCTGACACTCGGCCGGCTCGCGCCGGCACGGACGAACGATTCCCTTGAACCCCCGCTGGTATTTGAAGGCGGATGCCGGGCAGGGCCTGGCGTTGCGGGTTCGTGCAGCGAGCCGCCGCGGGTGGCTGGCGGGCGGCGTGGACGGTGTGCCTGGCCTACAATGGGCACTGGTCAATTTCAACGTACTCGCCAGGAACCCGCCATGCCATTACCCCCCTCAAAGGCCACGCGCCAGAAGAAGCACACCCGCAATATCACCATTGAAGGCTTTCAACGCGACGATGGCCTGTGGGAGCTGGAAGGAACGGTCACCGACGTGAAGACCTTCGACGCGAAGAACGCCTTCCGGGTGCGACCCGCCGGCGACTACCACCACAAGATGCACGTGCGGCTCGTGGTTGACATGAGTTACAACGTGCTCGATGTGGAGGCGGTGAGCGACGCCAATCCACACGGCGAGCAGTGTCGCATCGGCGTCCCCGATTACAAGCGCCTGGTGGGCCTCAACCTGAAGCGCGGCTTTCGCAAGGGCGTCAAGGAGCGCATGGGGGGCACGCAGGGCTGCACCCATATCAATGAACTGCTGGGTGTCATGCCGACCGGCTTTTTCCAGTCCGTGGCCGGCACGGTCGACACGCTGGGTGACGAAAAGCGCATGTCGATGGTATTCGATACCTGCACGGCGTGGGATCGCAGCGGCGGCGTGGTCAAACAGCATTTTCCGCAGTGGTATATTGCCGACAGACAGGGCGATCTGAAGCCGAAGTGATCGCCAACGGCGTAAAAAGGTTGAACCGAGGAGGAGGAAGCGATGGCCTATGACCTACTGATCAAGGGCGGCACCGTGGTGGACGGTACCGGGGAGCCGAAATTCACCGGAGACGTCGCGGTCAAGGACGGCAAGATCGTCGAGATCTCCCGGCAACCCGGCAAGCTGGGCGCCGACGCGAAGCGTGTAATCGATGCCGATGGCCTGGTGATCGCCCCTGGTGTTGTCGACGTGCATACGCACTACGATGCGCAATTGTGCTGGGATGGCACGCTGGCAAGCTCTGCATCGCATGGCACGACGACCGTCATCCAGGGCAACTGCGGCATCGGCGTCGCACCTTGCCGGCCCAAAGACCGCGATATCTCCATGCACGACCTGGTGGTGCTGGAAGGCATTTCCTTCGACACCATGAAGGCCGGCATCGGATGGGAGTTCGAAACCTTTCCGCAGTACCTGGATTTCGTGAGGCGCCGCGGCCTGGGCATCAATGTCGCGGCCTTCGTCCCGCTCGGGCCGCTGCGCCGCTGGGAATTGGGCGATGACGCCAACAAGCGCGCCGCCACGCCCGAGGAAACCGCGCGCATCGCGGCCAACCTGAAGGAAGCGATCAACGCCGGCGCGTTCGGGTTCAGTTCCACCATGACCAAGCGCCAGACCGGCTACCAGGGCAAGCCCTTGCCGACGCAGCTGGCCGATGCCAATGAGCTCAAGGTGTATGCGGGCGTGCTGAAGGAACTGGGGCGCGGCGCCATCCAGGCCAATGTCATCGAGAGCCTGGCGCGTCCTACCGAAGAGGAGCTGGCCAAGCTCGAACTCCTGCTCGATGCAAGCGGCGGACGCACGCTCACGTATTCGGGCGCCTTCTACCGCGCCGATTATCCGGAGGCCATCGAGGACATGCTGCGGCGCTGCGAGCGCCTCAGGGCGCGCGGCGCGCTGCCGCAAACCACCATCATGCCGATGACCATCGAGCTGGATTTTCGCAACGCCATGGCTCTGGCCGACGTGGATGCGTTCAAGGAAACGCTCAACCGCACGGTGGAGGAGCAAAAGCGCGTGTATGCGGACCCCGCATGGCGCGAGCGCGCCAAGGCCGGCCTGCGCTCGGGGCCCAAGCTCTTTGGCACCGCCTGGCCGCAAGCCATCGTGCTGCGCGTGAAGAACCCGAAGTCCGAACCGCTGTTGAGAAAAACCGTGACCGAAGTCGCGGCGATGCGCGGCGGCGATCCGTTCGACGTGATGATCGACCTTGCGCTGGAGAACGACCTGGAACTGAAGCTGCTGGGGTCGCACGCCAACAACGACCATGCAAAATTGGGGCAGCACATCAAGGACCCGCGCATCCTGGTCGGCCTTCACGACGGCGGCGCGCATGTGGACCAGATGTTCCAGGCCGGATTCCCCACCTACATGCTGGGTCACTGGGTTCGCGACGAGAAAGTCATCGATCTTGAATATGCGGTCAAGCGCATGACCTCCGAGCCGGCCGACAACATGCGACTGGCCGATCGCGGCCGCATCGTCGCGGGCAAGCGAGCCGACCTCATGCTGTTCGATCCGGCGCGCGTGGGGTCGGTGCAGCCACCCGAATTGCAGCTGCATGACCTGCCCGCGGGCGGGACGCGCCTGTATGCCAAGCCCAGCGGCATGGAGATGGTGTTCGTGGCGGGGCAGGCAGTGATGGAGCGCGGCAAGCATACGGGCGCGATGCCGGGCAGTATCGTTCAGGCAACTTGAGCACGGGTGCAGCAATCCCCGAAGTAGGGGGGCAAGGGAGACTGTGTCCCCCTTTTTCTACAAACCCACCAAGGGAGCGTCACCATGGCAGCACTCGAGGCGGGGACCTCCGCGCCTGATTTCACGCTGGCGGCGCATACCGGCGAGACCTTGTCGCTGGCGAAATACCGCGGGCGACGCACGGTGGTTTCATTCCTGCCCTTTGCGTTTACCGGCGGCTGACAGAACCAAGTCTCCGGGTTCCGTGCGAACTACGCAGAATTCAAGAAGCTGGACGCAGAAATCCTGCAGATCAGTGCCGACACCGTTCACAGCCTGATGGCCTGGGCCGAGCACTTGAAGGGCGTGCCGTTTCCCTTGCTGTCGGACTACTGGCCGCATGGCGCCGTAGGAAGCGCCTATGGAGTGTTCAACGAAGCGCGCGGCATGGATGCCCGCTCGGTATTCCTCCTGGATGGGCAAGGCGTCATCCGCTATTCGCATGTCTATGTTCCGGGCACCATTCCCGAGAGCCGGGATCTGCTGGCGCGCTTGCAGGCGATGTAGGCGGGCGGTGCCCTGTTTGCCATACCTTGTGGGTGGCCGGATAATGCCTCGGTGCAACGAGCAGGCTTCCTGTCCGTCCCCATCATGACGATTGAGGCAACCATGTCATCCAGTCCCATCCGGTGTCGCAGTGTGTTCGCAGTCTTTGCCTTGGCGCTCACATTGTCTTCGGTCGCGGGTTCAGTATGGGCGCAGTCGGACTATCCCAATAAACCGGTTCGCATCATCGTCGGCTTTCCGCCGGGTGGCGGCACCGACATCCTGGCGCGCGCGCTGGCACAGGGGCTGAACACGACGCTGGGGCAGTCGGTCACGGTGGAAAATCGTGCCGGTGCCGGCGGCGTGGTGGGTAGCCAGGCGGTCAAGGATGCTGCACCCGACGGCTATACGCTGCTCGTAGGTTCGACCAGCACACAGGTGGTGGCACCACTGCTGTTCGCCAAGCCGCCTTTCGGTGCGGCCGACTTCACCCCAGTCGCGCATGCCGCGGGCGTGGATATCGTGCTGGTGTCCAACCCCTCAGCGCCGTTCGGCGACTTCAAGGCATTCATCCAATATGCCCGCGCCAATCCGGGCAAGCTCGACTACGGCTCGGGCGGCAACGGCGTGACCAATCACCTGGCCATGGAACTGGTCAAGGCACGTGCCGGCGTGTTTCTCGTGCATATCCCGTATCGCGGATCGGCGCCGGCGCTGCAGGACGTGATGGGCGGCAGGCTACCCGTGATGTTCGACTCGGTGGCCTCGTCGCTGCCGCAGATCCGCGCCGGTCGCGTGAAGGCGCTGGCGCTGGCCAAGACCACGCGCAGCGACCTGTTGCCCGGCGTGCCGACCATCTCCGAGGTCGGCCGCGAATTCAACCTCGGCGGATTCGATGCGTCCGGCTGGGTTGCCCTCTATGGCCCGCGAGGCTTGCCGGCAGCGATCGTGAAGCGCCTGGAAGCGGCAACCGAGCAGGCGCTCAAATCGCCTGACATCGCCACGCGATTCGCATCACAGGGCGCTGCGCCGCGGTTCATGGATGCCGCTGCGATGGCCAGGTACGAGCTCGAGGAAGTCTCCAAGTGGGGCGAGGCGATCCGCTACTCGGGGGCAAAACAGGACTGACATTCCGCTTCAATAACGAGTGGGTTCATAGGGGAGGGCGCAATGAGCCAGGCGAGTGAGGCAACCGAATCCTTCAAGGTCTTCTGGCACCCGGGCTGAAGCTCATGTCTTCGGACCAAGGAGTTCCTTGGCAAAAACAACATTCCCTTCATCTCCGTCAATGTCTTCGATGAGCCGTCTGGACTGGCCGAGCTGAAGCGCCTCGGTGCACGCAGCGTGCCCGTGGTGTCGCGCGGCAACCAGTGGGTGGACGGCCAGGCGATCGAAGACCTGGCGCGTTTCGTCAACGTGGCCTGGAGCCATCGTGCCTTGCCGCCGAAGGAACTCGCGCGGCGAGTCGGGATCGTCCTGAGTTCAGCGCTGGCCACGGTGGCGCTCATTCCCGATGACAAGCTCGGTGAAAACCTGCCTGGCAGGCCGCGTCCCTATCGGCAACTGGCGACCCACGTCGGCGACATTGTCGAGGCCTTCCTCGGGCTGGTGGAGCAGGGCAAGCCGCATGTCATCGCGGACCTGGACAAGCCCGTGCCGGATCACATCCGGACCAGCCAGGACATCGTTGCTTTCCAGGCGGGCGTGCTCAAGCACTTCCAGGCCTGGTGGGCCAGGGAAGGCGAGCAGCGCGACTATTCGGTGGACGTGGACGTGTATTACGGAGAGCAGACACTGCACGAGTACTTCGAGCGCACCACCTGGCACTCGGCGCAGCACGTGCGCCAATTGCAGTATGCGCTGGAGCTCATGGGCATTTCCGTGCCTTCGCCCCTGAGTGCTGCGGACCTTGCCGGCCTGCCGATGCCGGATAACGTGTGGGATGGCTAGAGGGACCGCGCGGCCTGCTACGCAGGCTCGGCCGCGCTGCTTGAGGCCGGGACCGCGCGGCTTGCTCCGCAGGCTCGTCCGCGCTGCTTGAGGCCGGGACTGATCAGCCCAGCAATTCAACGTCAGTCTCCGACACCAGCGTGCGCAGGCTCTCGCCGTAGGTCTTGCGCATGCTGCGCTTCCTGTCGTCAGGCTGCAGTTGCGGCGCGATGCGGGCGAACACGCCCTTGATGGCGGCGCGCTGGGCTTCGCTCGCGAAGAAGAAAATCCGCTGGTGCGTCCAGGGCAGTGACGCATCGGTTTCGTTGACCAGGGTCAACATGTCGAGCAGGGCGCCTTCCTTCACCGCCGCGTGATCGATTGGTTCGACGGTTTCGCGCAGATAGTCGCTGTAGGCGTCGGACTTGCCTTCTGCCGCCTTGAACTGGATCACCTTGGCGCACTTTGCCCCCGTTGCTCGCATGGGTATATCTCCGGTGTTATTGATAACATTTATAGTATGAAGCCAAGCGTGTCGGACATCCCATTACGTTTTTGATCATAAATCGCGTTTGCGGTCTGGGCGTGGCAGTCCGATCATCCAGCCGCAAATGATACTTGGTACACTGCAACCTGATCGCGCTCGCGTCCTGCGGGCAGCAAACATACTGGAGTTCTCGCCCCATGAATCTCGATCTGGCAGGTCGCAGTGTGCTCATCACCGGCGGCTCCGCGGGCATCGGCCTTGCCACGGCGTTGTCTTTTGCGCGGGAAGGCTGCAACCTGCACCTGGCGGCGCGCGACGCCGCCAAGCTGAATGCCGCACGCGAGAAGATCCTCGCCCAATCCAAGGTCAGCGTCACCTGCCATCCGGCGGACCTCGCCGACTCGGCACAGGTGCGCAAGCTTGCCGCGGATTGCGGCAAGCTCGACATCCTCGTCAACAATGCCGGCGCCATTCCCGGCGGCACGCTGGAGAGCATCGACGAGGCGACCTGGCGGCGCGCCTGGGACCTCAAGGTCTTCGGCTACATCAACATGACGCGCGAGGTGTACCGCTCCATGTGCCAGGCGCGCTCAGGTGTGATCATCAACGTGATCGGACTGGCGGGCGAGCGGCCGAAGGCCAATTACATCGCCGGGGGCGGCGGCAATGCCGCGCTGATGGCGTTCTCGCGGGCCATTGGCGCCGATGCGCCTTCGCATGGCGTGCGCGCGCTGGCCGTCAATCCGGGTCTGGTAAAGACCGAGCGCATGATCAACCTTGCGCGCGATGCCGCGCGCGTGGATTGGAACGACGAGTCGCGCTGGGAGGAGGTTGTGGCCAACAACGTCAAGAGCTTGCCCTTCGGCCGCGCAGCCACGCCCGAGGAGATCGCCGACGTGGTGGTCTTCATGGCATCGCCCCGCGCCTCCTACGTGAGCGGCACGGTGGTGACGGTGGATGCCGGTTACGGAAACATCTGGTAGGGAGCCCTGATGAAAAAGAACATGCCCAAAGCAACCAAGCCCACCGCAGATCACGCCAAAGCGCGCGCAGCGAAGAATGCCCCTGCGGGCAAGGCCGTGGCGCGGCGAGTCGCTCCCGGCGCCGGCACTTCCACGGCGGTGTCCTCGCAGGTGCGCCAGCGCCTGCAGGCGGCCGGCAAGCGCTTTCATGCCAATGACAATATCGCCGATTTCATCCTGCCCGGCGAGCGCGATGCGCTGCTCGCAGAGGTGGAGGGCAAGGTCGAGGACTTGCTGCAAAGCCTCGTCATCGACATCGAGAGCGACCACAACACGCGGCGCACCGGCCGGCGCGTGGCGCGCATGTTCATCAACGAGGTGTTCAGCGGCCGCTACATCGCGACGCCGCCGGTTACCGAGTTTCCCAATGCCGCGCGACTGAACGAGCTGATGATCATCGGCCCGGTGACGGTGCGAAGCGCCTGCTCGCACCACCTGTGCCCGATCATCGGGCGGGTGTGGATCGGCGTGATGCCCAATGAACATACCAACCTGATCGGCCTGTCGAAGTACGCGCGCATCACCGAGTGGATCATGTGCAGGCCGCAGATCCAGGAAGAGGCGGTGGTGCAGCTGGCCGATGTGCTCGAGCGCAAGATGAACCCGGACGGCCTGGCCATCGTCATGGAGGCCGATCACTTCTGCATGCAGTGGCGCGGCATCAAGGACATGGATTCCAAGATGATGAATAGCGTCATGCGCGGCTCCTTCCTCAACGACCCCACGCTGCGGCGCGAATTCCTGTCCCTGCTCAACAGCAACATGAAGTAGGGGCCGTATCCGCGTAGCGATGGCCGGCGTGTAAATCCGGGGCGGTTTTCCGCCGGCCCGCCGGAAGTCCAGGCTAAGAATTGAACCGGATTTTCCCTCGTGTTCAAGCGAATGCCTGTTGCCGCACCTGCATAAAGTAGCTTCCCAATAAGGGTAATTCCGGTACCAAGGGTAATTCCGGTACCCAATCCAGACGGGGAAGCAACATGTCAGCCATGCCGCAGCCAGCCAATAAGCTATTCCTCGCGTTCGATGCTGAACTTCCCGAGCCCATCGAGCCAACGGACGAATTCCCCGCTGGAGCTGCTGGCCCGGAGATGCAGTCGATCAGCGCGGCTGTCGAGCGCAGCAAGGCCGAGCATCACGCAGGGGCCGCTGCCGAGGCTCGGTTGCGCTCCGAAGCACTGGCCCGCGACATGGCGGAAACGCGGGCGCGCGCGGAGTCGGCCGCCGCGGCCGCGGCGGCCGGCCGCATGCGCGCCGACGAGCAGGTCAGGGCGATGGCCGAGCAGCGTGCGCGTGCCGAGCAGGCGGCCTACGAAGCGGCGCTGTCCCGAGCGCAAACCGAAGCGGAGATTCTCAAGGAAGCACAGGCGCGCCTGCGCGCCGAGCAGTCGGCAACACGTGCGGCCGAGCAGCAACTCGTCGAGGCCACGCAAGCACGCGAAGATTCCGAGCGACAGGAAAGCGAGCAGCGTTCCCGACTGGCGCAGGTGGAGGAGGTGCATGCAGAGCACCTGGCGCATTCGGCGCTCGCTCATGCGCAGGCCGAAGCGCGCCTGGCCGCAGAAGCCGACGGGCTGCGCGAGGCGAAGGTGCGTGCGGCCTCCGAGGCGCGCTTTGGACTTGAGGCGCAGCGCCGCGCCGCGGCGGAACAGGAACTGGCGCGCATCGAGCGTGCGCGCGCCAGTGCCGAAGAGCAGTTGCGGCGCGTGGCCCAGTCGCGCATCGCGGCCGAGAGCAGCAATGCCGTGGCCACGGTGGAGCGACTCAAGGCCGAGGAAGCGGCGCTGATCCAGGCCCGCATGCGCGCCGAGCAGGAAGAGCGCGCGGCGTTGGCAGCGGTGGCGCGCCGCAGCGCCGAATCCGAGTTGACCGCCCTCGACACTGAGCGTGAGCAGCGGGATCGCCTCCTGGCACAGGAATCTCGATTGCGGCTGGATGCCGAGTCGCTGGAACTGTCGCGCATCGAAGAGCGGCTGGCCGCGGAGAAGCGCTTGCGTGCCGCGGCTGAAGCGCGCCTGCAGCACGAGGATGAATTGGCGCGCACGGCCGCCAATCGTGCCGATGCGGAGACGAAGGCTCTGGCGCAGACGCAAATGCGCATCGAAGCCGAGCAGCGCGCCATCGAGGCTGCCCGTGAGCGTGTTGCCGCGGAGACCCTGGCAGCGGGCAACTGTGAAGCGCTGGCAAGCGCCGACAGCCAGGCAGCCGCGGCAGCAGACCGGCGTTCCCAGGCCGATGCTGCTGCAGCGAAGGCGGCGCAGGCGCGCGCCGACGTCGAGCAGGCCGCGGCCAACGAGGCCCTTGCGCATGCCGAGACCGACCGTCTAGTGTAGTGCGTCAAACAGATTGCAACTTATTGAGTCGTGCACGTGCTTTGACGACCTTCGCGAGGATGTCCGAGGCACGCGCCGTCCAGATGAACGGCTTGGGATTACGGTTATGGTTCTCGACATAGGATTCGATGGTACTGAT
>CANJXQ010000017.1 GCA_947478805.1 Betaproteobacteria bacterium | reverse complement strand
GCATGGTCAGAACTCGGTGTGGCTCGTGAGGATTTCCTTGATCGTCCGGCCTTCGGCAATCATGCGCTTGATTTCTGCTTCCTTGCCAACCATGGTCCGTACCGCATCGGCCACTTTGCTTATCTGTTCGGCCGGGATGAAGACGGCCGCATCATTGTCAGCGAAGACGTAGTCACCGGGGTTGACGCGAAGGCCGTCAATGACCACGGGTTGGTCGGGGGAGGCGACGCGCCCGCGTCCCTTGATGTCCACGGGCGAGTAGCCCTTGGCGAATATCGGCAGGGCGATTGACTGCGTGTACCAGGTATCGCGTGTCAGGCCGTCAATGATTACGCCGGCAAGGCCGAGTTCCTGTGAAAGGCGGGACATCAGTTCGCCAAAGTAGGCGAACTGGTCGTTGCCCTTGACAACAAATACATCGTTGCCGCCCAGGGAGGCAAGAAAGTTGAGGCCCTGCTGGATGCGCTCGTCGTTCGTTTCTACAGCCTCTACCAGCAGGGTTCTGACCTTGCCGAACAGGCGCGCGCGCGGATTGTTGAGCTTCCAGCCGGATATAACACGACCGGAAAGTCCCATCTTGTCCATGGTGTCGGAAAAGACACCGGTGCAGTATTCCTCCGGATGATCCCGGCCAAACCAGCGCTCAAATTCAGGGTTGATCACGATCTTTCCCCCAGCACGTACTTGTGGATGAATTCGGCGATGCATCCCCGGCCACCACCGCCCGAGAGCACGACAGCCGCAGCGCGGCGCACACCCTCGTCGGCATCGGCCGGGCAGGCGGAAAACCCTGCCAGATTCATGGCGGCGATGTCCTGCGGGTCATCCCCGATATAGGCGGTGTTTGCCGCTGGAATCCTCAGTTGCCTGCACCATTGCTCTAGCTGCGCGGCCTTGTCTCGGCACGCGTAGGCAGTCAGGCTAACGCCGAGGAATTCCGCGCGGCGGCGGGCCGTGTCAGGCCTCTCGGTGGCGGACAGGAACGCCACTTGAATTCCCGCCTGCATTGCGCTCCTGATGGCGCGGCCGTCCCTGGCATGGAAGCTTTTCATCACCTCGCCCTCGCCAGAGTAATAGAGTCTACCGTCGGTGAGGACGCCGTCCAGATCCATCGCAATGAATCTAATCCGTTCGCGCTTAAGTTCGGCCAGCCCCTTGAGGTAGGGGCTGTCACTGAGTAGGCCAGAGGCCGCCGCGCGGGCCAGCTCGAGATCCCGGGGATAGTCGATATCGATGGACTCGAAGCGATCCAGGTCGATCATCGTGTATGGCTGGCTGATGCGTGTCCGGTCCTTTAGCAGGCACTGCCTGCGCGTGGCGTAAAAGCCCATGCCCTCGCATACCAGTTCCGGCAGGGTAAAGCTGTTCGGAATGTTGAGAAGATCGTAAGCGGGGCCTTGCTCGTTCCAGGCGTAAGCATGCTGTCTGTGGACTCCGAAGGCGGAATTGCTACCCTGCTCGATGGCTTCTAGCGCCTTGCGCAGCGTTTCCTCCCTGAGAAATGGCATCGGCGGCAAATGCTGGACCAGCACGTCGCACGGGATGTTCTCTGCCTCCCATAGCATGAACCGGTTGCCGTCCACCGAATTGTCGGCGAGCGCCGCTGGTCGCTTCAACGCCTGGAATCCTGCGGCCGTGGCCTCCGCCAGGATGACATCGCAGTCGCTATCGATGAAGATGCGGTGTTTCGAAATGACTCGACTGAGATTGTTGGCCGCCCAAAGGAAGAGCGGAACGCCACGAATCAGCTGGCGGTTTTTCCCTGGTAGGCGACTGCTTGTGCCCTTTGCTGGGACGACACCTGCGATTACCATCGGCCGCCTATCTCAGTACGCGGCCAACGGCTGGCGCGAGTTGTTCTAGCGTTTGATACAAGTCGGAAAACTCGTTGAAGTCGAGCTGCTGCGACGCATCCGACAAGGCACGGGCAGGTTCTGGATGCACTTCGATCAGCAGCCCGTCGACCCCCATCGCAAATGCTGCGCGGGAGAGGTCTGGTACACCATAGGCGTAACCCATTGCGTGAGAAGGATCGACAAAGATGGGCAGATTGAGGTGTTCCTTTATAAACGCAACCCCGCACAAGTCCAGCGTGAACCGGGTCTTCGTTTCGAAACTGCGGATGCCACGCTCGCATAGGATCACGTTGCCGTTGCCGCCGCTCAGAACGAATTCCGCGCCTTGCACGAACTCTTGCAGCGTCGCACCGAAATGGCGCTTGAGAAGGACCGGTTTTGCGCATGCACCCAGCGCACGCAGGATACCCTGGTCGTACATGGCCTTTGCGCCCACCTGGATGATGTCCGCCTGCTCGATCACGGCATCGATATGCGAGGCGTCGCGCGCTTCGGAAATCAACTGCATGCCGAAATGATCAGCGGCTTCTCGCAGCAACTCGAGTCCGTCCACGCCGAGGCCCTGAAACGTGTACGGGGACGTGCGCGGCTTGAAAGCGCCGCCGCGCAGAAATCGAACGCCCAGTCCGTGTAGGTGTTGCGCAGTTCTGAACACCTGCTCTCGGCTTTCTGCCGAGCACGGTCCCGCGATCACCACCGTGGATTTGCCATCGCCGATTGTGGCATCGCCGATCCTGAACTGGCGTCGCCTGACGTAGGTGCTGTCGGCGAGCTGGATGTCACTCTTGAAGGCGAAGGATTCCTTCTCTAGCGACTTGAATTCCACCGGCAGTTCCGTCACGCTGCTGCCCGTCACGGCGATCCGGCGCTGTCCATCGACAAGTACCCGTGCATTGCACGAGATTTGGAACCGCTGAAGCAGCGCCGGATCGACCGTTTCATTCAGCACGACAATCATGCCTAGCCCTCCAGGACCTGGCGCAGGCCAAGCCCACCGACCAGCCGGCGCTCGCTGTCGACGACCGGGATGAACACGATGGTCCGCTGGATCCTGTCGATGGCATGCAGTGCTTCACTCAGCGTCATTGTTGGGGAAAGCGTCAGGGGCGCACGGTTGATGATGACCTCGGGGTCGGGAAGCCTGAGCGCATCACCCGATTGCAATATGCCGCGCCGGATATCGCCATCGGTGATCATGCCCTGCAGGACATCATCGTCATCGACCACCAGCACCAAGCCCATCTTGCACTGGTCGACCGCCATCAGGATACTTCTTAGGCTCAGTTGTTCGGCACGGATTGTCGGCAACGCATTCCGTGCCAGCATGAAGTCGCGCACCGGATACTGAGCCTGGGCGCCGTTCTTGATGGCCAGAATGGCATGACTGAGCGAGGCCGCACGCGACAGGAAACTGCCGGAGACCACGCAGTCCACCCCGCACTCGCGCAGTCGGTCGCTGACTTCCGCGGTCACGCCGCCATCGACATGCAGGGACTTGCCGGGAAATCGCCGCCGCGCCTCGCGGACCCGGGCATAGACATCTTCGCCGAAGGCTCCCCCGCTCTGCCCCGGTGTGGTAGCCATCAGCATCAAGAACTGGAACCGCCTGGCATCGCGTTCAAAGATGCCTAGATCAGTATCGGGCTTGAGCGCGAGGCCTACGCGTGCGCCCATCCTTTCTTCGATCACAGGAGCGCGGCCGGCACTCTCATATTGGAAACTTACCTGTTCGATGTTGAAACGGGAGATCAGGGCGAAATAGGCTTCCGGCGCTGAACTCACGATGTGCAGGTCGATGGGCCGGCGGCTGTTGTGCCGGATCACGTCAATGTCGTCAAATACCGCCGGGTCGTCGTTGCAGTCGACGTGAATGTAGTCCACGCCCAGCCGGTCAAGCTGTCTTGCCGCCTCGGACAGGGAGCAACCGGTCAACGCGCCAATGGAGCCGGAGAGTTTCAACGCCTAGCCTCCAAACATATGATCGATGTCAGTCCACCCCGGCATGCGGTGCAAGCAAAGACCCGGGATCTGCGCCTCCACGCTATGCACTTCCGCCCACATTAGCGGTTCGCGGTGTTCTTGCGCAAGTTCTTCTCGAATTTCCCCGGCCACGTCGATCCGCTGCATCTGACCGTTGCCGATATGCCGATTACTCGACGAAACCAGTCCATTGGAGCCGTAAAGGTTCAACTGATAGGAGGCACTTCCTTTGTATTCCGTAAAACTCGAATTGTTGAACAAGACCAGCTCGGTGGCTACGGCATCAGTGGCCCAGACCGGCGAAAAGGTCCGGTTGCGTCTGGCGCCCAGGCCGCGATTGCCCGCCTGCTTCTGGGTGTTCATCACGTAGCCGCCGTTGATCATCGAACCCGTCTTCCTTCCCCCCACGCGCACGCTCTGGGTAATGCGCCCGCGTGGGCTAAGTCCGTCCGTGGCGCCTCCGATTCCAAGTATGCAGTGTCCGCGAAACGAAGAGTGCAGCCCAAACCGTTGCAATATCTGCTTTGCCGTCAACTCCACCACACCGCGTGGCGGCACGTGCGCAAAGGCAGGGTCAAGGCCGACGGACTGCCCTTGATCATCGAACGCCTGGACCGCGATGGCGTAGGGCTCTTCCGGATAATAGAAATTGTCAACGAAGGCCGATATGTCGTCGCGGCCGTCCAAGGGGAGCAGCGGATAGATTTCCCCGAGAAACTCCCCCGATACCGGATAGCGAGTGATCTTGCCCCTGGGCTTGGTGAACAAGGTGTCGGTTGTGCCGCTTGCATGATTCAGCACGAACTTGCCGGCGTCGTGGATGCGGTAGAGGGGCCGCTGCGGGTTCAGCTTGTGCCTCACACGCGCTGTGAGGCGGCCCTCCCGCATGGCGTGAGTCACCAGCGGGAGGGCATCGGGTATACGGACGCAGTGCCATCCTAGGGGTGGCACCGTCACGGCATACTGTTCATCGAGCGACCTGCCCGAAGCGTCGAAGAACTCGATCATTGCCTCGTCCGATTCGCAGATCGAGTGGTTCTGGAATATCAACTCGACATCTTCATAGCCAGGCTCGAGGTCGTAGCCCCAGTGTTCGACGGGCGGTGCCATGCGCACGAGCGGCCCCTCGCTGTGTTGACTGGTCAGGCTGCCGTCGGAAAAGCGAAAGGCCTTGTACGATTGAAGAATGGGCGGGGACGGGCGGCCACCCGACTGTTCGGCGATCAAGACCAGGTTGCCGCAAAACTCCGGTAACCAGTCGTTGACGCGCAGGGTGAACAGGTTCGGCTTGTCTGACACAGCCTGCCAAAGCAGCTTCAATTCGCTTTCGCCCGGTGCGGGGACCACGTAGGCAGAAAACTTCACGCTGGTGCAGCCGTAATTTCCGAGCTGGTAGTTGAACAGGCCGAGCCAGGTTTCCAGGCCGGCGCGCGTATCGACAAAGGAAAGGCACGCCGAGATCCCAGGCTTGCCAATTGGCAGGCTGGACGCGTGGATTGTCTGCTGTGGCGTATCTGGCATAAGCTTCCTCCTTGCTCCGGTATCACACCGTCGCGTGGAGTTCAATTGTCTTGATCGTGCTCTGCTCCACACTGAGCCGTTGGCACAGAGGCTTGAATGTTACGCGAGTCCGGTGCCCCGGTGAGCGGCATTTTTCACGGATTCAACCGCCTGGCGATCAAGCAATCCGCACTAAACCTCAGGCAGGAAAGTTCAGTGCCCGAATAATCGTTTCACGGCTTGCGTCATGCGGTTGAGCATCCCGTCGGAGTTCGTCGGCACATTACCGATTGCTACGTTGTCCTCGACCCCGAAAGTCTCCGCCTTGAGGTCCTCGATCCGCGCCCTCAGGTCGCGAGATGGATTGTCCAGCGGGTCGAGTTCGCGGACTTTATCCATGTCTCCATTGCGCTTGTGTTCATCCGGCAACTCATCCCAGAAGACATCGCGGTCGCCGCGAAGCATCCCGAGTCGCCACTGCATGGCCGACCGCTCAAGCTCGGCATGCCTGCCACCGATCTTCTTCAGTGCAAGCGCATGTTCGATATGCCCCGATAGCCACCAGTCTTTTTGGATTTCCAGCCGCGACCCGCGAAAGTCGGCGTCCGCATTCCCGAGCGAACGCTCCAGCTTCCCCATGGCCTGTTCCGCTAGCTGCGGCTGCTTCAGGTTTTCCGCCATCACCGCCATGTTCCAGTAGCAGCTTGGGCCGGCGTTCGCCTCTGCCCGGACTGTCTCCATGTGGTCAATTGCGTTTTCCAGCGCGGCGGTCTGATTCGTCTTCTGCCAGGCATCGAACCAGAAAACAGCCGCCTCATTGGCGCCGAGCCAGGTGTCAGCCACCGAGCCGAGATTGCGGATGGCCTCCTTGGCGTGGTGAACCTCCGTGCCCTCCCAGTGCACCGGCGCCCGATAATGTTCGTAGAGGTCGCCGCGCTGTTCCGGCCGGTCGCGCAACACGGGCAATACGCTCTCGATCAGCAGTACCAGATCGCGGCTGAGCACGGCATTGGTGAAGTGCTGCAGCGCCCACGCCTGCCCGGTCCTTGCGATCGACTCCAGCTCCGCCGGACGGCTCAGGTAGTGGTCGAGTTGCGCGTACAGATTCCCGGCATTGAAGGCGACGGCTGCACCGGCCGGCAGGAAGTCGAACAGTTCATTGTCGTCTTCCAGAAAAAGCAGGCAACCCAGCGCCATGGCCTCGAAGCAGCGATTGGCGGCATGCTTGCGTCCGGCGTCGATGTGAACGCAAATCTTGCTCTGCGCCATGACCGAAAGCGACGGGTTGGCGGGATCCAGCTGCAGGCCGGGCCGCTCCCTGGTTTGCGCCGCGACGTAGACATTCGCGGGATAGCGGGCTAATAGTGCGACCATTGTCGAGCGGTCGCGAAAGCCAAGGCGCGACCAATAGAGATTGTCCAGCCGGGCGGTCGGACTGGTGTCGCGCAATCTGAACGGATTGCGATAGCCATTGATGAAGAACGAGCCGAGAAAACTTGCATCGATGGGGCGGGACCCGCTAGTCCCAATCCCGCTTTGGTTCACGCGCTCAATGCCCTCGCGGCTCATCAGGAGGTAGTGGGACTTGTTCAGGTGCCCCATGTTCTGCAGGTATTCGACTGCAGTCTTTTCGGTGATGAGCCAATCGTGCATTGCTGCCACGGCATCCAGCCGGATCGACGTCCAACAGGGCCAGTCGTGGTACACGCCAATCACCGGAACGGGGCAAGCTGCGATGTCGGCGGCGCTGACGCCATTGTGGCCGGCGGCGCGCAGCAGGACCGCATCCGGTCGATGCTCGGCGACCGCGGCGGCCATCTGCGCGGGCTCGTGGAATACCGGCATGCCCGGGAGGTCCGTGACGAAGTGGTGGCTTCCCGACGTGTAGGCATGCGGCCCGACCAGGATCTTCAGTGGCATCCGATTCCCGTATGTCTCATCCGAGGTATGCCTCGTTGCCAAACATCAATCTGTCTAGTCCGAAGAATATTCGGTCGAGCATCCAGCGACGATGCCTTATCGACGCCCATTTGGAGACCAATTCGACCCGTGCTTCGATGCCCTCCTTGTCGCTGCGCACGCAATAGAGTTCATAGAGTTTCTGCCACTCTTGTCTCGAATAGGTTTTCCAGACGCCATGCCGCAGGAACCCCGACGGGAATACCATGCCTAGGGACCGCTCGTCGACGATGCGGAAATTGTTCAGGATGGAAAGTTCTGAGGCCGCGATCAGGCTGCGAGGTATTTCGCAGCATTGACCGAGTTCGTATTCATGGCCTGCCTTGCGCAATGCGCTGATCCAGACGTATTGCTCGGGAACATAGCGGACTTCTAATCCCTCTGTCCCGCCGAGTATTTTGGTCTGGAGCTTGTCGCGCCAGTGCAGGGTTTCACCGGCCGGGGCCAGCGGGACGTCCCAGAACAGCATCAAGTCCTCCCTCCGACCGAACTGAAAAATGTCGGCAGGATGGAAAAGGTAGGAAATGATTCTGGGGTCTCTGGTGAACAGTTCGCCGCAAACGATGCGGCTGGAGAATACCTTGAGATTCGCAGACCGATGCGGGAATTCTTCCCAGTGATTCAGTAATCCGTCGTGGAGCAGTTCGCAGTCCGAGCGCAGCTTGATTGCGAAACTACGCGTCGCCGCGCGCAATCCGGCGAGCGTCGAAGTGATCTGCCGGTTCACGTTGTTGACGTAGTCGGGGTAGCCGGGGTTCTTGAGCACGTAGGGTCCGGGATCCGCGCTGGTAACGAGCTTATCGATATCCAGGTCGCTGGTGTCGCTCCCCTGCCAGGTTGACAGAATGATCTGCGCACCCGGCAGCACGCGCCGGACACTTTCAACCGCTCGGACTGTATACCGCTGCTGCCGCGGAATTTCCGGTCCGCCCATGACGGGCCCCTGGATGACCACGGAGATCTGGTCCGGTGAAATTTTCATGCGGTGACGTTCGACCCGCAGGCCATGGGCGCCCCGCTGCGCTTGCCGTGGGTGAGGTCTACGACTTCCATTGCAGCTTTTCCAGGGCATATCTCGTCTTACGGAGCATTGCGCGTGCTGCCACCCGGCGCGAACGCTTTGCCAATTCGCGCGGGTCCCGCCGCACGCAATACATTTCGTACAGCTTCTGCCAGGTCAGGCGCGAATAAGTGGCGTCCGTGCTGGCGCGGAGAAACGAGGCGGGGAATGCCAGGCCAAGCGATCGCTCGTCGATCAGCGAAAAATTGTTTAAGAGCGACAGTTCGGACGCGCCTACCAGTGAATGAGGTAGTTCCATGCAATGCCTGAGAGAGAAGTCATATCCTGCCTTCTTCAACGCTGCGATCCACAGGTACTGTGCCGGGACATAGCGTATTGGCAAGCCCTCCGGCATCACCCACGGCCGGTTGAACCGACTTTCACGCCAGCGCTCAGTTTCTTCCGCGGGCGCCAGCCGCAGGTCCCACAGGCGCAGCAGGTCCTCGGTTCGGCCGAAATGAAACACGTCTGCGGGATGAAAGAGAAACGAGGTTATGTACGGGTCACGGGAGAACAGTTCCCCGCAAATGATCCGATCCGTGAACACCCTCAATTCGTCGCAACGCTCGCTGTGCGCCTGCCAGTGCCAGAGCATGCCGTCATGGATCAGTTCGCAGTCGCTGTGCAGCTTGACCGCGTAAGGACGTGTCGCGGCGCGCAGGCCGGCCAGTGTAGAGACTATCGAGCGGTTGACGCCGTTGACATAGTCTTCCACGCCCGGCCTCCTGCAGACAGCGGGCCCAGGGTCGGCGCTCGACACGATGACATCCGCCTCCAACCGATGCAGGTCGCTGCCGGTCCAGGTGGACAGAATGACCTGGGCCCCCGGGAACACGCGCCGCACGCTTTCGAGCGCCCGCCATGTCAGCCGCTCATGCCCGGCCTGCTCCGGAGTACCGACGACCGGGCCCTGCACGATCACCGACAACTCCGCTGGTGAAATCACTAGATAAGCCCTGCGCAGCAGGTCCGAAAACTACAGATTTCAGCGCCCGCCAACAATCTGTGACTCCCATTCCGCGCAATCTCGCAGGGTATGCAATAAGGACGCATCGGGCCCGCCTGAAAGTCAGTCTTTTCTCGGGACGGCGCCCCGGGCGGCCAGATAGATCGCCAGATCTTCCGGGGTTCCCAGGCCATGCATGGCGGCGGCGGGAATTTCAAAGACGCCAATCTTCCTGCCCTCGCGAATAACGTAGTTGTAGGCTGGGCAGGTGTAGAACTCATTGTTGGTGCGGTCGTTGCGGACGATCATGTCGATCGCCCCCGCGACGAAATCTTTCCCCTTGGTGAAATAGTAGATGCCGACGGTGGCGTTTTCGGAGATAGGCTGCTTCTCGCGGACTTCGCTAACCAGGCCGTCCGCACCGGTCTTTGCGTAGGACCACTTGGGGTGACGGGTCGGATCGGGGAAGGTCATGATCGATCCGTCAAGGCCCCGCGCCAGGCAATCGCCGCAAAAGCGTCCGATGTCGACGTCAACGACCTGGTCGGAATTGGCCAGCAACAAGGGCTTGTCGTTGTCGATGAATTTCCTTGCATGCAAGATCGTGCAGGCGGCACCTTCGGTCGGTTTGTCGATGGGCAGGAAGGTGCAATCGAACTCCTTCTCGATGCGCCGCCGATAGGGTGCGTACTCGGCATTCAGGTGCTCGGCCCTGCAGACCAGCAGGTACCTTGCGTCCTTGATGGCAATATTCTCGAGCACGCGCGCCACCATCGGCGCGCCTTCCACGTCGATGAACGGCTTGGGCAGCTTGAAGCCGACGCGGGCAAAGCGGGAACCTTCCCCGGCAATCGGAATGACAACGTTAATCATGTTTGGCCGACCTGTTGTTTATCGTCTGCAATTGTTCGAACTCCACCAGTTTCTGCGGTGAATAGAAGGAATGGTATCCTTCCGCTGGCACCTTGATGATCTCCACCCGCTTGTCGTTCAGGATCATCTCATTCAATGCAGGCGCGACGTAATAGGCGCCGTTGGTGTTGACGTCCTTCTTGATCATTTCCTGGGCAGCGGCCACGAAATCACTGCCCTGCCTGAAGTAATAGAAGCCGGCGATGGCATTCTTGCTGATCGGCCTCTTCTCCGCTGACTCCACGACCTGCCCGTCCTCCAGGCGGACATAGGACCATTTCGGATGAATCGATTCGAAGCAGATCAACCCGCCGTCAACGCCGCTCGTATCGAATTTCCGGATGGCGGCGCCAAGGTCGCAATCGATGTGCTGGTCGCCGTTGTAGATAAGCAGCGGTTCCGAACTATCGATGTGTGAAATCGCTAGCAAGGCACTGCATGCGGCACCTTTGGTGTCCTCGCGCAACTGCACGATTTCGCAATTGTCGTCGGTAAGCAGTCGCAGCACGCGGTCGAGGTGGAACTTCTGGCAGTCTTCTATTCGCACGATGAAAATGAATCGCTTCGGCCCCGCGATCTTCGCCATGTCTTCGAGGACGATCTGGATCATCGGCTTGCCGCAGACCTCGATCAGGGGCTTCGGAAAGGGAAAATCGTGCGGATCGAAAAACTCGGATTTGCCGCCCAGCGGAATCAGCACATTAAGCATGTTGGCCCTCGAGTTCACGAATCTTGCCGATGACTGCGGAGTAGGTCACGTCCTCGACGCCGGCCACGCTGAGCACGTGCGCCCCCGCGCTGAGCGCCGACTTGATGCCATTTTCGTTGTCCTCCACCACCAGTGCCTCCCCGGGCGCTATGGCAAGGCGGGAAATTGCCACCTGGTACATCTCGGGGTCCGGCTTGGCACGAGTCACGTCCTGGTTCGACAGGTGAAACTCCAGGTACCTGCGGAGGTCGGCACGGTCCATCATGGTTTCCACGGTCCTGGCAATCGAGTTGGAGCACAGCGCCAGCCGGTAGCCCTCGCGGCGCAGCCGCGCCAGGGCGTATTGATGCTGGAATGTCGGCTTGCACCGGGAGTGCACCAGCTCCATGGTGTATTGCTGCTTGAGATCGTTCAGCAGGGGATGCAGCTTTTCCGGCAAGCCGCGTTCCCGGGAAAGCATCGACAGCTTGACGGAGGTGGGCAGCCCGTCATACGTGACGACATGGTCATAGCGGCTCATCTGCATACCGAACAGCCCTAGGGCGCGGTTCAACGCCTCGTAATGCCATTCCCTGGCATCGATGAGGACACCATCCATATCGAATATGACTGCTTTGATCTTGGTCATCGGGCGTTCATCCTATATTCCGAAAAACTCACGCGCCTGTTCGGGAAAGTCCGTGCACAGCTGCAGGCCCGGGTGCGCAACCACCGACCTGAAGGAACGATATTCCTCCCATTCGGGCAGGTGCGGCCGGCCGTGCAGCTCCGGCGACACAATGCACACCTGCTTTCCGCCCGACAGGTGTCGCTGGATTGCATCCTCGTCGATCCAGTGCCGGCCAAATTCGTCCAGCCAGACGCCGGCGGCTCCGTCGTAGCAAACCGGTTCGGGTTCATGATCGCTGTGACGCACGTAGTACGGCAGGCCTACCCGGGCATAGTGCAGCGTATCCGGGATCGACATGTCAAAGACAAAGTAATTGTCGATGCGAAATTCGGCAAGAATCGACTTCAGCATGTCCTGGAGTCCGTCGGCCTTGATGTTGAGGGCGAGCGGCGTTCCAGGCAGGTTAACCTTCCGATACAGTGCAAAGAACTCCGTGGCGCGGATTGCGCGCGCGTCGGGCGGGTCGTGCGAGATCACCAGTTCACGCCCCAGGTCCCGGATGTCGGTCTCGATTCCGAAGCCCCGGCGCAGGGACCGCTCGAACGCGGCGAGCGAGTTCTTCTCGCCGGGATGCGTCCAAAAACCGCGGTGCGAAAGTATCTGCATGAGGTCTATCGTACCTTCAAAGTCCAGAAATCCTGCACCGTGTAGTCGGACGCCTGCACGCGCCGGGCCTCGTCCTCGGCATGGGGAAAATTGACCTGCATCATCATCCACCATTCGAATCCGGGGCTCAGGAATTCCCTGCCGGCATTACGCTGCTGCATCTCGGGCGGCCCGCCAAACACGTCGAAGAGCGCAATGCCTTTAAGCGAGAAGGGCTGGACCGATGCATCGAGCGGAAACACGCAATCGCGGACGAAGGCATACGAATCGACCAGGTCGCGGGTCGGCAGGCCCAGTCCTGCCGCGTACTTCTCGTACACATAAGACTCATTGGTGAAACCGCGAAGCTTCTGGAAATGGCTACCGGGTTCGCATTCAAAGTCGCCGGTCCCGCGCTCATCTTCCGGGCAACTCCACAACTGCAGCAGGTCGCGCGCGCGGCCGCCCTGCAACTGATCGGACAACTGGAAGGGGATGTACTTCCATGACGTGCCGAAGTGCACGCCGATCCTGTGGGGACCCGATGGCTTCGCACCCTCGACAGGCGCCACGTAGCGGATCAGCGACGCAATGCTTTGGCCGGTCAGGAATTGATCGGAGCGGCTCTTGATGCTGAAGGGAATCCCGCGCTGCTGCGCAGCCTCCAGTCCCTTCCTCGAGGATCGGATCTGGGCATTGCGATTGCTCAAACCCGGATGTAGCGGCACGGGAGAAACCGCCAATTCGTCGGCCAGCGAACTACACTCCTCGACCAGCGCAGGGTCCTGCCCGTCCCAGGTGCTGAGGATGAGCCAGGCGTCGGGATGCTGGGCCTTGTTCCACAGCATGGCCAGCCGTGTCCAATGCGGGTAGATGGGCCCCTGCATGACGATGGCGTAGTCGGGCGTCCCGGCCGGGCGCGCCGTACCGGGTGTCCTGCTCGGGCCCTGGCCGGCGTGCTGGTCCAGGTACTTCGCGGCAAGCCGCAGGACGGTATCCGTGGCGGATTCGCTGATCGCGCGAATGGCCCTGAACGGTCCGATTTCGGCGATTTGCCGCAGGATTTCCGCCCAGTGGCCGGCGAAAATAACAATCAGCACTTTCTCCGGATCCTCTTCGCGCAATGCACGCGGATGCCTAATGGTCACACCGTGCTTCACCAAGCCGTGATCGCCCGACCATGGGCAGACGCCATAGTCGACCTTCAATCCGAGATGGGGGTAGTAGAGATCGAACATTTCGCCCGCCCCCCAGCTGACGAGCCGGACCGCCGGATCGATGCCGGGGTACTTCAGCGCCGCGCGCCAGGGCCCACCCAAAATTGCGATATCCGACACCCGCGAGATCTCCGCTCAGCGACGCGAACAGAATGGGAGCCGCGCCGCAAATCGCGGCGCAGGCGGACGAATCATGAGCGTTTTTCGAGGGAGCATGTCGAATCGGCAAACCGCTGGGATCACTTGAAATTGAAAACCTTGGCCGGATTGCCCATGACGGTGGAGCCGGCCGGCACGTTGCGTACCACGACGCTTCCGGCGCCCACCGTGGCGCCTTCACCGATCCTGACCCTGGGGAGGATCGTGGCATGCGGATGAATCGTCACGCCCGGCCCGATATCCACCCACCCGCCGATCATCACGAAGCTGCTGACATGCGAAAACGAGCCGATGTGCACGTCATGCCCGACGATGGTCAGCGCGCCAATGGTAACGAAGTCGTCCACGCGGATGTCCGACGCGAAATACACCTTGGGTTCGAAAATATTGCCGCGCCCCATGACCACATTGTCACCGCGCGTGATCTCGGTAGTGAGATTAACGAAGCTCGCGCCGCGGTCAAGCAGCGGCGTGGCGTAGCGCCGCTTTTCCTCCGGATCGCCCAGGGCGACGAGGAAGACGTCGTCGGGTCGGGGGACGTAGCTCAGCGGGTCGCCAATAATTGCGACGCCGGTGTTGTAGCCATCGAGGATCGTGCCGCGGTTGTCCAAAAAACCCTTGACCGTCCAGTCCCTGCCGCACGCGGCATCGCCCCTGCATTGGGCCAGTAGCACGCGGCCGAATCCGCCCGCACCGACGATGATCAGGCTCTTCATGCCACGCTCATCTAGAAAGTGACCCCGCCGTCCATCACCAGTGTCGTCCCGGTAACGCCGCGGCTGGCGTCGGACAGCAGGTAGATCGCCGCGTAGGCGACGTCCTCCGGCCTGCCCAGGCCCAGCGGGTGGCGCTTGCGCTGCATGTCGAGCCATTCCTGGCGCTCGGTGGCCTCGGTGCTGACGTGCATGGGCATCTCCACCAGCAGGGGCGTCTCCACGAGGTCGGGCGACAGGCAGTTGGCGCGTATGCGGATCCTGGCCTGCTCCATCGCCAGGCAGCGCATGCTGGCTAGGAGTGCGGCCTTTGTGCCGGAGTACACCCCGACCCCGTGCACGCCAAGGTGCGCTGCAGTCGATGACATGAACACGATCGACCCGCCGCGCTGAATGGCCCCTTTGGCCAGCAGCCGCTGCGTCAGCAGCATCGGCGCGAAATAATTGCTGGAAAACACATGCTGCAGGAACTTTTCCGTGATCTGCTTGATCGGCGTGACACCGGAGACGCCCGCGCCATGAAACACGCCGTCGACCTTGCCGCAGGCATCCACCAGCTTGTGGATCTCCGCCGTCGACGTCATATCGGCCGTGGCCTGGGCATGCACATCCCCGGCGAGTTCCGACATCGTTCTCGCCAGGCGCTCGGCGTTTCTCCCGGTAATGAAGACTTTCGCGCCCATCTGCGAGCAGCTGATCGCCACCTGCCGCCCGATGCCCGACGATGCGCCTGTTACCAGGATGGCTTTTCCGTCGAGCCGGAACGGATGCTTTTTCCGCGGTTCCACGCGTCCCTCTCAATAGCTGACGCGCGCGGTCAGCCCACCGTCGATATGCAAGGTGGCCCTGGTAATCCAGCGGCTCGCGTCCGACAGGAAGAATATGACGGCATTGGCGAGGTCCTCCGGCTCCCCGATGCCGAGCGGCGCCAGCGCGAAATTGCCCTCGATCGAGGCGCCCTCGTTCAGGCCGTCGAGCATCGGGGTCCGCGTATATCCCGGCGACAGGCAATTCACCCGGATCCGCTGCTTCGCCGCGACTTCCAGTGCGAGTGCGCGTGCGGCAGTGATCAGGGCCGACTTGCTGGCCGAATACATGCTGGTAAACGGCGTTCCGATGTGCGCCGCCGATGAGGCAATGAACACGATGGAGCCGCCATTCATCAGGTGCCGGCCGGCAAGCAGGCGCTGCGTGAGTATTACCGGCGCGCGAAAATTCGTCTCGAGAATTTCATCCAGGTGCTTCTCGCCGATGACCCTGAACGGGACCACCGCGGTAACGCCGGCGCAATGCACCAGCCCGTTGAGTTCGCCCGCCGAATCGACGATCCGGCCTATATCATCCACCTTGCGCAAATCGGCAACGACCGACACATGTCCGACCCCTTCGAGCAGCGACAATGTCTGTCCCAGGCGCTCTGCATTGCGCCCGGTCACCACCATCGTTGCACCCATTTCCGCGCACGAAATCGCCACCTGCCGCCCGATGCCGGAGGAGGCACCCGTCACCAAAACGCGCTTCCCCTCGAGCGAGAAAGGATCCGCGTTCATGCTTCCAGTAATGCAGGCATGCAGATGCGATCAGTCTCGAGAATGCAGCTGGCCCAGGACAATCCGATGCCGAAGCCGCACAGCAGCGATTTCCGCCCGTTGAGCGTGAGATCCTCGCGGATTCGGGCGGTCATGGTGAGGGGAATCGATGCCGAACTGGTATTCCCGAACTCGTGCAGGGTCGAAGGTACTTTCTCGGCCGCCAGTCCGAGCTTCTTGCGAATCGTTTCGTTGATCATGCGATTGGCCTGGTGCAGCACGAGGTAATCGATGTCCGCAAGCGGCGTAGCCGCAGTCTCGCAAATCTGCTTCACCGCAACCGGCACGCGCGCAATCGAAAAATTCAGCACGGCGGCGCCGTCCAGGATCAGATCCACGGGCCGGCGTTTCTCGCTGCCCTCCGCGTTCTGCGGATTGAAATGGTAGAAATCCGTGCGTTCGCGCGCTCCACCCACCGGCATCATGATTGCGCGATACCCGCTGCCGTCGCTGTTCAGGTCGAAGTGCATGGGTGGCGCATTTGTGTCGTATTCGAGCGCTGTCGCGGTGCCACAATCGGAGAACAGTGGCAAAAGTGAATCGGGCAGCCAGGCGCTCTTATCGCCGACGAGCACCAGTCCCCTACGGATTGCGCCGGATGTCAGCATGGATCCCAACACGTAGAGACCATACGGGTAGCCCGAGCAGCCGAGATTGATATCAAAGGCGGGAATAGAGGTGCGAAGCTTCAACCGGTCCTGGATCAAGATAGCGGAGCCTGGCATTAGGTAGTCCGGTGACTGTGTCACGACGATGAGTGCGTCCACGTCATCGCGTTCCCAGCCCAGCTCGACAAGTAGCTTTTCTGCCGCGACCACCGCAAGATCAGAAAAACACTGCCACGAGTGACAGATGCGCCGCGTTTCAATGCCAATATTTCGTACAAGCCGTTCGCGCTCAGACCTCTGTTCGGGCGGACAGTCGAAGTTTGATACGACATTCTTCGGAACGCACGAGGCGAGTCCTCGATACCTGACGTTCAGGATGCTCGTAAGTGCCATGGGAAAGGCCTACTTTCGCCGGGCTTGGATCAACTCGAAGATGCTGCTTATGGTAGGGCAAGCCTTGAGGTCACCACCCGTGATGGTCACTCCGTATTCCGTATCAAACATGATGATCACGCCGAGCGCAGCAAGCGAATCCCACTCAGGCAAATCGGCCAATTTGGTGTCAGCACGGATCTCCCGTTCCTCCTGGAAATCAACCGCACTGGTGAAATTGGCAACAAAATTATCGAAATCTTCCATGCTGATATGTTCTCCTAGCTGCACATACAATTCTAATTCGTGCCAGCCACTACCGCACGGACTTTTTCCACAGATCGATGCGCTGGCAGGTCCTTCGGAAGCCGCATCGATTGACAAGTCGCCAGTTGTAGGCGGGAATTCAGGCTATTCCGATCCGCTAGGCCGGTGAGTACCTGATGTATTCATTCGCTGCACATGGTCTGCCCACATGCGGATGTATCCGTCCTCGAGGCTGCGTGTGACTAGGGGGGCGTTTCCAAGAAATGAGTTAGAGAGCCGCTCGCGGAGCTGCGATCTCAGGTCGACGAGTCGTAAAGGAGTGTTCGCCAAGTCGACACTGATTCTCAGATAATCCTCCTCGCTCCGAGCAACCAGGTCCGTGAGGTGACATGCATTCAGCATGCCGCTAGTGCCTCGGGCCAATTCTGACTTGCCTTCTAACGTCACCACTGGCACTCCCATCCAAAGGGTGTGCAGGGTCGTGGTACCGCCGCCGTAGGGAAACGGGTCCAGCGCAATGTCGACTTGATGAAAGAGGCTCAAAAAGTCCCTCAGGGGGCGCTTTCCCATAACATCAATCCTATGCGATACACCTCCGGTGGGCGACAGGCGCTCGAAACGGGCACGCAGCTGCAACTGGAATTCGGCCTCGTCTCCCCCCATTGCCACTAGCAGGAGCCGAGCCTGGGGTAAGCTGGCAAGAATTCGCCCCCACAAAGCGATCACTTCGTCGCTGATCTTCGTGTAATTATTGAATGAGCCAAAACGCACATAACCTTTAGCCAGGGCGGGGAGTGTATTCACCGGCGGGCTTTCCGGATGGGGCTCGAAAGCGGCGGCGCAGATTATTCGCATGAGACGCTCCGAGTACCAGCCATCGCTGACACCTGGAGGATCAAGATGCGCGTCAGTGATATGCCAATCGATGGCCGCCATTCCAGTAGTGCACATATAGCCTAACCAGCTTGCCTGTACCGGTGCCGGCTTTCGCGCGAACATAAGCAAGCGGTTGCCGGTCGTGTGGCCAGATAAGTCGATCAGGATGTCAACTCCATCGGCGCGAATCAAATCAGAGGCTTGTAGATCATCCAAATTGCAAATTTTTCGCCACTCTTCGACGAGCATGCTCAGATGCTGTGTCGTCGAGTCACTTTGGGGCCAATTGTCGTAACAAATGACCCGGAACCGTGACCGGTTATGGTTGGCCAATATGGGACTAATGAAATGTGCGACGGAGTGCTCCTTGAAGTCTGCGGAGACGTACCCTATTGTGAGTCGTCGCTCACGGGTGAGGTTGTTTTGATGAGATGGAGATTTCTTGGTGAGTGGATCCGCAAATTGCTCGGCCCATCGTCGATGTTCGAGCAATACGCGCGCAGGATCATGATTGCGCGATAGTCCAAATAGGCACAGGCGGGTGCTATGGGCAGCTTGAAAGTCCGGTTGGATTGCCAATGCCATGTCAAGACTGGCTTCGGCGCCTTCCGGTTGTCCGATCTCGTAGAGGTTGAGGCCCAGATTGTAATGGGCAACATGCGAGCTCGGTTGAAGCGCGATTGCATTTCGCATGCATGTAATCGACTCCGGCATGCGCACCAATTCACGCAAAACAACTCCCATATTGACCAATGCCGCTGCGCGCATTGCTGACTGCGATTCTGGTATCAGTGGCAGTGAGGTTTCGTACGCACGCAGCGCTTCCTCCAAGGCCCCACGCTGGTGCGCCAAACGTGCTTGCTCGAGAAACGTCCACAGACGTCGTTCCTCATCAACTTTAGATTTCGTGGGCGGTACGCGAGCGGTCGGGCTTTGTGAGAGCACGCGGAACGCGCGCCTCAACATAGTGATCAGCATAGATACATGAGCGACAGAGATCTTTGCGCTAGTGCGGTATGCGCAGCGCGAAGGCACCGGGAAAGCAATTGTGTTTCATCTTGAAAATGAGGCAAATCAAGCTGCAACCGGAAGGGCCAACAACCGTATGACAGTGCATCCTGAACTGATGGACAAACAGCTTGGCGGGACAAAACGGTCTCTGCAATGCCATGTGTGCAAATTATACGGATAATCGCGAGCCGAGCCAATTTTGCAATCAGATGCGTCGATTCTGATCAATATCCCTAGAAAGCGCTAATCGGTAGAAATTAGGGTTGGTTCGTCCTGATGACGTATCTTGGAGCGATAAATTGTCCGGATCTCCCGCCCTGTCTTGAGTGAAAGGAAAGACTGGGCCAAGTAGAGGACATAGTAGGATTTTCAAATACGTCACTGTGTCATTATTCACATCAGTATGAAGTCGCAGCTTGTTACTATGTAAAAGGTCTGCAGCGCATTACAGAAGAGATCTCCTGCCGTACTGGAAAATAAGCCATTCAAATGTCTCGAAAGTCGGTTGAAAGCATCGAGGACGCCCGCGATGCGCTGTTAAAGGGTGAACTGGATCGGGCGGAGCGCCTCGCCACGAAAATCTTGTCCGCTACGGAATCGCCAATTTCTGTACTTTGCGTCCTTGGAGTAGTTGCCCTTCGTAGAGAACGATTTCCTGAAGCGTTGAGCTGGTTTGAGAGGGCTATTGAGGCAGGTGCCGATGACGCGTTGGTGTATGGCAATCTGGGTGAAACGTACCGTCGATTGGGGAGGTCCAGCGACGCACTTCGCTGTTTGGAGAGTTCGCTGCAACGCGACAACGCAGATGTGGCACCACATTTCAATCTTGCGAGGCTGCATCGCGCAAACGGGGAGCCAAGATTAGCTGAGCATTTTTTCAGGAATGTTCTCTTGCTTGATCCAAAAATGGCGCGAGCACATTTTGAGCTTGCGGAGCTCTACCGTGAAGAGGGGCATCCCAAGGATGCGGCCACAGAGTACCAGGCAGCGCTTGACATACTAGGGGTTTCCTCTGATTACGACAATGGAGAAAAAACGGCGCTGGAATCGTATTGGAAAGGCCGTCTTGGGGCCCTATTTAGAGAGACGGGGGAGACTTTTTGGGCGATTGAAGTGTTGCGCAATGCAATCGCAGCTGATTCCAAAAATGCCGAAGGACATTTGGAAATGGCACGGTGCATGTTTGAAATGGGCTGGGAGCAGGATGCGCAAACGCATTGGGAGTCATTTAGACAACTCAACCGAACGATAGAAACAAGACCCAAGGAGTATGTGGCAACGAGAGTCGAGGGACCCAAGGAGTGGTGTGCGCGTAGAGGAGAGCAGTATGTATCTCTTGCACGAGCCCAAGCCCTAAGTCTTCCACAATTCCATACCCTACCTTCGGACGCGAAGGAGGGGTTGACATTGGGGAGGCCGTTTATCCCAGAGTTGTATTTGGCTTCCATGAAATCTTGCCGCGTATTGCCGAGCCAGTTGGCGATCGTGTCGGAAGATTCCCGACTTCTGCTGGATGGTGTGGTGAACACGCCTCAGTCCTTTCTGCTGCGGGGGGAGGGTGTCATTCATGCGACTGATGATCTTCGGGTGATGCTGGAACTACCGGTGCCCCGGGTTGCATTAGGGGGCTTGTGTGCGGTATTGGGAGGAGGCGGAGACCACTACTCGTGGATGTTTGAGACTCTGGCCCGTTTTTGGGCACTGGAACAACACCCTGACTATAAGAATGTAAGCCTAGCTATCCGTGAGGATCTGACCGAGCCGCGTAGAGCAATGCTAGACGCAATCGGGGTAGATTGCAGCAAGCTACGGAGCTATCCGCTAGGCTGTCAACTGCATGTATCTCAGTTAGTAGTGCCGTCACTTATGTCGATTGGACATTGGATATCTCCAATCGGATTGCAATATCTCCGTCGCAAACTTGCGAGTGGTCACAGAGGCCGATTCCGGCGGGTGTTCCTTTCAAGAAGTGCTGCGCCTCATTCACGGCTTAGTAATCAATCTGATTTAATGCCCATGCTATCAAGGCATGGGTTCGAGTTAGTCGACGCGGTCGAAACCCCGCCAATGCAGCTAATTTCAATTTTAAGCGATGCGTCGGCGGTGATTGGCTTCGATGATGATTCATTGGCAAACATGGTTGTGGCACCGCAGGGGGCGAATGTCGGGGTCATTATTTTGCAAGGGGAGCACAAGTTGAGGTCATATTTTGTATGTGCCCAATTAGGTCATTCGATGACTTATCTCCTGGCACGGGCGGATTACTCAACCAACGCCTTGCAATCCAAATGCGATTATTCAGTAGACCCGAAACTGGTTGCCCAATTCCTTGATTCACTACCTGCTGGTGGCCGGTAAGGACAAATGATTGACTTGCGATGGTCAGCCACTTGCTATTTGGATATTCCGATTGGATTAAGGAAGTGACCGGATCTTCCGCCCGATTTTTCCCTGAGAAAAATCGATTCGATCCTCATGCCACGATCTATGGCTTTGCACATGTCATATACGGTAAGCAAGCCGATACTGACCGCAGCCAATGCCTCCATTTCAACTCCCGTTCTACCAGTTGCGGATACCGTCGCAATTAGGGAGAGTTGGGAACGGGTGCTATCGCGCTCAAAGTCGATCGATACCTTGCTTATTTGCAGCGGATGACACAAGGGTATGAGTTCGCTGGCTCGTTTCGCTCCCTGGATCGCGGCAATACGCGCTACTCCCAGGACATCCCCTTTTCCGGACTTGCCCTTAGATATCCGACGAAATGTGGCGGGCAACATAGATATCGTTCCGCTGGCTATTGCAATGCGGTGGGACTCAGGCTTTTCACTGACATCGACCATGATGGCTTGGCCATTCTTGTCAAAATGAGAAAAGGATGTCTTCACTGACTGATCACTCCCGAGTGATGTACTGCAAACGAGTTGGTATTCCGGACCTATTGTGAGCGAATATTCGCACTCAAGTATCATATCGCGATGACGCGTGGAATTGTCTTTGTATGGTTGATTTGCCTTGCCGCTGCATTGCCTTCGTTGGCAGCACTGGGCGACCAGCATACCGCCACTTCGCTACCAGAATTGGGGGATTCCTCAACTGCTTCACTCTCCCCGCAGATGGAACGTAGGGTAGGAGTGGAGGCAATGGGGCAAATTCGCAAAGACCCGTCATTTATTGACGATCCAGTGGCATTGGATTACATCAATACCTTGGGAATGAGTCTTGTGGCGGCGAGTAACTCTACCGACCTACGATATGAGTTCTTTTTAATTTCAGACCCGATGATTAATGCTTTTGCGATGCCTGGAGGATTCGTCGGAGTACATACGGGACTATTGCTTGCTGCGCAAACAGAATCTGAACTCGCAGCTGTACTTGCTCACGAAATATCCCATATTACGCAGCGCCATATTTCCAGGGGGCTAGGGAAACAGTCACAGTTATCGGTCGTTGGCGTTGCAGGCATGCTGATTGGCCTGCTTGCGGCAAGAAGCAATGCGCAGGCAGGGCAGGCAATTGCGATGATGTCTCAAGCGGGCTCAATTCAGGCGCAGTTGGGGTACACGCGGGATTTTGAGCGAGAGGCTGATCGGGTCGGGCTGGATGTACTTCGCCGTGCGGGGTTTGACGTCAATGGGATGGTGAGTTTTTTTGAGCGTCTCCAAAAGGCGAGCAGGCTCCATGAAAACGGCGCTCCGTCCTATCTTCAGACACACCCGTTGACGGCCGAACGCATATCGGACATACAGAATCGCACGCAAGTAATTGCATATAAACAACGAGTCGACCGAATCGATTTCCTTCTGATCAGGGCGAAAATGCGGGCAGAGCAAGGCAACGCGGCCGATGCTGTTGCCTATTTCGTGCAACAAATCCGAGAAAAGCGCTATGTCAATGAAGGTGTAGCGCGATATGGGTTAGCTGTGGCGCTATTGCGTACACGGGGCTTGGTCGAAGCACAGCGTCAATTGTTGCTGGCGGGAGGCAGTGTTGGTGAAAGTCCGATATTCAGTATGCTGGGGGCGGAGATAAGATCCGCTCAAGCGGATTACGAATCTGCTTTGAATCTGCAAAAAGCTGCGATAGCGCGTTATCCCGGGTATCGGCCACTTCAGTATGCGGCAATTCAGTCGATGCAGAAGCTTGGGGACCACCATGGTGCTTTGCTTGAAATTGAAAGGCGCTTGCGCATCGATGCGCATGATGGACGGCTGTATGCTTTGCAAGCCGCATCATTTTCGGCGCTCGGTCAAATACTACTTCAGCACCAGGCTCAGGCGGAAGTCTATTATCTACAAGGTGCGGTGCAGGCGGCCATAGATCAATTGCAGTTAGCGTTAAAGGGAGGAGATGGTACGTTCTACCAGTTGTCTACCGTTGAGGCCCGATTGAGGGATTTTCGTAGGCAACGCGCTGATGAAATTCGAGATCGATAAAATCTCCCCCTTTTGCGATTAATCGTTTGGTTTGAATTCTTAGAGGTATGAGAGGCCCAATGCAATTTGACAAAGAACTTGACGCGCGGGGCCTAAACTGCCCATTACCAATTTTACGAACGAAAAAGGGACTTGCCGGGATGGACCGTGGGCAAGTTATGCGCGTACTGGCGACGGATCCGGGGGCGATGAAGGATTTTCAGGCATTTTCTAAACAGACCGGGAACGAACTCCTTCATATGACGGAAGAAGAGCAGGTGTTTGTCTTCTACATACGAAAGCGCTAATGGTCGTACTTAGTTGCGCTCGGGGCGATTGGTGGCTTTACCGTCTCAGCTGTTCCAATTGATAACTCAGTTTTTCCAGAGTTGCTTGAGCAGCATGTAGCCGTTCCTGTTCTTGATGCACGACGGCGACTGGAGCTTTTTTTACAAAACTCTCATTGGATAACTTGCTTTGCGCCCTCGAAATATCAAGTTCTGCTCGGGAGATTTCCTTGCCGAGTCGGTCAATCTCTGCTTCAAGGTCAATCTCAATATGGAGCATCAATTTATTCTCGCGAACTATGGCAACGGGTGCGTCGGCATTCGGTAGTTCGTTGACGTATGTCGCGGCCGACATGCGGCCTAGTGAAACGAGATAGGGGAAGCAGGCACTTAAGAACGTTCTGTCTCCGCTTGTCAGAAGGGGCGCGCGTTCCCCTGGCGACAGCTTGGATTCGGAGCGAAGATTGCGGCACGCTGCAACTAGCTCCTTGAGTTGACCAATGAACTGTTCTGCATCTACGTTGATTTTACTTTCGTCGTATCGGGGATAAGGCGCGATCATTACGCTTTCCCCCGTTTTTCCGGCCAGCGGCGCAATCTTTTGCCAGAGCTCTTCCGTGATGAAGGGAATAATCGGGTGAGATAACCTCAAAATCGATTCAAGTACTAGCACTAGTGTCCTACGAGTACCTCGTTGCTGCTGTTCCCCCCCATGGACCAGTTGTACCTTGGCAAACTCCAGGTACCAATCGCAGTACTCTTCCCAAACGAAGTGGTAGATTGCGCTTGCTACTTGGTCAAATCGATATTCCTTGAACCCGGTTTCAACAGCCAGCTCCGTGCGCTGTAGCGCACTAATTATCCAATGGTCAGCATGCGATAGATGTACCTCTAGCGAATGGTCGGTTCCGCAATCTTTCGACTCCGTATTCATCAGGACGAATCGGGTCGCGTTCCAGAGTTTGTTGCAAAAATTTCGGTAACCCTCGCAACGGGAAAGATCAAAATTAAGGGTGCGTGAAAAGGTTGCCAGAGACGAGAAAGTGAAACGCAGTGCATCCGTTCCGAATGCGGGAATGCCATTTGAAAAGTTCTTCTGGATGTACCGCTCTACCTTCGCCTTGTGCTCACTTTTCATGAGTCCAATGGTCGATTTTTCAACCAGGGCCTGTATTGTGGTCCCGTCGATTAAGTCAATGGGGTCGAGCGTATTGCCTTTGGATTTGGACATTTTTTGTCCATCTGCGTCACGAACAAGGGCATTGATATAGACATCTCGGAAGGGTACTTTTCCCGTGAAGTGAAGGGTCATCATGATCATTCTGGCAACCCAGAAGAAAATGATGTCAAACCCTGTAACCAACACTGATGATGGCAGGAATTTTTCCAGGTCTTTTGGTTCTGATGGCCATCCAAGGCTAGTAAACGGGACTAGGGCTGATGAAAACCAGGTGTCTAGGACGTCAGGATCCCGCGTCAATTTTCCTAGGTAACCGTTGCGAGATGCCTTGGCAAGCGCCTCTTCTTCGTTGCGGCCAACATAGATGTTGCCTGCAGGGTCATGCCAAGCGGGGATTTGGTGGCCCCACCACAACTGCCTTGAGATACACCAGTCCTGAATGTTTTCGAGCCAATGATTGTAGGTGGTAACCCAATGGTCGGGATAGAAGCGGATACTTCCATCCGATACCGCTTTCAACGCGCGCTCGGCTAGCCCTTCGGTTCTCACGAACCATTGATCAGTGATCATTGGTTCAACAATGACGCCAGTACGCCCAGAGCGCGGGACTCGCAATCTATGAGATTTCTCATTCACAAGTAGGCCGGCATTGCGAAGGTCTTCAAGAATAGCGCCTCGCGCAACGAATCGGTCTAATCCCCAGTATGGGGCAGGGATCTTCAATTGACGCGCGGTCGACTCATTTTTCTCCTTGAGGCGCTTCCTGTCTGGAGCAGGTAAATCATTGTCAGAAACGATTTTGCCATCCAGGGTGAAAATCGAGTGGATGGGAAGATTGTGGCGCGCGCCGACAGTGTAGTCATTGAAATCGTGCCCAGGAGTGATCTTGACGCAGCCAGTGCCAAAGGAGGCATCAACATACTCGTCTGCAATGACAGGAATGGATCGACCCGTTAGGGGTAGAATTACATTTTTTCCGATGAATTGTTTATATCGATTGTCATCCGGGTGTACCGCTACTGCGACATCGCCCAGAAGTGTCTCTGGACGAGTGGTCGCCACGACTAATTCGCCGATACCGTCTTCACATGGATATCGGATCTCCCATATCTTTCCATCTTCTTCTTCGGTATCGACTTCGAGATCAGAGACCGCGGTACCTAACACAGGGTCCCAGTTGACTAATCGCTTTCCGCGATAGAGAAGTCCGTCTTCGTGCAGTCGGACGAATACCTCGGTTACCGCTGCAGACATCTGGCTATCCATCGTGAAGTAGCCTGCAGACTGCCCTTCAGAATCGGCGTAGGTCCAATTTGCCGAAACTCCCAAGCGACGCATCTGACGCGTAATCGTTGAACCTGACTGCTTCTTCCATTCAGCCACCTTGGCTAAAAATGCGTCTCTTCCTAGGTCATGTCTGCTCTTGCCCTCACTTTCAAGCTGCCTTTCAACCACGATTTGTGTGGCGATGCCAGCATGGTCCGTGCCTACAACCCAGTTGGTATTGAATCCCAGCATGCGGTTATATCTGACTAGTGCGTCCATCAGAGTTTGCTGGAACGCGTGTCCCATGTGCAGCGTCCCGGTAACGTTGGGCGGTGGGAGTTGGATGCAGTAGTTGGGCGCCGCGGAATCTTCTGAATGTGAAAAATAACCACGACTCTCCCACACGGGATACCAATGTTGCTCAATGGCCTTGGGGTCAAAGCTCTTTTCCATGCTCACGCAGCACGCTGTAAGATTTTAAAAATATTCATACTGGAATTATTCGCTACTTTAAAAGGTCTACATCTCAAATTGAGAGGCTGTCGATTATGCTTCATGAACGCTGGTCAATGTGTGTTTGAGTTTTAAAATCGCGCAGTTCGGATTCCAGCGCCTTCTTGACAGACTCGCGAACGGAAACGGATACCACCTCCTCAACTTTCGCGATGACTTCTGAAATAAGTCCTTCGACTGAAAGCTGCACCAGGTTTCGGATTTCTTCTTGACACGAAGAGTCGATCCATTTCGACATAATCGCATCGGAATGTGTCAGCACACGTTCAAGAACCCGATCACTTATCGCGTCCACTTCCCTGGCCCAGGTTGTTCTGTCAATTGGGTTCGTTCCTAGCTTCGTCAAATTTCGGGGTTGTGTTACCGAGGTCAATGGATCTACGACTTCGGTTAGTATGGGAAAGTCCCTTGTCACGGCGGGGTGGCGCTTGCTGAGTAATGCATCCGCCTTCTGCAAGATGTCGGTCTCATCATCCATTGGAGGTTCCTTTTGCGAGCGTTTCCAGGTTATGGTGTGCCATTGCATAACCTCGGTCTTTGTAGAAGCGAAAGCGCTTTCGCGCATTCTCCTGATCCGACTTATCGTCTCGGCTGACGATTTCAATCAGCCTCTGAAAGCGCTCAAACCTTGGTGGTGGATCCTGGTCAAGATTGATCAGGACGTCTAGGTGCAGAGGGCAGTCTGTGTTTTCGACCAATACGATTGGAGTCTCATGAGCTAACTTGTCAATTCCGGCGCAGTGAGGAATGAATGCCGTCGAGGGGTGGCTCCACAACAATTTATCCACCGCTCGAATAAGTGTTTCATCCTGACAGAAAATCGTAATCCGAAGCTTGTTGTGAAGCGCCTTTACGGCAATCCTGCTTGCGAATTGAAGCCGAGATTCTGCATTGAAATAAAAGTCAATTCGGGTCATTTTTGATCAGCGGAGGCGAGTGCGCATGCTGTTTTTGTATGAGCGCGACCGCTATTTGACCGATTGTTGGTTCGCAGTTCATTGATGCATTTTGCATTCACTGCTTTTGTGCCCGTTTGAGCAGGAAGTTCATTAGTAGCGGGATAGGGCGTCCAGTCGCCCCTTTCTGCTTCCCCGACAGCCAAGCGGTTCCGGCAATGTCGATATGCGCCCAATCGAATTTGGATGCGTAACGCGACAAAAATGCCGCTGCTGTGATACTGCCGGCCGCACGTCCGCCTACATTCGCCATATCCGCAAAGTTGGAGCGAAGGTCCTCTTGATATTCGTCCCAGAGAGGAAGCTGCCAGGCCCGGTCCGACGCAATTTCGCCAGCTGCGACAAGCTCACGGGCCAGCGAATCGTTATTGGAAAAGACTCCCGAGCATATGTGGCCAAGCGCTACGATACATGCACCGGTCAAAGTGGCAACGTCTATGACGAGAGCAGGGTCGAATCGTTCGGCGTAGGTGATGGCGTCACAAAGTATCAAGCGGCCCTCTGCGTCGGTGTTCAGTATCTCAATCGTTTTGCCGGACATGCTTGTGACAATGTCTCCGGGCTTGCTCGCAGCGCCATCCGGCATATTCTCAGCGGTCGGAACAAGCCCAATTACATTCAGTTTCAGGCGCATTTCGGCCAAGGCGCGAAATGTGCCAATAACTGACGCCGCGCCGCACATATCAAATTTCATTTCATCCATACCGCCACCGGGCTTCAGGGATACTCCTCCGCTGTCAAAGGTGATTCCCTTGCCGACGAGAACGAAAGGTCTCTGCTGACGGGGAGCCCCGAAGTACTTAAGCACAATGAATTTTGCCGGTTGGCGTGATCCCTTGGACACCGACAGCATGGCACCCATGCCGAGTTTTTCCAGATCGTTTTTTTCCAATACTTGAACAGGAAACTTGTATGTTTTTCCAAGTTTGACTGATTGCTCCGCAATGTAGGATGGCGTGCAAATATTCCCTGGGAGATTCCCAAGGTCTTTCGCAAAATTCATAGCGGCCGCGATTGCCCTGCCTTGTCTCATTCCTCGGAGTGCCGCTTCTGAGTCTCTTGGCGGAAGAAGTCCCAGTGTTAGCTTCTTTAGTTTCCGAACTGGCGTCTGTACGCTTTTCAAGCTCTGAAACTGATAGAGTGTTGCGGAGGAGACTATTCCAAACTGCCGTGACTTCCATTCCAAATCCCGATGCTCAACTGGAATTTCAGCCGCACACAAATAAGCATCTTTCGCTCCAGTATCCAATAGTGTCTTTACGGCAGACTGAAGGCTTTCGTTCCATTGGTTGGCTGAAAGTTTCTCTTCTTTACCTAACCCAACGACAAGCACGCGTTCAGCCAATACCCCTGCCACCCCATACAAGAGTCGAGCATGACCTGTTTTCCCGCTCAAGTCGCCCATTCGAAGTATTTCTCGAATTCGACCTTTACTAGCCTTGTCTACCGTATCTGCAGATCGCGTTAATTTGTGATTTTCATAAATCCAGACCACGAGGCACGATGTTTTTGCGCGGTCGGGGCGAAGCGCTTTTATGTTAAATTCCACTGTGATTTCCTATAGTTGTCGCGGGGCTGGAGTGTGAACATTATCCATGCATTATTCCGCTTTCGTCAAAGATGAGTCGAGCAAGATACTTGGCTGAATGGAGTGCGTATGTTTTGCGAGTAGTTGGGGTTGAAGGGATGTTATGACTCGGACACTACTGCTGCTTGATTAGGCGCTCAATGATATTTCGGCGAGTACTCTTAAAGGAATTTGGCAATCTAGCGCTCGCGGTCTTTGCGACTCTTTTCGCAATTACGATCACGACCCAAATGATTCGCCTGCTCGGTCAGGCAGCGGGCGGAGGTGTATTGACTTCCGCCGTTTTGCCCTTGCTAGGGTTCTCGGCCCTGAATTACCTGCCTGTCTTGCTTTCGTTGACGCTGTTTATTTCTGTTTTGATGGCTCTGACCAGAAGCTATCGCGATTCCGAAATGGTCGTTTGGTTCGCATCAGGTGTTCCATTGACCGCATGGATTCGTCCGGTGATTGCTTTTGCTGGCCCCATCGTTGTTCTTGTGGGACTGCTATCTACTATATTGTCCCCATGGGCAATAGAAAGAAGTGACAATTTTCGGCGTCAAATGGAGCGACGAGACGATCTTGCTCGCGTCGCTCCGGGCGTATTCCGCGAGGCGGCCGAATCTGATCGGGTCTTTTTCGTCGAGGCAGTCGCGGGGGATGAAGTAAATGTCCAGAATGTATTCGTATCATCCATGCGGGACGGCCAACTTGGGGTGCTGGTGAGCAAGCGCGGATTCCGTGAATCCACACCTTCAGGAGACAAATTCGTAGTTTTAACAAATGGAAGACGATACCAAGGAACTCCGGGCCTGGCGGACTATCGGATTATGGATTTTGAGCGATATGCAATTCGAGTCGAGGCGCACGGAGAGGGGATAGTTCAGGCGCAGTCCAAGTCGTTACCAACAAGAACGCTTTTTCAAGACCCTACCAACGCCAATCTGGCCGAACTCTTGTGGAGGATTGGGTTACCGATCTCCGCCTTTGTTCTGGCGTTAATGGCGATTCCACTTTCTTTTGTGAATACCAGAGCGAGTCGCTCCTTGAATCTTATTTTCGCGTTGTTGGCGTACATGACGTATTCAAATTTAATAAGTATGACCCAAGCATGGGTATCGCAAGGGCGCCTGGCGTTTTACTTGGGTTGGTGGGTCGTGCATGCGGGAATGATTTTCTTGCTCTTGGCCTTGTTTTGGCACCGAGTCAGAGTCAGATCCGGACGCTGAACCATAAGACAATGAGCATTCGAATTCTTCGAAAATACATCGCTCGGGAGGTCTACGCGGCCACATTATTTGTTTTTGTGGCGTTCCTTGCGCTATTTGCCTTTTTCGATTTGGTTACCGAATTGGCAGACATTGGAAAGGGGCGATACACGCTTGTGCATGCTCTAGGACATGTCTTTTTGTCGCTTCCAGCGCATGTATACGAATTGGCTCCGATCGCAGTTCTTATCGGGACTCTCTATGCGTTATCACATTTTTCCGCGAATTCTGAATATACGATCATGCGTGCAGCGGGACTTTCGCCGTTCACTGCGGTTGGCATTCTTTTTCGCGTAGGGGTTATATTTGTTGCCGTAACATTTTTAGTTGGTGAACTGTTGGCCCCAGTATCGGAGCGGGCGGCGCGTGAATTGAAACTTCAAAGGACCAGCACGCTCGTGGCTCAGGAATTCCGAAGCGGACTATGGGTCAAAGATGAATATCGGTTTGTCAATGTTCGAGAAGTGCTTCCCGACTCGACTATTTCAGGGGTTCGAATCTACGAGTTCACGCCCGATTACAGATTGCAGACAATCAGCTCGGCGAAGCGCGGGGTGTTTGCTCCTGAAGGCAGCTGGCGGCTCGCAGATGTTGAGCGCACTCAATTTGAGAAGGATGGCGTAAGAGTCGAGAGATTGGTCGACATGAAATGGGTCTCCGTTCTGACGCCAGACATTCTGACGGTGCTCTTTGTCGTGCCAGAGCGGATGTCTGCATGGTCGCTGTACCAGTACTCAAGGCATCTGGTCGATAATCGTCAGAAATCCGAGAGATACGAAGGGGCGCTTTGGAGGAAGCTGTTCTACCCGTTTGCAGTACTGGTAATGATGGCGTTGGCGTTGCCGTTTGCTTACATTCATTCAAGGGCGGGTGCAGTGGGCACAAAGGTATTCGTGGGGATCATGCTGGGTATCTTGTTCCATATGTTGAACAGCCTATTTTCGCATGTAGGATTGCTCCAACAGTGGCCCCCATTTCTTTCTGCAATCCTTCCAAGTGTTCTTTTTCTCTTTACTGCCTTGATGATGATGTGGTGGACTGAGCGTCGCTGAAAGCTTGGTCAATGCCTCTCTGCAGTTCAATATACAGTTGCGACTAGTCGAGTACGAGCGAGTCGATCGTGTAAAAACTGTCGATCAGGGTCCCAGTATGCCCATAACACGCCAATACCCGCGGTACCGATGGAAATGAATGCGAGCAAGAAGCGGAATAGTGATTGCCTTGCGCCCAGTTGAGCGCCTTGTTCATTAACGACACGAACTTTCCAAGTTTTCATAGGTAGCGTCTGGCCACCGATTCGCCAACAAATCATGAAATAGATGCAAAAAGTGACGCTCAGCGTGCCCTGAAATAGATGACGATTTAGGATGTGCATTTCATTGGAGTCCAATGTGCCCGGAAAAAGACTACCGGCCAACATTCCGACTGGAAGCAGCAATAGCAATTCGTACGGCAAAGCCAATGAACGGCGAAGAATGCTTGCCGAAGGATCGTGTGCGTAATAGCTGCCTAGCGCTGGCATGCCAATGTTCTAAGTTGGTTGTAACGACCACATGCACCAAACTTAACGCGCCAGAGGGCGCAATTCTGGTGGAGTGTGTGAGGTCGAGGGTTGGGACTTGGGAACATTGGCTGAGGAGGCTTTTCTATTCTCTTCCATTGCTCGCAGCCGCGCTCTCTCTGTCTCGGGAAGTTGCTGATACTCCTCCCATTTTTCCGTGAGAGATTGTCTTTTATCCGGAGGAAGTTTTTCTAGTTTGCGAAAACGGTCGCGGGCAGATTGCCTCTGTTGGGGAGTTAAGGACGCCCACTCCTGCATCCGTTTTCTAACATTTTTCTGTTCTGCAGGTTTCATGGTCGGATAACGCTTTGCGATGCCGAGCCATTTTTTCTTTCGACTCAACTCCATCTCATCCCAACCGGAAGACAGCGGGGACAAAAATTGTTGCTGCTCGCTACTCAACTCCACCCAGAGTAATAGTCTTTTGGGACCAGCTGCCTGAATTGTGCTCGTGGTGGCTGAGGCAATCAGAATTAGGATTATTGCGATGAACGTTTTAGCCATGCATCAAACCCTGTATCCGTATAGGCGTCGATCGGCAAATCTCCAGTTAAAACTGCTGTATCAATCTCCTCAATTTCCGCAGCAATTTGAAATTGACGCCACGACTGAATTGCCATCAGGCCAAAAATGAGTACCAAGGAGGGGAGGAGTAGTTTTGCCATTAACGACTCTGGCGTGCTCGCTCTCCCCAATACCCCATCAAGGACAACGTCAAATGCAGACGGCGCCAACTTTCTCTGTTTCTGTATTGCTTGTTGACGTGCGGTTTCCAGTTTCAGTAGGATCGACTCATCAATCCCAGCCTCCTGATTTAAGCGTTGGCGAATCCTGTATCCGAATTGGTGTTCGCTCATAATTCAATCCCCTTAGCCTTTAGCGCGATTGCCAAAGTATGTGACGCGCGGGAACAATGGGTCTTTACGCTGCCTTGGGAGCAACCCATGACAGCGGCAGTTTCCGCGACATCCATCTCCTCCCAGTAACGCAAGAGGAACGCCTCGCGTTGACGCGGGGGAAGCTTCTGTATCTCTTTTTCTATTATTTCAATAACTTGCCGTTGCGCAAGCTGGTTTTGGGGCTCTTCTCTGGCGTTAGAGTCGTCATCTGCCAAAAACGTGTCGAGTGGGTCGCCTTCATCATCGTCCCTTGATGGCGTGAGAGTAGACCAAAGCGTGGTCCACATCGAACGTACTTTTTGCCTGCGATAAAAGTCACGGATCGTGTTTTGAAGAATCCGCTGGAAAAGCATCGGCAGTTCGTTAGGTGGCTTATCCCCGTATTTTTCGGCGAGTTTAAGCATTGCATCCTGGACGATGTCCAGAGCATGTTCGCTATCGCGCACAGCATACAGCGCTTGTTTGTACGCTCGCCGTTCCACGCTCTTGAGGAACTCAGCAAGTTCATTTTGTGTGGCCAGGAATGTTTCCTTGGGAAAAAACCAAGCGAACGACGGGGCATCAAGACGTAACGCGAAAAACTAGCCTTGGCAGGGTACACCCAAAGAATTTTAGCAAAAGAGTGTCTCCCGAACCTAGCCCCCACCCTTTAAGACTTGACCAAGTGCCGCCCCCCCCTTACCCTTAAAGGCTTTTTCCAATCGCGTCGATCCGACTCTTCGGTGAGGATAGCAGAAGATAATGCGGCGACAGGGGAAAAAGACTGTCGAAGGGTGGGGCGTAAATCTGTGTCTGGTGATAATGGGGAGTGCATGATGCGTCACATCATTTCAATTCTTTTGGAAAATGAAGCCGGCGCCTTGTCAAGGGTGTCCGGCCTTTTTTCAGCCCGAGGCTACAACATTGAGTCGCTCACGGTTGCACCTACTGAGGACTCTTCACTTTCGCGCATGACTGTCGTGACTACAGGTTCCGATGCCGTCGTCGAGCAAATAATCAAGCAACTGAACAAGCTGATCGAGGTTGTCAAAGTGATTGACTTGTCAGAGGCGGGTCATATCGAGCGCGAACTGATGTTGATTAAATTGCGCGCTACTGGAAAAGAACGAGAGGAAGTAAAGCGAATGGCTGATATTTTCAGGGGCAGGGTTATTGATGTTAGTGATGGCACTTACACAATCGAATTGACCGGAACCGGAGCGAAACTGGATGCGTTTATTTCTGCAGTGGAAAAGAGCGCCATTCTTGAAACCGTACGTACGGGCGCATCTGGAATCTCGCGCGGTGAACGGATTGTCCGAGCCTAATTGAATAACTTGTGAAAATGCATCCGCAGTCCAACGTCCTATTTAATTATTTACTCACTTCACACGGGAATATTTGATGAAAGTCTATTACGATAAAGATGCTGATCTGTCTCTGGTCAAGGGCAAGAGGGTAACGATTGTCGGCTATGGTTCGCAGGGACATGCGCATGCACAAAATCTGCATGATTCAGGAGTAAAGGTGACGGTAGGCTTGCGAAAGGGTGGGCCTTCATGGGACAAAGCAAGAAAGGCTGGATTGTCGGTTAAGGACATACCAGCTGCAGTAAAAAATGCGGATATCGTGATGTTGCTCATGCCAGATGAGCACATCGCAGCCGTGTATAAGTCAGAAGTAGAGCCGCATATTAGAAATGGCGCAGCGTTAGCATTTGCGCATGGTTTCAACATTCACTATGGTCAGGTAATGCCTCGTGGTGACTTGGATGTTCTGATGATTGCACCTAAAGCTCCAGGCCACACTGTTCGGTCGACATTCGCGCAGGGTGGGGGTGTCCCCATGCTGATTGCGGTGCACCAAGATTCGTCTGGAAAGGCAAGGAACATTGCGTTGTCTTATGCATCGGCTATCGGTGGAGGTAAGGCCGGAATTATTGAGACCAATTTTCGAGAGGAAACCGAAACAGACTTGTTTGGTGAGCAAGTGGTGCTATGTGGTGGCACTGTTGAGCTGATAAAGGCAGGGTTCGAGACGCTCGTAGATGCCGGATATGCTCCTGAGATGGCCTATTTTGAATGTCTCCATGAGCTGAAGCTCATCGTTGACCTTATTTATGAAGGTGGTCTTGCAAACATGCATTATTCGATCTCCAACAATGCAGAATATGGGGATATCACGCGCGGCCCCCGCATTGTTACCGATGATTCCAAGAGAGAAATGAAACGTATCCTAGCGGAGATCCAAAGTGGTCAGTACGCAAAGGAATTTATCCTGGAAAACCGCGCCGGGGCTCCGACACTTCTTGCGCAGCGGCGCAATCTTGCTGCGCATCAGATAGAAGTGGTTGGTGAAAAACTCAGGGCTATGATGCCTTGGATCAAGAAGAACAAACTCGTTGATCAATCGAGAAACTAATGCGCCGCAGCTTTAGGCGCATTGAAAATTGAGTGGGGCTCTGTCGCGGATTCAAGCATCGCAGGTCGCCGCGGTCCCTGCAGATAAGCCCAAGAAGGCCACTGTGGATGCTGCTTGTCGGTTCAGGGGTACTGAATCAAAATAAACAGTGCGGTTCCGTAGTTAGGGGACACCATATAGACAGGCCGCGCTTTGTAGGTGCGTAGAACGTCAATTTTCGGTACGTTTGAACTGGGACGCTGGCGCATTGGCCCGGGAGGCGCCAATGCGTCTCACAATCACCCTATCAAATGACCTTGCACGGAGTCGGGTTAATCCAATGCGCACGTAAGAATGGCGAGGAATTTGCGGATGAATGACTTTGATAGCCCTAAGCCTTTGCTGAATTCTGCTTTTCGTCGTCGAGGCATTTACCTGCTTCCAAATCTATTTACAACTGCTTCTTTGTTTGCCGGGTTCTATTCCATAGTAATGGCTATGAATGCTCGGTTCGATCAGGCGGCGGTGGGTATATTTGTTGCCATGGTGCTGGATGGACTGGATGGAAGAATTGCGCGACTGACACATACCCAGAGTGCATTCGGTGCTGAATACGACTCGCTGTCTGACATGGTGTCGTTTGGTGCGGCGCCGGCCCTTGTAATGTATGTTTGGGCGTTGCAACCGATGGGGCGCCTGGGGTGGATTGCGGCATTTGTCTATTGTGCTGGTGCGGCGCTTCGTCTAGCGCGTTTCAATACGAATCTTGACGTGACGGACAAGCGATTTTTTCAAGGGCTTCCTAGTCCTGCGGCGGCGGCACTATGTGCGGGGCTTGTCTGGGTGAGTGATGATTTGGGATTTAGAAGGGAAGATACTGTACGTGCAGTGGCTTGCGTCGTTACACTCTTCGCGGGACTCACGATGGTAAGCAATGTCCCCTTTTACAGTTTCAAGGACATTAATCTTAGGAGAAGCGTGCCATTTTGGGCAATCTTGCTCATTGTTCTGGCAATGATCCTAATTTCGAGTAATCCACCCGTAATTCTTTTTCTGGGATTCGTTGTCTATAGCTTGTCTGGCTACGTGTACTGGTTTTGGCTCAGGCAAAACAGGTGATACGAATCTAGTCGAGCGTATCGACTGACAGTGCTGGGTTCTGGGTTTGTGGAACTCATCCTGTCTGGGCCACGGTAATTTCGTATGGCGGCCAACCTTGACTTGAATCGTAATTCTTATATTGGCAACGATTAGATTAGTTGAGTAGTGGGTTCATTGCTGCGGGCTGTTCCTTTTCTCGAACGTTTGGCGCATGAGCTAATTTTTCCTGGTATCTCCAGTAGGAATTCAGTGCAGCCATGATCATTGCTGGATATTCCGGTCTTCCTAGGCTGCCGTTGTACCTGCCTAGAGCCCTATGTAAGTCGCCCTTTTCCCGATCAAGGTAATGTCTTAGGATCACACAGCCATAGCGCAAATTGGTTCTCAGGCTAAATAGATTGTCGCCAGGCCTACCAATCAAGCTGGTCCAAAATGGCATTACCTGCATGAATCCCCGGGCACCGGCAGCTGAAATTGCGTACTTGCGAAAATTGCTTTCCACCTGAATGACCGCAAGAACAAGCTGTGGGTCGAGCCCTGCACGCATGGACTCGTAGTGAACGCTGCGTAAAAAGTCGATTCTCGATTCAAAGTTTGTTATACGTCGCTCAAGTCGTCGTGACATATCTGCAAGCCAGTTCGCCGCCTGAACGCCGTTCGCAAAGCCATGCCTTGGGGCGGGGCGGTCCGCTATGGCAGCACGCAAGCCAGCTTGGGCACTCGCGGCAAGTGGTTCGTATTGTTGATTTCCCGAATACGATGACGTGCAAGTACTCCAAATTCCAATCAATACGACAAGACGAAAAGATGTAAGTGTCACGAATTATTGGGATAGTCGCGAAATAATGAAGTTGACACAGTGGTCCTTGGAGATAAGTTGAGATTCGGAATCGCGCCGGCCTTGATATTCCACATTCCCTTCCCGCAGTCCCCTCTCACCAATTACTATTCGGTGCGGGATGCCTATGAGTTCCATATCCGCGAGTAGTACGCCCGGCCGTTCATCGCGGTCGTCCAGCAGGACATCAATTCCTCTAGATCCTAGTGCTTCGTATAGCAATGTCGCAGTGGCTCTTACCATTTCACTCTTCTTCATCCCGATAGGAACTAATGCGACTCGAAAGGGGGCGATTGCGTCGGGAAACACTATTCCTTTATCGTCGTGATTCTGTTCAATCGCTGCAGCGACTACTCTTGTTACTCCAATTCCGTAACATCCCATTTCCGCCGGCTTCAATTGCCCTGATGCATCGACGAATGTGCACTTCAATGCTTCGGAATATTTTGTACGCAATTGAAATATGTGACCTACTTCGATTCCTCTGCACAACTCTAGACTTCCATTTCCATCTGGACTGGGGTCTCCGACCACCACGTTGCGTATATCGGCTACTAAAGCAGGTTCTGGTAAGTCGCGAGCCCAATTAACCCCGGCCAAATGGTAATTTTCGCGATTGGCGCCGCAAATGAAATCAGCCATCTTGGTTACTGAATGATCAGCGACGATTCGAATATCGGCGGCCACGCCAACAGGCCCAATGTACCCCGGCTCGCAATGCATTGCTTGCAAGATTTCCGCCTCCGAGGCAAATCGAAACGATACAAAGCCGGGAAGTTTTGAGAGTTTCACCTCATTCAGGGAGTGGTCTCCCCGTAGCAGAAGCAAATTGAACTGTTTCTTCTGCCCAGCTGGATCACTGATCAGGGCAATTGCTTTGACCGATGACTCAATTGTCGCTCCCAGTAGGTCTACTACGTCATTACAGGTCTCTTTCCCTGGAGTATGAACTTCCTGTATAGCTTTGCTTGGGGGCGGTCTTTGAACATCGGGTGCGATTGCTTCCGCCAGCTCAACGTTTGCTGCAAATTCTGACGTGGCACAGTATGCAATGGCGTCCTCTCCCGAGTCTGCAAGAACATGGAATTCATGCGAACCGGTGCCACCAATCGTCCCGGTATCTGCCTTTACAGAACGAAACTTCAGGCCCATTCTAGAAAATATTCGTGAATAGGTTTCATGCATGTTCGAGTACTCTCTCTCCAAATCCGCATAGTCGGCGTGGAAGGAGTAGCCGTCCTTCATTACGAATTCGCGTCCTCGCATTACACCAAATCGAGGGCGACGTTCATCGCGAAATTTTGTTTGTATCTGATAGAAGTGGACTGGAAGCTGCCGGTAGCTCCTAAGTTCATTGTGAACAATGCTTGTCACAACTTCTTCGGATGTCGGCTGAATGACAAAGTCTCTATCGTGCCGGTCCTTGAGCCTCAATAACTCAGGACCATAGGCAGCCCACCGTCCTGATTCCTGCCACAATTCTCCGGGCTGCACGATGGGCATTGATATTTCAAGCGCTCCGGCTTTATTCATTTCTTCCCGTATTATGTCTTCGACTTTTCGAAGTACGCGAAGTCCGATTGGCATCCAAGTGTAAATACCCCCCGACACCCTTCTGATCATGCCTGCTCGAATCATCAGGCGATGGCTCAAAATCTCTGCCTCGGAAGGTGCCTCTTTTAGCGTTGAAAGAAAAAGGCCGCTGGTACGCATGGTTGATTGGGATTTTTGAAAAAAGATTAAGCTTCGAATTCTACTGTATGCATTTTCTTGCCAAGTACTAGTCTGAGCGATGTCACGCCTTTGTTTGCGCTACAAATTCAGTGGAAAATGTGAAAGAATCTCCCGAAATTAACTTTATGCTGGATGGGGCATGCTTGATCGAGAAGGCTACCGCCCGAACGTCGGCATTATTCTGTGCAATTGGCGCAACGAGGTGTTTTGGGCGAAGCGTGTCAAGGAGCATTCTTGGCAGTTTCCTCAGGGGGGAATTAAGTATGGCGAGACGCCAGTGCAGGCGATGTATAGGGAACTACAGGAGGAAGTAGGTCTGTTGCCGGGGCACGTGCGTATTTTGGGGCGCACCCGCAATTGGCTTCGATATGAAGTCCCCGCTCACTGGATTCGTCGCGATCTTCGCGGCAACTATCGAGGGCAAAAGCAGATTTGGTTCTTGCTTCGGTTTGTCGGCCGGGAAAGCGATGTGTCTCTCAGAGCCAGTGCGAAGCCAGAATTTGATGCGTGGCGTTGGCATGACTATTGGATTCCTCTGGACACCGTGATCGAGTTTAAGAGGGCTGTCTATCATCAGGCCCTCTCTGAGTTGGTCCGATTCCTTGGACGTGACACTAAGCGTCGCCCCTCTGATGTGGAGTTGCCGACTGCTGTCTCGGCGATTGGTCAAGATTAAATTTTTGGTCATCATCCGCGAAGGTTCTATGTGAATGGCAATAAGGGCGAATCGCGAAACCCGTTGACGTCGATACGTCTATCTAATTAAACTAAGTCTAAGTGGTATTGTTGATCTAGTAGAGTGCTTTTTTATTCAAAGGAGGTAACGATGAAGCTGAAAGGTTCGAAAACTCAAGGAAATTTGAAAGCTGCCTTTGCAGGTGAGTCGCAGGCGAATCGTAGATATCTATATTTCGCGGCGAAGGCAGATGTTGAAGGTCAGAACGATGTGGCTGCCGTATTTAGGTCGACTGCAGAGGGTGAAACGGGTCATGCTCATGGCCACTTGGAGTACTTGGAACAGTGTGGCGATCCCGCCACAGACTTGCCGATTGGCAATACTCGAAACAATCTGAAGGCTTCAATCGCCGGTGAAACCCATGAGTACACGGATATGTATCCTGGCATGGCCAAGACTGCGCGTGAGGAAGCATTTGATGAGATTGCGGACTGGTTCGAGACCCTAGCCAAGGCCGAACGTTCACACGCCAATCGTTTCCAGAAGGCACTAGACGCGTTGGTCGACTAGAGCGAATAGATTGGGTGGTAAGAGCGGGCATTGGGCAATTGCCGTATATGAATTAGGCGGCCGCCCACTGCTCGTTCGTCTTTGGAATTTGGTCGCGATTAATCGGAAGCTTGCATAGTGGCTATTGTGGAATTGTCTGAGCAAAAGGCTAAGTTATTGGGATGAGTCCAGCAAGAAGTTGGTTTCGAATGGCCAAGTACCTTTTCGTGGCATTTTTGCCGACCATAGGTAGCGCGCAATTTCTTCGAGAGACGCCTGCAGGAGACGAATGGAAGGAACTGGATTTAAAGCTGCCGAAGTATCCTAGGCCTGAAAATTTGATTGCAACTCAAGTGTCGGGCCTGACAAGTTTTTCCTTTGTGGTGGACGGAACTTCGATAGACGTGGGGCGGGATGGTGTCGTTCGATTCGTCGTAGTGGCTCGCAGCCCAGATCGTGCAGAAAACGTCAGTTATGAAGGCATACGATGTAGCACGAGAGAACGTAAGCTTTACGCAGTTGGTCGAGCGGATGGAACATGGCTAGTTCTCAAGTCACCAGCGTGGATAGATTTTCAAGGTGCGCGCGTCAATTCCTACCATGACTCCTTTGCGCGACAATATTTTTGCATCGAACGGGCGCCGGTATTGGATGCCGCCAAAGCAAATGAATTGTTGCGGAAAAGGTGAGTTTGGTTCGACGAAATAATCCTGCTGCTACCAAGAGTCAACCTGGCTTTCGAACTCGGAGAGATTACGTTGCAGGGTAACCTGCGAATTAAAGCACTGCCAGATTGTCTCGATGAATCAATTCATCCTCATCAACGTAACCGAGAATCTCCCTAATGGATTCTGAGGATTTTCCCAAGATCAGACGTGCTTCTCCAGCGCTGTAATTGATTAGGCCTCGCGCAATCTCCGTGCCGGATGGTGATATGCAAGTAACAACTGCCCCACGCTCAAAATCACCGGACACCTCTGTTACTCCAATGGGGAGCAGGCTCTTTCCTCCGGTTTGAATCGCGTTTGCCGCCCCTAAGTCAACATGAATTCGGCCAGCAATGCGTACGTGATCTGCCAGCCATTGTTTCTTGGCCGCGAGGGGATTCATCCCTGCAATCAAGCGCGTTCCGATCGACTCCCCACCGACTAGCCTTGTCAAGATATTGCTAACGTGTCCTGAGGCGATAATTGTATCGGCGCCGCTCCTCGCGGCGCGACGGGCAGCTTGGATCTTTGTGATCATCCCCCCTTTGCCAAGGGCAGAACCAGTTCCCCCGGCCATGGCATCCAATACGGGATCGCTTGCAAACCTCTCGTTCAGCAAAACCGCGTCAACGGATTTCCTGGGGTCTGCGCTAAAGAGGCCATCAATATCGGTCAATATAATCAGGCAGTCGGCCTCTACCAGATTCGTTACAAGCGCGCCTAACGTATCGTTGTCACCGAAACGAATCTCATCAGTGACTACTGTGTCGTTTTCATTGATGATCGGGATGACGCCAAGGGAGAGCAAGGTGCGAATAGTTGATCTCGCATTTAAATATCTTTTTCGATCAGCCAGATCAGCGTGGGTGAGGAGGATTTGTGCCGTGTGAAGATTGTGCACTCGAAAGGCCGATTCATAGGCCTCAATCAGGCCCATCTGGCCGACTGCAGCTGCAGCCTGAAGTTCATGCATGCTGTTAGGTCGCCTAGGCCACCCTAGTCGCTGGACTCCTTCCGCGACGGCGCCACTTGAGACCAGCACAACCTCCTTGCCTGACGATATCAATTGCGCAATCTGTGCAGCCCATGACTTGATGGCGTTTCTATCAAGGCCGGCCCCATGGTTGGTGACCAGTGAACTGCCGACCTTGACCACCAGTTTTCTAGTCTTGTTCAAGAATTGTGGCTCTGTCATTTGAGAGTTCTAAGTGTCCCATGATTGCATATGCGAGTTCCCTGCAGCCTTCCCCGGTCATGGCGGATATTTCGAAGACAGGGCTTTTCCATCGTAATCCACTGAGTAGATTTTTTCGAATTCTGATTCGCGCGTCAGTTGTGATCATGTCCACCTTGTTCAGCACCAACCAACGAGGTTTTTCATGCAGTCCCGAACCATATTTCTTCAGTTCGAGAATGATCGCACGCGCATCTGCCAGCGGATTCGCCTCGGGGTCCGGCGGGGAAACATCTACAATATGCAGAAGCAAGCGGGTTCTGGCCAAATGCCGAAGAAATTGATGACCCAGTCCCGCGCCTTCTGAGGCGCCTTCAATGAGACCGGGTATATCTGCGACTACAAAGCTGCGCGCCGTATCGACGCGCACAACGCCCAAGTGTGGATGCAAGGTAGTAAACGGATAGTCTGCGACTTTTGGCCGAGCGCTGGAGACCGACCGAATGAAGGTGGATTTGCCGGCATTTGGTAGTCCGAGTAAGCCTACGTCCGCAAGGACTCGCAGTTCAAGCCTTAAGTCGCGTTCTTCCCCGGGCTCACCTGGAGTAGTTTGTCTAGGGGCTCTGTTTGTACTGGTCTTGAAATTGATGTTTCCTAAGCCACCTTTGCCACCTCGAGCGAGAAGCGCAATTTGGCCATCTGCGTTCAAGTCGCAAAGGACTTCTCCAGTGGCTTGGTCGTAGATGACCGTTCCCACCGGCATTCTCAGTTCTACATCTTTGGCGCCAGCCCCGTTGCATTGCGCTCCGCGCCCGGCTTCGCCTGACTTCGCGCGATGCGTTTTTGCGAATCGGTAGTCAACGAGAGTATTGATGTTTATGTCAGCAATCGCGTAAATGCTTCCGCCTCGACCGCCGTCTCCGCCATCAGGTCCGCCGCGGGGGACATGCTTTTCGCGCCTAAAAGACCCCGATCCATTGCCACCGTTACCGGCGCGCACTTCAATTTTCGCTTCGTCAATGAATCTCATGGGAATTGTTGCCTGATGATATTGTGATTGGCCGATGCTACGCAGTGAGGAGGCCTCGTCGATCCTGCCGAGCGCCCAAACAAAAAAGCCCTATCAAGAGATAGGGCTTTGGGGGACTTGCCCGCATTTCATGGGCGGACTATGCAGTAACAATGCTCACTACATGCTTTCCCATGCGTCCCTTGGTTGCATAAAGGACTTTTCCCTCGGCCATTGCAAAGAGTGTGTGGTCTTTACCCATGCCCACATTATCACCTGGGTGCACTCGGGTTCCACGTTGGCGAACGAGTATCTCTCCGGCGAGCACACTTTGCCCACCATAACGCTTCACCCCAAGTCGCTTGGCCTGTGAGTCACGACCATTGCGCGAACTACCCCCTGCTTTTTTGTGTGCCATGCTATTGCTCCGGTTCTTGCACTCTCGAAATTATCTAATCAATCAAGCAACAATCCCAGTAATCTCAATTTCAGTGAAATTCTGCCGATGCCCCTGATGCTTCTGATAATGCTTCCGCCTACGCATTTTGAATATCTGCACCTTCTCACCGCGTCCGTGCGACAGCACTTTGCACTTGACCTGTGCATCCGCGAGTAATGGCGTGCCAATTTGCACGGCATCACCATCACCAACGGCAAGAACCTCAGGCAGTGAGAGTTCAGCGCCGATCTCAGCGAGAATGCTTTCCACGCGCAGCTTTTCTCCAACTGCCACACGGTACTGCTTGCCCCCGGACTTAATTACTGCATACATGTTTTGCCTCACCCAATCCTTAATTCATTCAGAACGATTTCGAACCGTTAATTATACGCATTCACCCGGGTGTTCGCCAATGTTTGTCATGCTATCCTTTTGGAGGCAGAAGCTAGCTCCTTCCAAGAACGCGCTGGCTTAATAAGCAGGGCGAAATAACCATTTGAAAATATTGAACTAATTGTAATGCCTAAGGTAGTGTCATTTCACGCGCTTATTGCACAGGAGATGGAGGCGCTCGACCGCTTGATTCGACAAAGGTTGGGTTCCGATGTCGCGTTGGTTCAAGCGGTAGCGGACTACATCATTGCAGGTGGCGGCAAGCGTTTGCGACCGGCCCTTGTGCTGTTGGCTTCCGGGGCATGCGGTTACTTTGGTCCACACCGGTTGGATATAGCCGCAGTCGTCGAATTTATTCATACCGCCACCCTGTTGCATGATGATGTCGTCGATGAGTCCGAGCTGAGGCGCGGTCGAAAGACGGCCAATACGCAATTTGGAAATGCCGCCAGCGTACTGGTTGGTGATTTTCTCTATTCGCGAGCATTTCAAATGATGCTCGTCGCTCAGGATATGCGCGTAATGGAGGTATTGGCGACAGCGACGAACACGATTGCGGAAGGGGAGGTATTGCAACTCATGAATATTCGCAATGCAGGAATTTCCGAGGGCGAGTATTTGAACGTTATACGAAGAAAGACGGCGAAGCTGTTTGAGGCGGCCGCCCAATTGGGCGCGGTCCTAGCGAAATCTAGTGCGGAAGTTGAGCAGGGATTGGCCCGCTACGGTGCGCATCTTGGCACTGCGTTTCAATTAGTCGATGACGTGTTGGACTACTCGGGGGATTCAGAGAGCATTGGAAAGAATCTTGGCGATGACCTGAGCGAGGGGAAGGCGACGTTGCCCCTAATTTTTATATTGCACAATGGATCAGTGGAGCAGAAGGCGGTTGTCCGTGCTGCAATTGAGAACGGTGAGCGAGGCGACTTATTGCAAGTAAAGGCCGCACTTCTTGCAGGTGGAGCGTTGAAATATGCCTATGATGCGGCTTACGGCGAGGCGATGATGGCGCGGGAGTCTATTGCTTGCCTTCCTAATTCATCGTTCAAGGATTCTCTGCTAGAATTAAGCGACTTCGCAGTTGAACGGAATCACTAGGATTGGCGGGGTTTCCCGGCAGCTGATCCGGTTACGGAAGCGATTGCCGTAGGCGCTTTCCGTTCACATGCCGCCGGAATCGGGGTGTAGCTCAGCCTGGTAGAGTACTGCGTTCGGGACGCAGGAGTCGGAGGTTCGAATCCTCTCACCCCGACCAATTCCGCGAGGCCCTCCGAACAATAGCTCGATCGATGCTTTACGGGGAGATCTTTCGAGTCCAGGTGTGAAACATAAAACCTTCACCAACAGGATCTGGAGTCGACGTGGCAAAGCTCTGGCTCTTTGTAGTGCTTGCGATAGCGTTTGTCCTGCTTGTTCGTGCAGCATCGGCGCGTAAAGGCTCGAAGGCTGCGGCTGGGCGAGGCACTGCAGCGTCCGGTCCTCAGTCTGAGGAAATGGTGCCTTGTGCATTTTGCTCGCTTAATGTTCCGCTAAGCGAAGCCGTAGGGACTGGACCTCAATTTTTCTGCAGCCAAGAGCACATGCGACGAAAAGGCGCCTGAGCAGTTGACATGCAATCTGCCGACCAGCGCATGCTGCCTTCGTCGCGAAGAGACGCGGATGTGTCCGAGTCTTTCTGGATATCCTTAAAATACTTCAACTACTACCGTATTGCTGTCGCCGCGGTATTCCTCCTGGCGGTTCTCATATACGGCGACATGCTGAATCTGGGTAGTTATGCACCCCGCGTCTTCATGGGGGCGGGCGGCGCATATCTGGTGTTTGCGGTGTCATTTCAGGTTGTCATGCGCAAGTGGCCGCGCATGTTTAATTTGCAGTTGTCGACTCATGT
>CANJXQ010000016.1 GCA_947478805.1 Betaproteobacteria bacterium | reverse complement strand
GGAACCGCAGCGGCTAGAAGTTAGACACACCCAGCCCAATGCCGCCGTCGACCTCGAGGCCGACGCCTGTCACCCACTCGGCGCGGACCAGGAACTCGATGGCCTCGGCAATCTCGAGGCCCGTGCCGACCAGCGGGATGGTGCCGTAGCCGGCAATCAGGTTGGCGGCCATCGACTCCCAGCCGTCGCCCAGTGCGCTCTTGGAGTTTGGCACCAGCACGTCCAGTAGGTTGCGCACGCCCTGCGAAGCGACAGACCCCAGCTCTGGACGAACGCCAATTGCTGCAGCCAGACGAACGCGCTTACTATTTTTTTGGCGACCTCCTTGATCACCTAAATCTCGAGATACCGTTCCACCACAATCTTTTACAAACGAGCGTACTCGATCTGGAGAGCCTTCAGGCGGCGGACGTCCATCGTCTCGATTTGCTCGAAACGACGGCGCCAAAGGTAGATCGTCTGGTCACAGACCCCTTGCTTCTTGGCCACTGCGGCCACCGGCGAATCGTCTGCCTCGCGCAGAATCTTCACCATCTGCTCTTCCGAAAATCGCGCCTTCGTCATGACTCCCTCCTGTCCAGGGAGCCATCTTGCCAAACTTCATACGGTCCAAAAAACAACAATCAGGTCACCACTGCGGAATGACTTGGCGTTGTTCGGCGGTGCGAAAACTCGCTGCGGTACGAATCCCACGCAGGACCGAAAGACCGCGGTACGGGCTCGATCAGCAACCAATTTAGCATCTTGGTCAGTTTCCCCTGGGCCTCCGAGCCGAAAAAATATAGGAAAAAAAGCACGCACAGCCGGTTTAGGAATACGCCCCGGCCACATCATTGCAGCGCCTACACCACCCCTTGCCGTTACCGGACATGTAGCCTGACTGTTCAACCGATAGATTCACGGACCACAGTGAACTACTGTTCCCACCAACACCAGTGGTCAAAGACAGCGAGGCCGACATGAACATTTCTTTCGAGAATAGAGTGGTGATTGTCACGGGGGCTGGGGCCGGTCTCGGACGCGCGTATGCGCTTGAACTCGCCCGCCGTGGCGCGAGAGTCGTCGTGAACGATTTCGGCGGCAGCGTGGATGGTTCGGCAGCATCATCCGGCGCTGCAGAGGCGACAGCAGCTGAGATCCGGGCATTTGGCGGCCAAGCAATCGCAGATAGCGCGGATGTAACCGACGAAGGATCGGTACAATCAATGGTTGAAAAAGCGGTCGACAAATGGGGCCGAATCGACGCTCTTATCAACAATGCGGGTATTCTGCGCGATGCGGCATTCCACAAAATGAAGCTAGCCGACTTTCGTAAGGTCATTGAAGTTCACCTAATGGGTTCGGTGAATTGCACGCACGCAGTGTGGCCTATCATGCGCGCATCAAACTACGGGCGTATCGTTATGACGACCTCGTCTGTGGGGCAGTACGGCAATTTCGGTCAGGCTAACTATGCAGCCGCGAAGATGGCAGTCATTGGTTTGATGAATACATTGGTCATTGAAGGCGCGAAGTTCGGAATTCGTGTCAATGCGATCGGGCCCGGCGCTGCAACACGTATGACTGAAGCGCTTATACCAAAGCCAATAGTCGCGCTGATGACGCCCGAATCCGTAGCGCCTGCAGCAGTTTTTCTTGCCAGCGAGGCTGCGCCGAATCGCGTGATCCTGAATGCGACTGCAGGGGGTTTCTCTCGAACCTACATACGGGAAACCGTCGGAGTTCACCTATCAGGGGCGGACTGCAGTGCAGAAGGATTGTCTGCAAGCTTCGAAGCACTCTCTGACCCAACCGGTGAGCAGCTCTACCTCGACGGCGGACAACAAGTGAACAAGTTTGTGACTAGGTCCGCTGCTGTCGCCGGTGTCAACTTCAGCAGTGGCAGCTAGATTTCAGATCGACCGCGCGCGGTTTCGTCCCCGTTAGGACAACGCAAGTAGACCGCGCGACATGCTTCGCGGCACGGGACGCATTTACGACGCGGCCAATCGGCAAGTGTCGGATGGAAGCTCCCCGAACGCCTGCTTATAGAATAGCGCGAAGCGCCCCATGTGACAAAATCCGTAGCTCTGCGCAACTCGGTAGATGCCATTTTCACCCCTGCCATCGAGCAGTTCATCGCGAACGCGCCGTAGGCGCAGCGACAGTAGATAATGGACAGGCGACACGCCAAGAATCTCTTCGAAACTGTAACGGAGCGTGCGGGGCGAAACCCGGACAGTTCGACAGATGTCAGAAAGAACCGGAGGGCTCGCAATGTTTTCCCTCATGTACTCAATCGCCTTGTCGACCACGTATGCACGCGTCGACGGCGGAGGCAGTTTCTGCGCCGAAGATATCCCATGCTGGACAACGTCGAGCAACATTTGAATGACGCTCTGCTTCGCGCCCTGCTGCCAGTTGGCGTCGTCCAATAGGCTCGGGGTTAAGGCCGCCTGGTTCAGCAAGTCCATAGCACAATGCTGGAATCGCGCCGCCATCTCTTCGTGCGGCACGTAGATCACCCGGCGCAGCAGATCGGGCGAGATCTCCTGGCCGGTCAACTGGAACGATTCTGCCGCAATTGCATCGTCGCGCACGGAGACGGCCAAGCAATCGATGGATCCACTGGAATACGCCCGGCAGAGGTGATTACTGGGATACTTGAGAATCGTGTTCCCGCAAACCTCACGACCGTGGCAATAGGCGGTGCCAGCAGACGGCAAGAATGAGAAGAAGACCTGCGAGCCGGTCCAGGACGCCCCTACATATCCGTGAGGACTGAACACTTGGTCGCGCAGTATGTGAATGGAATCCAGCAACAGTTCCGTGATCCGGCCTCGAAACGGCCCCCGCTCTACCTGCTCGTAAACGTGATGGCACTCCGAGATAGCAGTGCTGTGTTGCTGCGCATCGGTTGTCTCGTACGCGGCGAAGGCAAACATCCGCCCGCTATTCATGCCGCCCGGTTCTGCGTTTGTCACATCCAACCCCCCTGCATGATTGGAAACGCGGCCGTTTCGGACACGCCCGCCTAACACTCGTTAGGTATGTATACACCCAAGCATCGCGCCCACGCAACTCGCCAAGCCTCCGATTTTGCAGCGCAACAGGAGGCCCGCGCACCGTCACACCTTGCCGTTACCGGACACCCTCGGAACCGTGTCGTAAGTAGATTCCCGCTAGCGCCATCAGATGCGCGATACAGTTCCTAAAAAAGTTGACATGCTAGTCGATACCACTATTTCAACGACCATTCGTGCCGCGACAGCGCTGTTGTTCGCTGCTAGCTTCACTCACAAGCTCTGGCACTTTGCGGCATTCAGAGTGGTGCTAGAACAGTATCTGCACGGGTTCGGCATCTACCGGCCTCGCCTGCTTGGTTCATCGGCCGCCGCTGTAATCGCCTTGGAGGTGCTCATCGTCACGGCATGCTTCTGGCCAGGCGTTGGCGTGGTCGCCGCCATCCTGGCGTCTACAACCTTGCTGTTCTACGCATTCGTTATGGCCGTCAACATCGTGCGCGGCAATACCCTGCTCGACTGTGGCTGCACGTGGGGCGACGCACGCCAGCGGGTAAGCACTGCGCTCGTTGCCCGTAACATGCTGCTTTCGTTAGCCATATCTATCATCGCTTTACCCACAAACGAACGGGAATTACTAGCGATGGATGTCGTTTCAATATTCCTCGCCACGCTCGCTGCAACTCTGCTTTCAATCGCCGTCAACAATCTTTTGGTCCTGGCCGACCCAGGCCGAGGGCACGTCCGATGAGTGCTTCTCTCGCTGCACTTCTAATCCTCCAATGGGTAGTCCTTCTGGTTCTCGCCACCGTAGTGTTGGCACTCATCCGCCAAGTCGGCCTCCTCCATCAGCGCATTGCACCCGCGGGAGCGTTGATGATCAGCGAGGGCGTCCGAGTCGGCCACGTCGTACCCGCAATATCCCTGAAGACATTGGATGGGGACGAGATCGTCCTCGGCAGCGGCGCGCCGCAAGGACTGAGTACGCTTTTTATGTTCGTAGCGCCGGACTGCCCTGTGTGCGCGCAGCTCATACCTGCACTGACCGCGATTGCTCGACAGGAATCGTCGTGGCTGCGCGTCATCTTCGCGAGCGACGGCAAGACTTCGGATCACGCCACGTTCCGGCTAGAGAAGGGGCTGAACGCCTTCCCCTACGTCATCTCGAGAGAACTCGGACTCGCATTTCAGGTAGCAAAGTTGCCGTACGGTGTCTTGATTGATGAGAACGGCGTGCTAGTAGCCCAGGGCCTAACGAACAATCGCGAGCACGTCGAGAGCCTGTTCGAAGCGCGGCGATTGAAGATCGCGACGTTACAAGAGTTCCTTGCTCGTGGCGAAAGCGTGCCTGCGGGCGAAACGCATTCCAGCTAAAACCCTAAGGTAGAAATATGACCCACAAGCACTGGATCGACGAGATCATCGAGACTTCAGCTCGCCGAATCGCATCGCGTGCCTCGCGACGGTCTTTCCTGTCGAAGCTAGGTGCGACGTTGGTAGGTACGGCGGCACTGCCGCTGCTCCCTATCGCCCGCGTCGCTCGTGCCGAAGCGCCTGGAGCAAAATTGAGCGACGAATGGAACGATGAAAAGAACTGCGCCTACTGGGCCTACTGCGCGACTGCCGGCTGGCTCTGCAGTGCGTGCGGCGGCACCTCGAGCCAATGCCCGCCCGGTACCGAAATGTCACCGATCGCCTGGGTAGGCACCTGCAAGAATCCTGGCGACGGCAAGTCGTACGTGGTTTCGTACCATGACTGTTGCGGCCTGTCCCAGTGCGGCAACTCGATCTGCGAGCGCAGCGAGGGCGCTACGGCCAGGTACCGCCTTCAGAAATCGAATTCGGTTACTTGGTGCTTCGGCGGCGTTTCCAACACGTATCACTGCACCATTTCGCGACTCTTGTCTGTCGCGGATTGAGCTTGAAAACGATGGTCAAATCTTCGAATTCTTCACACGCCCGACGTCGCCCGCTGGCAACGTCGCTGCTCATCGGTAGCGTATTGAGCGTTCTCAGCAGCGGCAGCCACGCAGCTGGAGAGCACTACGACGGGGCAATGAACTATCGACTGCACTGCGAGGGCTGTCACCAGCAAGATGGCTCCGGACAGCCCGGATACATTCCCGAGCTGCGCGGGAACGTGTCGCGTTTCCTTGCAATCCCTGAGGGTCGAGTCTACCTCGCAAGGGTCCCCGGCACTGCCCAATCGCTACTATCCGACACGGAACGCGCAGAGGTCCTGAATTATATCGTACGCTCGTTCGACGGGGATCATCTGCCGGCTGACTTCACGCCCTACCACGCAGAGGAACTGGCGAGATGGCGCTATGACGCTCTTTCCCAGCCAAGCGTCGTTCGAGCTAGCCTGGTCGCGCAATTGGAATCATCGCGGTCGTCGAGCGCCGCCGCACCGGCAAAGGTTAGGGGTACGAGCGCAACCTCTCCGACGACGTCAGGCCCGGCTGCAGCGTCCGGTCCGCCGGCGTCGTTCGCCATCTGTGCGGCTTGCCATACGGTAACGAGTGATGGCGCCCCTGGGATCGGTCCGAACCTTCACGGGGTTGTGGGCCGGCATGCAGGCACTGCGGCGGGATTTTCTTACTCGCCCGCGATGAAGGACGCAAAGATTACGTGGTCGCGTGAAACGCTGAACGAATACCTGACGTCGCCGGGCGCGAAGGTCCCCGGCAACTACATGATGTTTGTAGGGGAGCCAGACCCGGAGCAGCGCAAATCGATCATTGATTACCTAGAATCATTACGCTGACGAGTCGTTGTAACTGGCCTGCACTCTGTCTAGCTTATTGATACCGCTGCCCTTTCGGCCTTCATCAACAGCTCCCGGCATTTGTCTTCGCCAAGGCAAGCGTCAGGAGCTGCAAAGTTTGCGATCAGGCCGTGGGATTCATGACGGCCTTCACTTCCAGAAAGTCTTGCAGGCCGAATTCGCCCCACTCACGCCCATTTCCCGACTGCTTGTAGCCGCCGAAGGGTGCGTTCAGGTCCACGCCAGCTCCATTGACGTGCACCATGCCCGCACGAAGACTCTCGACGACGTGCTGCACCCGAGCGGCATCCTTTCCAGATACATACGACGACAATCCGTAGGGCGTGTCGTTCGCGATATTGATCGCCTCATCGTCGGTGCCGTACGGAATGATGCATAGGACGGGCCCGAATATTTCCTCACGCGCAATAGTCATGTCGTTGCGCACATTCGAGAAAATCGTCGGCTTGACGTAAAAACCTGTCTCGAGCCCGGCTGGGCGACCAGTGCCGCCGCAGACTAGCGTTGCGCCTTCATCGATGCCCGCGTGGATCAATTTCTGGATGCGGTTGTACTGTGCCTCGTTGACGACCGGACCGATGATGCTATCGGCCTGCGCAGGATCGCCGACCTTCATGGCGGCGACGGTCGCGGAGGCGATAGCAGCCGCTTCATCTTGCCGTGACGACGGTACCAGCATACGGGTCGGCGCATTGCACGACTGACCCGAGTTCACCATGCTGTATTGAATTCCGACGGGCACCACCGCTGCGAAATCCGCATCGTCGAGAAGAATGTTAGGCGACTTGCCGCCCAGTTCCTGTGCCACGCGTTTGACGGTGGGCGCCGCGTTCTTCGCAACTTCCACACCTGCTCGCGTGGATCCGGTAAACGACACCATGTCCACATCCGGATGCGACGACAGCGCGGACCCGACCGTCGGCCCGTTTCCGTGGACCAGGTTGAACACGCCAGGCGGAACGCCAGCCTCATGCAGAATCTCGGCGAACAGCGCTGCACTCAGGGGCGCTTCTTCTGACGGCTTCAGTACCATCGTGCAACCCGCGGCGAGTGCCGGAATGACCTTGCAGGCCACCTGGTTGATCGGCCAGTTCCATGGCGTGATCAAGGCACATACGCCGATCGGCTCGCGACGCACGACCGTACTTCCGCGTTGCTCTTCGAAAGACAGCGTCCGGAGCGCTTCGAGCGTGGCCGCGATATGACCTTGACCCATGGCGGCCTGGGCTTGTTCAGCCAGCCACATCGGCGCTCCCATCTCGCTCGAGATCGCCTTCACCATGTCCGCGTAACGAAGCTGGTAGACGGCTAGGATCGCCTCAAGCAACGCGATGCGCTCCGCGCGTGTCGACTTCGAGTAGGTGACGAACGCCGCTTTGGCAGCAGATACGGCCCGATCGACATCGTCGGCGTCGCCCATGCGAACCTTTCCGATCGCCTGTTCGGTCGCGGGGTTGATGATGTCACGGACCTGCTGACCGTGAGGTTCGATCCATTGGCCGGCCACGTAGAAACTCGTGCACTGATCCATATCGTCACTCCTGGGCAATGGGGCTGCTGGCCTGCAGACGAGGTCCAGTGAAAAATAGGCTACAGAACTTCGAAAACGCCAGCCGCCCCCATACCGAAACCGACGCACATCGTGACGCAAACTCGTTTGGCGCCCCGACGCTTGCCTTCGATCAGCGCATGCCCCGTCAGCCGCTGGCCGCTCACACCGTAGGGGTGACCGACCGCGATTGCTCCACCGTTGACGTTGAGTCGGTCCATCGGAATGCCAAGACGATCCGCGCAATAGAGCACCTGCACGGCAAACGCCTCATTGAGCTCCCACAGGTCGATGTCTGCAACGTTGAGGCCCAGACGGGACAGCACCTTGGGAACAGCAAAAACTGGTCCGATACCCATTTCGTCCGGTTCACAGCCGGCCACGGCGAAACCCAGAAAGCGACCAAGCGGCTTGAGATCTTTTCGCTCAGCGTACTTCTCGTGGACGACGACGCACGCGCCCGCGCCGTCACTGAACTGGCTCGCGTTTCCTGCCGTGACCACACCGCCCGGCATAGCCGATCGCAACCCATGAATGCTCTCGTACGTCGTGCCAGGCCGCAGCCCCTCATCAGCGGAGACAGTGACCTGCTTGCTGCAGATGCCGCGCACCTTATCGACGACGCCGGCCGTCACAGTGATTGGAGCAATCTCCTCGGCGAACAGGCCGGCATCCTGCGCCGCGCAGGCTCGCTGCTGGCTGCTTGCACCGTAGTGGTCCTGTCGCTCGCGAGAAATGCCGTAACGTTTTGCGACCGTCTCGGCGGTCTGCAGCATCGTCCAATACAGCTCCGGCTTCTTTTCCAAAAGCACGGGATCCAACAGCATATGCTGGTTACTCTCCAACTGCACACAGGAGATGCTCTCCACGCCGCCCGCTACGTACACGTCGCCCTCGCCCGCGACGATGCGTTGACTGGCCATTGCGATCGTCTGCAACCCGCTCGAACAGAAACGATTCACCGTCACGCCACTGGTCGAGACTGGCAAGCCGGCCGCGACGACAATCTGGCGGGCGATATTCAAACCCGTTGCTCCCTCGGGGTTCGAACACCCCATCATCACGTCCTCGACTTCGGCGGGTTCGATGCTGGCGCGCTCCACGGCTGCGGCCACGACATGACCACCGAGGGCTGCACCGTGGGTCATGTTGAAGGCGCCCTTCCAACTCCTTGCGAGAGGAGTGCGGGCGGTCGAAACGATTACGGCTTGCGTCATGGCATGCTCCAATTCAACTGAAGGACTTGCCTTCGGCAGCGAGCCGCGCAAGCAAGGGTGCCGGTTCCCAGAACGCGGCATCATCGTTTGGGTTGCGTGCGTACTGACGCATTGACCGCACCACGTTGTAGAGCCCCACGGTGTCGGCGTAGCACATCGGTCCACCGCGATGCCGGGGGAAGCCGTAACCGGTCAGGTATACGACATCAACGTCGCTCGCCTTGCCAGAAATGCCTTCCTCCAGTACACGAGCGCCTTCGTTCACCAGCGCCCAGACGAGGCGGTGCACGATCTCGTCCTCGCCGATCTTGCGGGGCTCGATGCCTGCGTCCTTGCGAAACTGTACGAGGAGATCCTTGACGATCGGGCTCGGGACCGCGTCTCGACGACCCTCGACATAGTCATAGAAGCCAGCCCCGGACTTCTGCCCGAAGCGCCCCATCTCGCAGAGCACATCCCCGACCCGGCTATACCGCACGTGCGGCTTTTCGATATAGCGACGCTTGCGAATTGCCCAACCGATGTCGTTACCAGCAAGATCTGCCACACGGAACGGACCCATGGCAAAGCCGAATTTCTCAATGGCACGATCCACCTGCTCGGGCGAACAACCCTCCTCGACCAGGAAGCTCGCCTGGCGGAAGTACTGATCGAGCATCCGATTGCCGATGAAGCCATCGCACACGCCGCTGACCACTGCGGTCTTGCGGATAGTCTTCGCGAGGTCCAACACGGTCGCCAGAACCTCGCGGCTAGTTGCCTTGCCCCGCACGACCTCGAGCAACTTCATCACGTTTGCAGGACTGAAGAAGTGCATACCCACGACGTCCTGTGGGCGCCGCGTCACCTCGGCGATGCGGTTGACGTCCAGCGTGCTGGTGTTCGTTGCCAGGATCGCGCCCGGCTTCATCACCCCGTCAAGCGTCCTAAATACCTGTTCCTTGACCTTCAGGTCTTCGTAGACCGCCTCGATCACCAGGTCCGCATCGGCGATGTCCGTGTAATCGAGCGTCGTGCGGAGCAGGCTCATCTTCCGCTCGTACTTGTCGGCAGCAAGTTTTCCCTTCCGGACCAGTGCCTCATAGTTCTTGCGGATCGTCGCGACGCCGCGGTCGAGAGCTTCCTGAGTAGTCTCGAGGATCGTCACCGGCCTCCCGGCATCGAGGAAGTTCATGGTTATGCCGCCGCCCATCGTACCCGCACCTATCACGGACACTTTGTCCAACGTGCGGCGTGCAGTGGCGGCGTCGATGTCGGCTACTTTCGCGGCCGCCCTCTCAGCGAAGAAGACGTGCCGCAGTGCCTTTGACTCTGGCGTTCCTAGCAGTTCTCGGAAAATATGACGCTCGAAGGCCAATCCTTCATCAAAGGTGCGCTTGACGCTTGCCTCCACCGCATCGACGCACTTCGCCGGAGCCGGAAAGTTCCTCGAGGCGCCCTTGGCGGTGTTGCGCGCAAACTGAAAATATGCTTCCGCATTCGGATGGCTCGCCTTGACATGACGTAGCAGCGGCAGATCGGTCGAACGCGACTCGGCGCAGGCGCGTGCAAAGTCACAGGCGCCTGCAAGAAGATCGCCCTCGATGAGCTGGTCGAACAGCTTCTGGCCGGGAATAGCCGCAAGCACCTCGCTCTTGATCGATTCGCCCGTCACGACCATGTTCAGCGCCGGTTCTACGCCGATGGCCCGCGGCAGTCTTTGGGTGCCACCACAGCCAGGGAGAATACCAAGCTTGACCTCGGGTAGACCCACGTCCGTGCCCGGCGCCGCTACACGGTAGTGTGAGCCCAGCGCAAGCTCGAGCCCACCCCCCATGCACACCCCGTTAACCGCTGCAATCACCGGCTTGCTCATCATCTCGATTTGCATGAGCAACGAAAACAAGTTGGGTTCGGCGACAGCCTCTGGCCTGCCGAACTCACGGATGTCGGCGCCAGCCGAAAACAGTTTGCCACCACCGATGATGACGACCGCGATCAGCGAAGCGTCGGTCTCGACACGGTCAAGGGCTTCGCTGATACCGCGCCGGACGTCGCAGGCGAGGCCGTTGACGGGCGGATTATCGAGAGTGATGACGGCAACATCGCCGCGCGTGTGGAACAGAGCACCCAATGCTATCTCCTCGCGACTCGACCGTGCCGAGCGATTAATAAGACTTCGGCAGAGAGAGCACCTTCTCGCCGATGTAGTTCATGATCATCTGAGCGCTTACCGGAGCGAGCCGCGGAATCCATGATTCGCGCAGGTAGCGCTCTACATGGTACTGCGCCGCGTATCCCATGCCCCCATGCGTGAGCACCGCTGTTTCGCAGGAATTGAATGCTGCCTCAGCGGCGAGGTACTTGGCAGTATTGGCTTCCGCTCCGCACTCCTTCCCGGCGTCGTACAACTGCGCCGCGCGCATCACCGCCAACCATGCAGCCTCGAGGTTCATCCAGCACCGCGACAGAGGATGCTGTATCGCCTGGTTCTGGCCAATCGGACGGCCGAATACGACGCGATCACGCGCATACTGACAGGCTCGCCGCAGCGCGGCTTGCCCCAGTCCCACGGCTTCGGCTGCGACGAGGATTCGCTCCGGGTTCAGCCCGTGCAGGATCTGCTTGAAACCCTGCCCTTCGTGGCCGATCAGGTCGTTAGCCGGAACTTCCATGTTATCGAAAAAGAGAATGTTGGAGTCGACGGCGTGCCGCCCGTGTTTGTAAATCATGCTGATTTCCACGCGACGACGATCGAGGGGCGTATAGAAAAGACTTAGCCCGGACGTCTTTTCACCAGCCGATCCGGCAGGACTGGTCCGGGCCAGAATCATCACCCGATCGGCAACCTGAGCTGTGGAGATCCAGATTTTCTGGCCGGAGATTCGGTAACCACCCTCGATCCGCTCGGCGCGCGTCTTGATCTGCGTGGTATTCAACCCTGCGTCCGGTTCGGTAACGGCGAAGCATGCTTTTTCGTCGCCACGGATCAATGGTGGCAGCATCCGCTCCTTCTGCTCATCGGTGCCAAACACTACCACCGGCTGTAGCCCGAATATGTTCATATGAACGGAGGATGCTCCGGCGATTCCCGCTCCCGACTCAGCGATCGTCCGCATCATGATTGCCGCAGCCGCAATACCGAGCCCTGCACCACCCTGCTCTGCCGGCATCGCTATGCCAAGCCAGCCGCCCTCTGCAATCGCGCGGTGGAACTCGTGCGGGAATGTGGCCTCCGTGTCCTTGCGCAGCCAGTAGTCATCATCGAAACACGCGCAGATCCTCGAAACGGACTCGCGGATATCTTCGTGCGCGGGATCGTCGCTGTACCACATCGTTTTTACGCACCTCGGCCTAACGAGTGTTCGAATTTACAGAGTGCGTAAGGGCTCACGCAATGGCCCTACACGTTGTAGTGCGAAGATTGCCAAAAGCGGATGCTGCCGCACCCATCACGACGCCAAAACGTCCGCTAACCGTCGCCTGTCGGAGCGTGGCAAAGCCGTTTCCGGCAACTGGTCGATGCATCCTTTGACTATTGGTTCCGGCGCTTGTAAGACTCAATAGCCTTGGGGACGCCAACTAGGCTGACCCGAACGGAGACAATATGAAGTTTTCCGCATATTCTCATCTTCAATTTGAGCGCAATGGCAGGGTCTTGAAGGTCACTTTGAACAGACCCGAGAAGCTCAATTCCATCTCCGGCGAATTTCATACCGAAATGGCCAGGGTATTCGTGGACATCGCTGCAGACCCCGAGAGCGACATCATTGTACTCACCGGCGCTGGACGAGCGTTCAGTGCCGGCGGCGACATCGGCGTACTGGAAAGCACTCTCTCTGAGCCTAAAGTGATGTACGAGTTGCTGCGGGAGGCACGCTCTATCGTGATGGGCCTGCTCGACTGCGACAAACCCATCATCTGCCGCCTGAACGGTGACGCCATAGGTCTTGGCGCTACGATCGCTCTTTTCTGCGATGTCATCATTGCATGCGACCAGGCACGAATCTGCGATCCGCACGTGCGTGTTGGGCTGGTCGCGGGGGATGGTGGAGCGTTGATCTGGCCGCAACTCATCGGTTACGTGCGCGCGAAGCAGTATCTCCTGACAGGCGACATGCTTGACGCCAGGACCGCGCAGCAGATCGGACTGATCACGGCGGCTGTTCCGTACGCGGATCTGGACCAAACGGTCGAGGAATGGGTCGCAAGACTCGCGCGGAACTCACCGCTTGCGGTGCGTTGGACCAAGGCGACAATCAACACGGGCTTGAAGCAGTTGGCCGGGACGATCCTCGATACGGGCGCCGCGTACGAAGGCATGAGCTTTCGCACCGACGATCTTAGCGAGTCGCTGCGCTCCGTGCGCGAGAAGCGCAAGCCCGTCTTCAAGGGTCGCTGAGACTATTCGTCGCGAATCAGTCGGGCAGGCCCAACACCTGCCGCGCCAGAATATTGCGCTGGATTTCGTTGCTTCCACCGTAAATACTGCCGGGAAGAGAGTTGAACGTTGGCATCAGCAGATGCAACTCCCTCGCCCCGACAGGTTGCGCGCCGAGGCAGGCGCCCGACTCTTCCGCTGCCTCGCTCAGCACCGCGCTGGCTCGCTGCCAAGTCTCGGTGCAAAAAATTTTCAACATTGAGACGTGCGGAGGCACTTTCTCACCGCGACGCAGGACGTCAGCGAAACGCGTGTAGAGCGAGTTTAGATCCGCGACGTCCAGAGCAATCTCTGCATAGCGTTCGCAAAAGGAAGCCGCATCAAATAATCGACGTTCCTCACCAAGCACTCGGAGCTGCTCGAGCACGAAGTTCACTGGCCCCGGGTTTCCGATAATCAGTCGTTCGTGACCCAGCAGAGATTTCGCAAGAGCCCAGCCTTGGTGGAGCTCCCCGACGAGGTTTTCCCGTGGCAGGCGCACATCATCGAAGGTTATCTCGCAGAAGGACTCGTCCCCAGTGAGGTCTGGAATCGTGCGGCAGGCAATACCGGGCGCACTCATTTCTGCAAGCAGGAAGCTGATGCCGGCCGACGGCTTCGTCGTCCGCTCTGTGCGCACCAAAAGAAAAACATGCGTCGCCTCGTGCGCATAGGAGGTCCATATCTTTCGCCCATTGACTACAAAATGATCGCCATCCAGTTCGGCCGTCATCTTCAGGGATGCGAGATCGGAGCCCGCATTCGGCTCTGAGTATCCCTGGCACCAAACATGTTCGCCGCTTAGGATCTTCGGCAAGTAGCGACGGCGCTGGTCGATGGTGCCGAACCTGATCAATAGAGGACCCAGCAGTTCGCAACCTTGGTCCGTCCAACGCGCCACACCGTACCGTTCTTTTTCGTCGTGAAGTGCAATCAACTTCGCGGGCGACAAACCCATGCCACCGTATTCCTTTGGCCAAGCCGGTGCCCGCCACCCGCGCTCGTAAAGGATCCGATTCCAATGCTGGATTTGGTGCGCGTGCACATATTGCAACGGCTCGTGCCGGGACTGCTCGGGATAGTTCGCCTTGAGAAACTCGCGAACGACACGCCTGAACTGGGCATCCGTGAGTTCGTTCCAGTCCGTCGTGTCTGCGACTTCGGGCAGAGCCGCGGCGTCTTCCTGTTCCGCCGGGGCGCGGCGCGTTTCTTCGGACCAGCGCAGGCGCAACTCACGGCTCGGGCCGAGCGCCGCATTCAAGGCGATTGCACGAGTTAAGTAATGACCGATGTCGCAGTCCCTTGTGATGCCGATCGCACCGTGCAATTGAATCGCGAGCCGCGTGACATCCAGCGCGGCTGCCGCGGCACGCGCCTTCGTACGAGCACTGTATGCGCGCCGATGGAGTGGCTCTGATGAGGCAAGGGCTTCCTCGAGCGAGGCCGTTGCCAACTCAACCTGCAACGCAGCGTCGACGAGCCGATGCTGCAACGATTGGAAGCTGCCGATTGGTCTTCCGAATTGCGAACGAACTCGGACGTACTCGAGCGTTAGGTCCAGCGCCTTGCGCGCCACGCCGACGAGCTCAGCCGACTGCAGTAGCCGCGAGTCATGAATGCTTTCCTGGACAGCCGCCAACGCCGGCGCACCTTCTGCAAGCACATACTGCGCACGTACGGGTGTCCTCTCGAATGTCACGGTCGCCCAACAGCCGCCATCGACACGCCGCTGGGTTGCCAGTGTTACGCCAGGTGCGTCTGCGCGCACCCAGGCCAGCACCGGTTCTGTGCCGCGCCGCGCGAGAACTAGCCAGCCAGCGGCACCATCACCCGGGTCGACAAACCTCTTCGTGCCGGTTAACGAGGACGTACCGTCGGTCGCATCGGCAAGCACAGCGCGTGGGTCGGCCTCAACTTGACCGATGTCTTCCTGCCAAGCGCTCGCGACCAATATGGAGCCATCGGCGATTGCGCGCAACAGCATCGAGCGGCATTCGCTGTCCGGACACTGCCCCAAAACCAGCGTGCTCATTGCAGCGCCGGCAACGAAGGGCTCAGGCAACAAGTGAGTCCCTGCGGCTCGGGCCAAAACAGCGGCTACGTCAACGCCCAGCCCCAACCCACCCTCGGCCTCCGGAACCAGCACGGATAGCCACCCGGCCTCGGCGAGCGACTTCCACATCCCCATGTCAAAACTGTGGTCGGCCGATGCGAGGCTACGTCGACGGGCCCTATGATCGACTGCGGCGAGCATCTCTTGCGCGCTGCTCTCAAATGCCTCGAGCGTCGCCGAACGGTCGTCGCCAAACTGTGCCGCAGCCATCTCTGCTCCCAGAAGTGATTCCACGCTCTAGCTTGAAATTCTAGACTTGCCGTTCAGCGACCTTATCCGAATGCGGCAGACATTGGCGCGCTTCAGGCGGCTTCAGCCGTTAATCTCGAGTAGCGCCGCAGCACCCATGCCCTGTCCGACACACATCGTCACGACCCCGTATCGAGCCTTGCGTCGTCTTCCCTCAAAGAGCAGATGCCCCGCCATTCGAGCACCAGACATCCCGAATGGATGACCGATGGCGATCGCTCCACCGTTTACGTTCAGCCTGTCCGGTGGAATACCGAGGGTGCGTACGCAGTACAAGAGTTGCGAGGCGAATGCCTCGTTCAGCTCCCACAGGTCAATATCTTCGATCTGCAGTCCGTGCCTTGCGAGCAGTTTCGGCACCGCGAATACTGGTCCGATCCCCATCTCATCCGGATCGCACCCGGCGACGGCCATGCCTCGGAATATTCCCAATGGCCGCAGACCCCGTCTCGAAGCCTCGCAATCCGACATCAACAGAACCGCGGCGGCTCCGTCGGAGAGCTGGCTCGCATTACCCGCGGTGATGGTTCCTCCTGCGCCGCGAACAGGTTCGAGACCGCGAAGACCGTCGATCGTCGTACTAGGACGATTGCCTTCGTCTCGCACGAGTGCGGCTGCGCGTTCCGACACCGATCCATCCGCGCAGGCTCGGAGCGGTACGATCTCCTGGTCAAACCGGCCACTAGCTTGTGCCGCAGTCGTCCGACGCTGGCTCTCGAGGGAGTACTGGTCCTGCTCCTCCCGGCTCACGTTATACCGGCGGGCGACGACCTCGGCGGTATCGATCATAGGCATGAATACGTTAGGCACGTGTTTCTCGAGCCATACATCTCGGGGCAGCGCCGCGGCGTTATTCTCTTGCGCGGAGACCGACTCGACACCAACAGCGACGGCAACGCTGGTCTCGCCGAGCATGATTCGATATGCCGCAGTAGCGATGGCCTGAAGGCCCGATGCGCATGCTCGCGTCACCGTCATCCCGGACACCGCGGATGGGAGGCCTGCGCGCAGCGCAGCCAGCCTCGCGAGGTTACCCGTGGCAGGTCCTCTTGACGCGGCGCTTCCACTGACGACATCGTCGATGTGCGCAGGCTCGACGCCGCTACGGCTAACGACCTCTGCAACCACATGGCCTGCCAACGTAACTGGGTGTACATCCGCATACGATCCGCGAACCGCCTTGCCAATGGGAGTTCGCGCGGCAGCCACAATAACGGCATCGGTCATGAATCGTCCTCGCAGACAGTCATGGGAATTCCATAGTTGGATTTGTAGCACGGACAAAACGACGGGGCCGTCCGCTTCCGGCATCGGCAAGTGGTCGTTTGTCGTGGACTAGGGTCCCCTGCCGAAAGCGGACAGCGCAGCCGGCCTGCGCAACCTAGAGTTTGCCGAATGCGGCCCTGGAAGCGATCAAGCTACCCGGTTGTCTGGTTGAATTTCGCAGGACGCTTCTCGATAAATGCGCGTACGCCTTCGACAAAATCCGCGGTGGCTGCGCAAGCACCGAAAGCCTGCGCTTCAAGTTCGAGCTGGCTTTCGAGATCATTCTGCATGGACAGGTCGAGCAATCGCTTCGTTCGACGTATGCTCTCGCCGGGCGCTGCAACAAGGCGGCCGATTAGTGTATCAACTGCCTGATCGAGGCCTTCATCGGGAAGTACTTGATTGACCAACCCCATCTGCAGTGCCTCAATCGCTCCGAAACGCTGGCCGAGCAAGGCGATCTCTTTTGCGCGGCGGGCACCAATGATACGTGGCAGCCACCACGTCGTTGCACCGTCCGGACTGGCCCCAATGCCTACCTGCGCAAGTACGAATACGGAACTAGACGCGCAAAAGGCGAAATCCGACGCACTAATAAATCCCAATGCGATCCCCGCCGCAGCGCCGCGCACCTTCGTCACGACCGGTTGCGGCATGCGCGCCAACTGCACTAACAGTGCTGCCCCGGCACGCGCGCGCGCGGCGAATTCGATTTCACGCTCTCGGCCCTCGAGATCCAGTTTGCCGTCGAACCCGCGCACGTCACCTCCCGCCATGAAGTGCTCACCGCTGCCGCTGACCAGGACGCAGCGCACGTCCGGCATTGAAGCGACATCCGCGAGAAAGCGCCGCATTTCCTGGAGCATGGGACCGGTGGCTGCATTACGCGCCGCGGGGCGATTGAAGATGATTGTGGCGACCCCATCGGCTATCTCTGTCTGCAGATCCATCATCGATTCCTCGTTCGCTTTTTGGGTCAGCGGCTACTTCGTGCAGCGTACGGTCCGGGCAAGATCGTTCGGAAGCATACCTAATTACTGAGTGACGCACTACAACCACTACTTCAGATGAGTGCGAATGAGTTCATGGAGGCTTTGTGTTCGATGTACTGAGTGACGTTCGAGTATTAGAATTCGGGAAGTTCGTTGCCGCCCCCATGGCGACGTGGCTGCTCGCCGGGATGGGCGCCAAGGTCACGCGAATGGAGGGGCTGGATGGCTCACCCGATCGCGAGCCCTACTGCATCGGTGATGGACTCGACGGTGCGGCGTTCCTGCAGTTGAATACGAACAAGCGCAGTCTGTGTCTGGATCACGCCTCACCCGCAGGACGCCAAGTACTGCACCGCCTGCTGCAGTCAACGGACGTGGTCGTATGCGGCGCTCCGGGCCCGACGCTGGTCCACCAAGGACTCGATTACAAGACCCTGTCAGAGGTCAATCCACGCATCATCTGGCTTAACGTTTCCGCATTCACAACACATGGGCCGCGCGGAGCAGATGTCGGGTTCGATGGGATTGGGCAGGCAATGTCTGGAGCGCTTCATCTTTCGGGCTTCGGAGAGATGCCGGGCCGCTCGGGCTGCTCATGGGTCGATGCCTCCACAGGCGTGTACTCAGCATTCGCAATCATGTCGGCGCTGTTAGATCGCAACCGCACCGGAAAAGGACATTGTCTGGAAACGTCATTGATGACGAGCGCGTATGCGGCGATGAGCTGGTTTCTGGTCGAACAGGCGGCGACCGGCCGCAACAGGACACGAACAGGAAATCGTGCGCAGTCCTCAGGTCCCAGCGACGTTTTCCGCACCAAGGACGGCTGGATAATCGTACAGGTACTCGGCGACCGCATGTTCGCAAAGATTTCCCGACTCGTCGGAAGGCCTGAGTGGATTGACGACCCGCGCTTTGGGACCGACGTCGGCCGCTCCGACAATGGCGCCCATTTGAGCGAGGGCGTCGGTGCTTGGTGCGCCGCCCTAACGACGAAGGACGCATTGGATCAGCTGCGCAAAGCCCGCATCCCGGCAACCACCGTGAATACCTTGCAGGACGCCCTTGATGAACCCCAGGTGGAGGCCCTCGGGCTCTTCCAGACGGTAATACACCCGGACCGGCCGGCACTTCGGCTCATGAAGCCCGCGATCATGATCGATGGTGCCTTCCCAGATCTGCGTCTCGCATCACCGAAGGTCGGTGCGCATAGCGCGGACATCCTCCGTGAAGCCGGCTTCGGAACTGACGAAGTTGCCAGACTGATGGAAGCACGAGTGATCGCGTAGTGCGCCTGCCGCCGTCGACGCTCATAGCCTGTCGCTCAGCAAAACTTCGGTGGATTCCTTACTATAGGGCCATCCTATCCCAAGTTTTGGAGGCGCAATGGCCGCCGCGAGAGACGAGCATCCATTCCGCATCGGATTCCTGATCCACGACGTTTCCCGACTGCGCCGAAACGTGATGGACAAGGCGCTGAAACCCTATGGCATCACACGTTCCCAGTGGTGGGTGCTCGCGAACATGAGCCGCCGGAAGGGCGAAGGAATGATGCAGACCGAACTGGCGAAGGTAATGGACATCGGGAAGGTCGCGCTCGGAGGCCTCATCGACCGGTTGGAGGCAGGCGGACTAGTGAAACGCGAGTCTGTTCGCTCGGATCGACGTGCGAAGCGCGTTGTGATGACAGCGAAGGGAATCCGGATGCTGGCCAACATTCAGGCGGTAGCGGCCGAATTCAACTCACAGGTGATGACCGACATCGCGTGCAGCGATCTCCGCTGTACCGAAGAGGTGCTGCACCGGATGAAAAAGCAGCTAATCGCGATGGACGCCGTGCCGGGCGCAGGGGCGGCGCGCATTCAAGAGTAAACAGAATTGTCCAGGAATGCCCTGCTGGTCTCGCCGTGCGTACCACGACCCGCCGGTTGAGTCAGACAAAGCGGGCGGCCTTTTCCAAGATAGCCTCGGCTTGCCGGAGATGTGGAATATCGACCATGCGACCATCGAGCATGAGCGCCGCAACACCCGGATTCGCTGCGAACAGGTCGACAACCCGCTGCGCACCAGCAGTTTCATGCTCGCTAGGCGTAAAGCTTTCGTTGATCACTGCCACCTGATCCGGGTGGACCGCGACCTTGCCGGCGAATCCGTCGCGACGCGCAGCTTCACATACCGTGCGCAGGCCCGAGATATCGCGAACGTTGGCATGGATCGTGTCGATGGCAGCAACACCTGCCGCATGGGCGCCGAACAGACAGAGCGAACGCGCAAGCTGAAAAGACGAAGTCCACGCGCCTGTCGACTCCTGATTGGATATCGCTCCGATAGCAGTGCTTAAGTCTTCTGCGCCCCATGTCAGAGCAAACAAGCGCCGACCACAACTGGTGTAATTACCCAGCCGGAATATTGCCTCAGGTATTTCTGTGGTAACCGGCAGGATTCGTGTGCTGCCCAAATCAATTCCATGCTGTGCCTCCAGAGCATCGAGATAGTGGCCGAGCATGATTACGTCGCGCGGACCCCGGACTTTCGGCAGGACGATTCCTGCTGGCTGTCCTGCTAATATCTCGACCAGATCGTCGAGCGCGAGCGGACCATCCAGTGCGTTGATCCGTACCCACAGTTCCGCCGGCCGCTCCCTACGCGACGCCAAGTATTCACGCACCCGCCTCCGGGCCTCCCGCTTCTGCTCCGGCGCGACTGAATCTTCCAGATCGAATATCAGCGCATCGGCGGCCACCGCTTCGCTCTTCATGAGCTTCCGGTCACTGTCGCCTGGAACGAACAACCACGAACGGAGACTCACGCTGTAGGCCTCCGCAGCATCAGAGCCTGCCGCTTGCAGCTGGCTACGAGACTGCCGTCCTGGTTGAACGCTCGATGCACGAACACGACGATGCCGTTCTCGGGCCGCGACCGGCTGTCCCTGAGCTCCGCGACTTCGGTTTCAACTCGCAGGGTATCGCCGTGAAAAAGCGGCTTGGGAAAGCGAACCTCATCCATTCCGAGGTTCGCGACGGTGGTCCCCAGCGTGGTATCACCCACCGAAATGCCGATCATGAGTCCAAGCGTGAATCCGCTGTTCACGATGCGTGTCCCGAACTGCGTGTGTTCGCGACAGTAGTGTTCATCCAGGTGCAGCGACGCCGGGTTGTGCGTGAGGGCACTGAAGAATACGTTGTCCGCCTCCGTCACGGTTCGCCGCAGCGGGTGCGCAAACACCTGGCCGATGTAGAATTCGTCGAAATACAAACCGGGCATCGATATTTCCTCGCTAATTGATCCGTGCGCTGCCGTGACTCAGGACGACCTGGTTACGCTCGGTGACCAACGCCCGGAAATGCAGACGATCACCATCGACATTGCCTTCCAGGCGAATCGTCTCCCCGGGATAGACAGGCGCCGTGAATCGGGTGTCCAAGGAGACAAGCCTGCTGGCATCCCCGTCGCAAAACGCACGGGTGAGCAGGTACCCAACGGCGCCGTAGGTGCAAAGCCCATGCAGGATCGGCCGCTCGAACCCGGCTGCGCGAGCGGCGTCGGGATCAACGTGCAGCGGATTGAGGTCCCCATTTAGCCGGTAGAGAAGGGCCGCACTTGGAAGCGTTTGCAGCTCATGGACAAAACTGGCGGCCCCCGGCTCGAAGGCGACCAGAGATTCGGGAGGCTCGCCGTAACTGCCGCACCCGCCGTCGTCGCGCAAGAACAACATCTGCAACACGGAACACAGCGGCCGCTCCGTGGCCGCATCGGTAACATGCTTTTCAAAGTAGACGAGCGCGCCTTTTCCTGTCCCTTTGTCGACGACCGCTCGGATCGCATAACGCGCCGTAACGTCCCCGCGCACGGGCAATGGGTGCCTAATCTCGATTCGTTGTTCCCCGTGAACGAGCTTCGTCACATTGACACCGAATGCGGGTTCTGCAATCCACATTCCCGGATGGGCGAGGACCGCCGCCATGGTCGGCAGCGCCTGCAGTTCGCGCTCATACACGAGCCGAAGATCATAGTCACAATAGGGATCTCGGCCGGCTCCAACGCTCAACGCGTAGAGAATCGTGTCCCTTGTCGTCAACCGCGTGGTCTTGCGCGCAAATTGATGGCTGACCAGAGCATCGAGATTCACCGCAAAGCCTCAGACTGGGTCCCAGCTGAAGACGTCGCTGGAACGTTCAAGCGCGTAGTAACTTCCCTCGAACGCAGGTAAAACACTTTCAACGATGGCTTCCGCTGTCCAGCCCTCCTTGGACTGTGCGCATCGGAGCGGTCGCGGCTGGCTGAACAAAATGATCTCGTTGCCTCGCACGCCGAAGACCTGACCGCTAGTCCGGCGTCCAGCGTCGCTCGCCAGCGCTACGACAAATGGCGGGATCAGCTCGGGCTTCAGACGCTTGTTGACAGCGATTCGATGGCGGTTCTCAGGTGTATCCGGAATCGATGCAACCATTCGGGTCCAGGCGAATGGGGCAATGGCGTTCGATGTCACCCCGAACTTCTGCATGTCGAGCGCAATGCACTTTGAAAGCGCAGCTACTCCTAGCTTGGTCGAGCCGTAGTTCACCTGCGCGAAGTTCCCGATCAGCCCGCTACTGGATGTCATGTGCACATAACATCCGCTGCCCTGGCTCTTGAAGTGAGGCGCAGCGGCTCGCGAGACATAGAAGACGCCCCGCAGATTTACGTCATCGACAGCGTCGAAGTCCTCTCGCGACATCCTGTGGAACATGACATCACGAAGAATCCCAGCATTGTTGATCAAAACGTCGATCCGGCCGAAGGCATCGAGCGCGTCCTGCACGATGCCATGCGCCTGGTCCCAGTCGGCGACACTGCGCGTGCTTGCCACGGCCGTCCCGCCGTCCGCGGCGATGGCCTCCACCACGCGCCCGGCGACAGTCGGGTCCCCGCCCTCCCCCGATGCGGAAACCCCAACATCGTTCACAACGACTCTCGCCCCGGCGGCAGCTGCCCGCTTTGCAATTTCAGCGCCGATGCCGTTGCCGGCGCCGGTGACGATAACGACCTTACCTTCCAGCAGCATCGGCACGCTCCTACTTGTGGGCGGTGGTCAAGAAGACCCTACGCGACAATATCGTACGCTTGCGTATAATTCAACAACGTGCCGGCACGCCGACCGGCAGACCGAGACTGCACATGATCAACATCGATCCCGTCTGGACGCCCTCGCCCGAGCGGATTCTGAGCAGCCACATGTTCAGGTTTGCCCGCGCCGCCGAGACGATCTCGCATCGGCCATTGCCCGACCAGGACGCGCTGTGGCAATGGTCCGTTGCAGAACCCGAAAACTTCTGGGCACTGCTCTGGTCTTTCTGCGGTGTCATCGGCGAACGGGGCGAAAAAATTCTTGTCGGCGGCGACAAGATGCCGGGCGCGCGCTGGTTTCCGGACGCACGGCTGAATCTCGCGGAGAACATTCTTCGCGATGACGTGGACCCAGACGAAGACGCGGTCATCGCTTCTGGCGAGGATCAGACGCGTCGATGCCTGTCACGTCGTGAGCTGCGCCGGCAAGTAGCAGTCATGGCGGCAGCCTTGCGCAGCAAGGGCGTCGGGCAGAACGATGTTGTTGCGGCCTTCATGCCAAATGTGCCGGAGACATTGGTCGCAATGCTGGCCGCGGTGAGCCTCGGGGCGATCTTTACATCGACCTCTCCAGACTTCGGTGTTCAGGGCGTCCTGGACCGCTTCCTGCAATCCCGGCCCAAGGTACTGCTGGCGGCAGACGGGTACCTGTACAACGGCAAGCGCATCGGTTGCCTGGCCAAAGTCGCCGAGATTGCGGCGCAGTTACCCAGCTTGGAGTGCCTCATCATCGTCAGCTATGCGGGGGACGATGCGTCCCTTGTCCCGCCAAACTCAGTATGGATCGAGGATTTTCTCGCCCCCTGCGCGGGCGTCGATACGATTTGTTTTGCACGCCTCCCTTTTGACCATCCTGTCTTCGTGCTTTATTCCTCCGGCACCACGGGGGCTCCTAAGGGCATCGTGCACGGGGCCGGAGGGATCCTGCTGCAGAACATGAAGGACCAGCACCTGCACGGCGATGTCGGCGCTCGGGATCGCTACTTCTACTTCACGACGTGCGGCTGGACGATGTGGAACATCCTCGTCACCGTGCTGTCCTCCCGCGCAACCATCGTCCTCTACGACGGGGCGCCTATGTTCGATCAAGGTCGTGCGCTGTTGCGCCTTGCGGAGCAGGAGAAGCTGACGCACTTCGGCACGTCTGCGAAGTTCATCGATTCCATTGCGAAGGCTGGGCTGCGCCCACGCGAGGAGTTCGACCTTTCTTCCGTCCGGGTCATATTTTCGACCGGAAGTCCGCTTGTCGAAGAGAGCTACGATTACGTGTACGCGCATGTGAAGCCCGACGTGCATCTGGCATCGATCTCCGGCGGTACCGACATCTGCTCTGCGTTCGTACTCGGCAGCCCACTGCTGCCCGTTCGGCGTGGAGAGATCCAGTGCCGCGGCCTGGGGATGGCCGTCGATGTGTTCGATGAGGACGGGCGATCGGTGCGCGGCGTCAAGGGTGAACTGGTGTGCACCCGTCCTTTTCCGGCAATGCCTGTCGGCTTCTGGAACGACCCGGATGGAAGGCGCTATCGGGCGGCATACTTCGAAGGATTTCCGAACGTCTGGTGCCATGGGGACTTCACGGAGATCATGCCAGGCGGCGGCATCGTGATTCATGGCCGCTCCGATGCCGTGTTGAACCCGGGCGGCGTACGCATCGGCACAGCCGAAATCTACCGGCAGGTCGAGAAGGTACCCGAGGTCCTGGAATCCGTCGCGGTCGGACAGGAATGGGCGGGTGATGTTCGTGTCGTCCTGTTCGTTCGGCTGCGCGAGGGCGCAGAATTCAACGAGGCACTGCGTACTCGCATAATCCAGACGATCCGTACGCATACCACACCGCGGCACGTCCCCGCCAAGGTGATCAGCATCCAGGACCTGCCCCGTACCAGGAACGGTAAGCTGGTTGAATTGCCCGTGCGGGACGTAATCCACGGCCGGACAGTTCGCAATGTAGAGGCACTGGCCAACCCTGAAGCGCTTGAGCTGTTCAGGGACATTCGCGCCTTGCGCGAACCTTGATATCGTCGCGATAGCGGAGGCTCTGGCCTGGGCCGACGGTTGCCGTTTGCGGACACGGGGGTGGCGGCCGCGCCGCTAGATTCCGGGTCTTACGCGGACACAGTCCGTGACGCAAGGATCCCCGAGATGCGCTGTTCAGTCCGCAAGAACGTTTTCGCAAAAGTAGTCGCTATTGCCGCGGTTCTCTCGCCCGGGCTCAGCCTTGGAGCGTCGGCACCGCTGCCGCAGTCACCCCCGAACGTGACGATCCCGACGAAGCCGCCGGGTGAACACTGGGTCTGGATCGGCGACGGTCAGTTGGGAAACTATGCGAGAGGGATCCTCTACAACGCGGACACCGCCACCATTCTGGGCATGGTGGAGACTGGCTGGGAAGGCGGTCGCCTGCTCTGGTCGGACAAGGAGATCTACAGCGTAGGAATGTTCATGTCCCGCGGGCATCGCGGTGAACGAACGGACGTAGTCACCACGTATGATCCTCGCACCCTGAAGGCACTGCGAGAGGTGGTGGTGCCACCGAAGACGATTAAGGGCTTCCCGGATCTCAACCACTATTCACTTACGGACGACAATCGCTTCGTCCTGCTGCAGCTCATGTCACCGGCTTCTTCAGTGGGCATCGTGGATATACAGTCCAACCAATATCTGGGCGAGATCGAGACGTCCGGCTGTATCAACGCGATGCCTGCCGGACAACGTAAGTTCTTTGCACTGTGCGGGGATGGTAGTCTACTGACAGTCACCATCGGTGAGGATGGCAAGGAAGCCTCGCGCAAGCGCTACCCAAAGTTTTTTGATGCAGACGGTGACCCGCTCCACGAATCGGGCGCCAGGTCCGGCAATATCTGGTACTTCGTCTCGCACCATGGAATAATCCATCCAGTCGACATTTCCGGTCCCGACTTCATACCGCTGCCGACCTGGAGCGTCTCAGAGAAGGAGGGCGACAAGACATGGATCCCCGGCCAGCCATTGCAGACGCTCGCCATTCATCATCGCGACCAGAAGCTCTACGTACTGATGCACGCGTCGGACCTGCAACCTAAGGTGAACGGCATCGATTTTCACCGGCAGCCTGGCACCGAAGTCTGGGTGTACTCGATAAAGACCACGAAGCAGATCCAGCGGCTGCCGCTCAAGAACGCAGTCGACGGCATTGCGGTCAGCCAGGATGACAAACCTCTGCTCTACGCGAGCTCGCTTTATCACATGGCCGTGACGATCCAGGACGCCAGATCCGGCAAACTGCTTCACGAGATACCGTTCCCAACGTATCCCACGCTGTTGCAGCCGGTCGAGTGACGGCAAGCTGAAGCGACCAGACCGCGGCGTAGTCGCGACCTGGTCGGTCCAGACGCTTCCCTCAAAACCGGAGGGTGTCGTTGATCAACTCCATCGCGATCGTGCGACGCTGAATCTCCGCCGTGCCATCGTAGATCCGCATCGGACGCGCCCATCGATAAAGGGCCTCGAGGCCCACGTCGTTGGTCATGCCCATGCCGCCATGCGCCTGCATGCAACGGTCCACGACACGCCCCAGCATTTCCGTGCAGTACGCCTTGGCGATCGCAATCTCCGCGCGCGCCTCGGCGCCTTCCGAAAGGCGCCACGCACAGTTCAACACCGTGCTGCGCGCCGTGAAAATATCCATCGCCGCTTCCGCCAGATGAATCTGCACAGCCTGGTGCTCACAGATGGGCCGACCGAACGTCCGGCGGGTCTTGCAGTAATCGACAGTAAGCGCCAACGCCCACTGCGCGTAGCCGACGCACGAGGCTGCGAGACCGATACGCCCTGCATTAACGCCCGTCATCGCGACAGTCATGCCGTCTCCGACCTCGCCGAGCCGATGAGCATCGGGCACCCGCACGTCGTCCAGCGCGATGATCCCTGTCTCGCCGCCCAGATGCCCCATCACACGGATGATCGAGGTGACATCGAATCCCGGTGAGCGTGTGTCAACGAAAAACGCGGTTATCTGCTTGCGGACACCGGCTTTCGCGGGCTCGGTCACCGCGAAGATGATCGCGTGATCCGCATAGGGACTGTTCGTTATCCATTGCTTGGTTCCTCGGAGCACCCAATGGTCGCCGTCGCGCACGGCGGTGGTCTTCATTGCCAGTACGTCCGAACCCGCGTCGGGCTCGCTCAGTCCGAAGCAGAGCGTGCGCTCGCCGCTCGCAATCGCAGGCAGGAACTGCTCCTTGGCCGCGGGCTGCAGGAACTTCAACACGGGCGTGAGCGCGTTGGTGAACGCGGAAGGAACCACGACGAAGTGGATCAACGTCCGGCTCGGACCGTAGGTCCGAGCAAGCAACTCATGCAGATACGCTGCTGCAAGCGGGCCCAACCCTCCGCCGCCCAATTCTGCCGCGCCTAGCGCCGTGTAATAGCCCGCCTGCGCCGATTTCATGCGGATCTGCTTGCGGAGCTGCAGGACCTCGCCGGAGTAGCGACCGTCCGCGCCATAGAGATTGCGTTCGTTGCGAAGCAGGTCCGCGTTCGCCCTCTCCAACGGCACGACCTCCGCATCTATGAATGAAAGCAGCCCCTCGCCAACGAGCTGAATGTCTTCTGGAATACGCAGATCCACGATCTTCTCCCGGAGCCAGGTAGGCACAGTCGTCCGGAGTTCCGGGGTGCCCGCACCGGGCTTTTATCAGTTCTGGGCATTTATACTGCGCGGCCAACGACCGCGCGGTCCGAAAGTGGCAATTCGCAGGTGCTTTCTTCTGCAAGTGGTCGAGGTTAGGAGGGTAGTAACGTGCTGGTCTGCGGTAGACGCATGTACGCCTAAACATCGGGAAAAGCGCGCACGGGTAAGGCCGCGATAACACCGTCCGAGCGGCGTTGACTCTCACCGCTTCGTCGCTGATGCGCCGCCTCGCCGTGGGGCGTCCGAACCGCTGAGCGAAGTATCCACCTGAGCCGCACGAACGAACTTGGTGCTTTCGGCCGATGGCAGTCGGCGGCTCGCCGCCCACATTACCAGCAGGCCCACCGGCACGACTACGAACACGCTCATCACACCGTCTCGGAGTGAGCCGGTCGCAACGGAGATCTTTCCTACAAGGTACGGGCTGAGTGCAAACCCGAGCAATGCCGATGACAGCAGGTACGTAGCTCCTGCGACCCCACGCATGTGTGGCAGAACGCAGTCCTGAATCATGGCGGCGACCGACCCTGTCCATAGGCTGGCACACATCAGCGCGATCGGGTACAGCAGATAAATCGTGGCAACATCATCCGCGGTGATTGCCACGTACACGAGGGGCGGTGGCAGACAAAGCGATAGCATGCAGACGTACATTCGCCCTGCCGGGGCGCGCTCCTTCCACGCATCCGACAGACGTCCACCCAGCAGGCATCCGACGGCCGCGCCGATTCCGCCACTGAATCCGATCTTCCAGCCAGCCACGTTAGCGGCAATCCCGAACGTGCGAATTGCGTACTGCGGAATCCAGAACGCTATCGCATACCCGACGAAAGCGAGTGAGCCGCACGACAGAAGTATGAGCACGACCGCTCGCGTACCAAAAAGCAGCGTAAAAGTTGGCGGATCGGTCGCGCGCAGTCTTTGCACCCACGACCCGGCGGCGTAAACCCCTACAGCCAGCGTGATCCATTGCAGCGGGTCGCCGGTAATCCATACGAGCAACTCCGCTACGATGGCAATCGCAATCAAGAGCGCTACATTTGAGCGCAGTCCGCCCGGAACTCTGGCGGCCGACCACAGCGTAAATGGCGGCAGGACCGCGCCGACCTCCCATGCGAACTCCCGCCAGAGCCCGTGGGTTGCCGGAGTCGCCGGCGTGCCGTCGATGGCACCACGCACCGGTTCACGCAGGGTCCACACCCAGACGGCGAGCAGAAGGCCCGGCAGCCCCACGGCCAGGAAGGCCACCTGCCATCCCGCGAGCCCTAATGGTTGAGTCGTCCCGTAGTGAGCCGTCCAGGCACTTGCGATCGTTCCGCCAATCGGCAGACTGAGCGAAAGTCCGACCAGCATCCCGGCCGAGTAAATCGCGAGCGCGAACGCGCGCCGCTCCCGTGGGAAATAGTCCGCGAGCATTGAGAAAGCCGCAGGCGATGCACTCGCTTCACCAATACCCACGCCGGCACGTGCGAACGCAAGCTGTCCAAACGATCCCGCCAGACCGGACAGCGCGGTCATGCCGGACCAGAGCGTCAGCCCCAAAGCAATCAGCCGAACGCGATGCCACCGATCCGCGAGCCATCCAAGTGGAATCCCGAAGAGCGCATAGAACACCGCGAACGCGGTGCCATAGAGAAAGCCGATCTGGGCATCACTGATCTCGAGTGATTGCTTTATATCGTGCGCGAGGATCGAGAGAATCTGACGATCGACGACGCTGACGATGTAGACGAGGAACAGGACCCCGAGCACGTACCACGCGTAAGGCGCGACAGCGGGCGATACCTGACCGCCGGATACTTGCGACCGACTCATATCGTGCTCCTCGCCTGCTTGGAGTGTGTTCGCTTAGCACCGCGCGTAGCGCGTCTCAGCGCCGCGCGCTCACCGCCGCGTTGACTGACTGCTGCGCTTCGTATGCCGCTCATGCGCGATCGAGGATGTAGGCTTGGATCAAGTGAAGGTCGTCGACGGGCATGTCGGGAAACTGTGGCATGCCGCGGATAGAATACGCTCCATCAGTCGCGATCTTCGCGAGCGCCATGTATCACCCCGCCTCTACCGATTGCATACGAATCTCCTTTCGACCGTTCAGGACCGCGGAGGAGTCGCGACCGCCTGCTCCATGCAGGCTACGTTCGTTCCGCAGCAGGTGCGTGTTCGCCTTCTACAGCGGCACGATCTCTGCATCTATAAATGAATGCAACCCCTCGCTCACGAGCCGCATTTCATCTGAACTCGCACATCCAAGGTCTTCTCCGGGCGCTAGGTTCGCACGATCGTCCGGAGTTCCGGGGGCGCCCGCACCCGGCTTCGATCTTACCTCCACCTTTATACGTGACAACCAAAGAACGCGCGGGCCGAAAGTGGCAATACGGTGTAGCGCTCTTCTCCGAGGCCACCAGCGCATCATCAAACGCGGCGGAAAATACCCTCGGTCATAATGGCGAACTGCTCCGCGATCTCACGAAGAGTCTTGCCGTTGGGCCGATACCAGTCGAGCACCGAGTTCAGAGCGCCCAGAATGATCGTCCGAGCCAAATGAGTATCAACCTCGTCGCGAAGCTCTCCGCCAGCACGGGCCGACTCCAGGATCTCGAGCCACAGCTCGCTGTACGCGTCACGCAACGATACGAGCCTACGCCGCACATGAATCGGCACCTGTACCATGACCCGGCGTGATGCGAGCGCGTAGTCTCCCGAAGTCACTACGCTATTCAGATGGGCAAGAGTTGCCGCTTCGATGCGTTCACGCGCCGTCGCCTCCTGCGGCAGAGCGGCCAACGATACGCGCACTGCATCAGCGACCGACCCCATGCCCCTCGCAAGAACCGCCTCAATGAGGTCCTCTTTGGAACGGTAGTGATAGTAGAGGCTGGCAGCTCGGAACCCGACCTGAGTAGCGACCGCGCGCATCGTCGTTCCAGCGTAGCCGCGCTCGACAAATATCTTCGCTGCGGCGTCAATCATGCGCTCTCGTGATACCTGTGCCTTCGTCGTGGGCGACTGCTCGGCCGCGCTGGGCAACGCTGTGCGTGCCGGGTTAATCGTCGTGTTCATTGAGTCCTTGACTCCGGGTTAGCGCATGCTCCCCACTCATGGATTTCATTTGGTCGAGTCTTCAAAATCACGAAAACACTCCGCTGCCGATTCTAGCATTGTCGCCGACCTTTCGACTTTGCCTCGCCACTGCCCAAAGCCCGCGGGATCTACCCATTCATTCGTTGATTTGCTTCTGATAAACGACCAAATTGAAAGGCAGGCTTTTCTCGTCCTACACCACCATCAAGATGATCCGATTTTCTGTCTGGGGTGAACGCTAGGTTCGGGCAGGCTTCGCCAGGCAGTTCATCTGTCTTGATGAGTTCGCTTCCGTCGATGAAAACGACCGGCACTCGCGGCATTGAATACTGCGCAATCCAAACGGTCCCGTCAGGTCCTACCCGATCCACCTCGCCATCACTGACCGACGTGTCCGACGAAACCGATATCCTCCGGTAACCGCTACTACGTCCGTCCGGTATCATGCCATTGGTACCGCGAATCACATCGTCGGCTCAATTCCTAGCAACCCGAATCAGGACGTCGTCGTCGGTTAAGACCCGTACTATCTCGCTCCGTTTATTGCATGAGACGAGCCAGTCCTGCCCACGCGTCGTTACGGATGTCGCTCCACACGTCTTTTCATCAAAAACAGCCCTGTTAGTTTCGCCTTCCCAGGCGATCACGCTTGGGGCGCCGTGAGCAACCGAATACAGGATTCCAGCCCCGAAGATAAGAAATTTCGGAAGCGCTACGCCGATATTGATGACTTTCAAACTTTGGGAACGCACCGATACTTGCGTGGTTCAACACATTAAGGCCGTCAGGATCAAGACCAAGCGGCTATTCTTCAAATGCCGTCTAACCCAGTCGATGATTGCCCATTGGATGGGGAACGCAGCGACTCAACCACTATACGGCTGGAGTCTACGTCGGCGCGAGCGAGATTGGACGCTGAGGAGCGGATGACCTGCGCCGTCCGTCCTCTACTCTTATTGTTCAAAAACTCTTCCGCACGGAGAGGCCCCACGTTCGCGGCCTGTCGTAGAGATTACCCGTAAATCCGCCGGTACCCACGACGTCGTACACGAATGTCTGGCGATCCGTATCCGTAAAATTGTTAACGAACGCAGCAAATTCGAGTCCGGAATCATCAAGCGTGTATGATAACCGTAGGTTTTGCACGACCGAGTCGTCAATAAACGTTGCGGGATTGTTGTCGACCGACGCATAGCGTTCAGACACGTAGTCGAACGACCAAAGCGCAGCGAGCCTGCCGCTGCCGATCTGGAAATCCTTTCTCACAAATCCGTTTACGATCCATTGGGGGGCCAGGATTGCCTCCACGTCCTTCACACCAAAATACGCCGTTCGCACGTCCGAAAGCCGGGTGTCCGAATAGGACGCTGCAATCGATGCAAGCACGTCTCCCGGCAGGTTTGCCTGCATCTCCATCTCTGCGCCAAAGAACCTACCGTCGTAGTTCCCCACCAACCCTTGTAGTCCATTAAAGGCATAGCCCTGATAATCGCTGTAATCGTAGTAGTAAACACTGCTGTTCAGGCGCAGCTTTTTATCAAGTAAATCGAACTTGCTGCCGAGTTCGAAGGTCATAACGGACTCGCTGCCGAAAGGCGTATCTTCATTTGAGAGCCCGCCACCAAGGTTCCCGTTGAAGCCGGCACCCTTCACGCCGCGCGAGACGCCCGCGTAGAGCAACCCCCCGGACTCTGGCTTGTAGTCAAGCTGAACCTTGCCTGACCAAAGTCCGTCATTCTGTTCGGCAAGATTTCCGACAGTTGCTTTCTGGAAGTCATATACGAGCAGTCCCGGCGGCGGAAAGACACTAGTACCCGCCCCACCGGAATATCCGTTCCCCAACTCCCGGAAATAGACCTGCGAATCGAATGTCTTATTGTCGTAGGTGTACCGGATACCAGTGATCAAGGTGAGTCGATCACCGAGTTGCCATTCAACCTGACCGAATGTCGCCAATGAACTGGTCTGCTGATTCATGGTCTGGTAGTTGTCGTACGCAAAGTCTGATCCTGCGAGCATCGGAAAAAAGAAGTCGCCGAACGTAGACATCTCAATATCGAGGTAATAAACGCCCGCGGTCCACTCATGCGATCCGATCGAGCCGGCACCACGAATCTCCTGAGACCACTGGCGCAACGACTGACGGGCTGTCGCAGCCGCGAAATCGATCGGTGAGCCGTCAATTTCCTCAGCGTAATTCGATGAGAACTCGGTGTAGTTCGTGACGGACGTAAGGGTCGTTGAGCCAAGTTTCCACTGCAGCATCAGCGTCGGGGAGCTGCTGTCCGACTCCAAGAACCCTCGGTTTTCAAAAGCACTTGTCTGACCGTCCGCATATGGATCGCGATAGCCAAAGAGGTTGTTCCCAGGGCCTGTGCCCCAAGCGTCAAGATTTTCCTGCTGTGGCGTAGGGACACCGGTGCCGTCGAGATAGAAGTTCCTCGATTTATAGGTTCCCGCGCGGTGCCTGGGTTGTTTGCTATAGCCGATCGAAAGCCGCGCAAGCAGATTTTCAGTCACATCAAACTCGAATTGGCCGCGTACGCCGAGGGCGTTCGTCTCCATCGTGTCTTTGCCGCCAGGCGCGCGATTTTCCCACCAACCGTCTGCCTGCTCCTGTTTTACAGCTAGACGACTGCGCAATCGGTCGGAGAGGGGCGCGCTTACAGCCCCCTCGACCCAATAGCCGTTAAACGCACCGACCCCAACTTCAGCGTACCCTTCGAATGTCGATGTCGGCTTGGCCGTAACGAATCGCGCGAGCCCTCCGGTCGCGTTACGACCGAACAACGTGCCTTGCGGACCGCGCAGCACTTCGATCCGCTCGAGATCGAAGGTACTGAAGCTCGCGGCGCCGCTGGCGCTCAGGTATACATCATCGTAGTAGATCGAGTTCGGCGCTTCCTGCATCGCCGAGAAATCTGATTGCGATATACCCCGCATGCTCATCGCAGACGCCGTGCCTGCCGTTGTTGCCGTAAAGACAACACCTGGCGCGACCCTGCCAATATCAGTCGAGTTCGTGATTCCGAGATCGCGAATTCGTTCCGCACTCAAAGCGGTCACAGACACGCCGACTTCCTGAAGATTCTGCTCACGCCTTTGAGCTGTCACGATGACCTCTTCAAGCGCGGTTTGCGCCTGTGCCATGCCGACGGTTACCATAAGCGCTCCGACGGCCGTAGCCGCGCGAAGAATCGCTACGACGTTGGCACTGATTTCCTTCTGGTCGGTCTTGGTCGCGATAATTGTCATTGTTGCGATACCCTGTTTCACTTGCCTGGGACGGCGTCTACGCTAAACTTGCCGTAGGATGCTCACGCCATGTATCCGATAGCGGCAAGGCCTCGGACCGGCACAGCGGCGAGATGCAGACGAAGCCTCCCGTAACGTTCGCGCCCGGATGTGAGTACCCTCTGCGCAACTTAAGTCACGGCACCATGTTCATGGCGCCGTGCCATTCAACCGATTCTTTCCAGGTGCAGTCTTAGCCGCCTGCTGTGCATCGTATGCCGCCCAAGCGCGGTCAAGGATGTACGCACGGATGCGCTCGAGGTCTTCTAGCGGCATATCAGGAAAACGCGGCATGCCTTTTATTTCATACGCCCCGCCAATGACGATCTTGTCCAGTGCCGCATGCGTCGCGGCGTTGGCCATGCGCAGATCCGGGATGTTATTCATGGTCGCCTGCAGGTTCGGGCCGCCATGACAATACTCGCATGCATAAGAGATCATGTTTGCGCGACCGAGCCTTGCACTTTCTGCATCCGGACGCGGCCGTGCAGGCTCAAGAAACACACTGCTGAGGTCGGTCGCAGGCAGCTTCGCCGTGCCGCCGATCTTGAACGCCAGCAGCCTCGCAGGCGCATGCCGTGTTGCCTCGGTGGTATTGACGTCGCCCAACGCCACTCCGCCGCCACTGCTACCGTCGCTGCCTGACGAGATTAGCAAAACTTGCTCGCCGTCGACTTCAACCGTGATTGGCGCAGCCCTTACCGCGCCGTCTAGTTGAACAGACCAGAGAACCTTACCGGTGTCGGCCGCGAACGCTCGCAGCAAACCGTCGCCGCGCCCGTAGAACACTAAGTTGCCAGCTGTCGCAAGCGTGCCGCCGCCGGCTGGCAGTGGCTCGTCAATTTTCCAGCGGACCTTGCGCTTAATGGGATCCCACGCGATCAATGGTGCCTTCGCATCCTTGAGATCCATCTCGCGTTCGACGCTCGAGTCGACCAGCGCGAACCCGACCCCCTTTCCCTTCAGGGCGGGCGCATAGGTCAGAGCCTCTCCCATGTCGACTGCAGGGATGTAGACCAAACCCGTCAGCGGACTGAATGCCATCGGCATCCAATTGTGTGCGCCGTAAGAGCTAGGGAAAGACATCGACTGCCCTGTCACCCAATACTGGGACTCACTCATCTCGCGCGGGCGCCCGGTCTTGACGTCGACGCTTGAGGCCCAGTTCACACGCACGCCATACTTGTCCGCTGCCAGCAGCTTGCCGGTGGCTGCATCGAGCACATAGAAGAATCCATTCTTGGGCGCATGCATAAGAACACGGCGCTGCTTTCCGCCGATTGGCAGCGTTGCGATTGTGATCGGCTGATATGAGTCGTAGTTCCAGCCGTTGTTCGGCGTCTGCTGATAATGCCAACGGTACTCGCCGGTATCAGCATCCACGGCGACGATCGAAGCCGTGAACAACTCACCATTGCGGCCTTCGCCACGGTCCTGCGGCAAGTCAGGACTAGCAGACGTCGTACCGAAGTAGACGAGTCTCAGGACAGGGTCGTAAGTGATCCCTTCGATCACCGAGCCGCTGCCGGCCCGCTTCCAGTATTCCTTCCCCCAGGTCTTGGAAGCCATCTCCATGGCCTTGTTCTCGAACCCCTTAGAGGGGTCGCCGGGGACGGTGTAAAAGCGCCACAGTCGCTTGCCTGTCTCTGCATCGTATGCATCAAGGAATCCACGGCGCGAGCCATCGTCAAGATTGGCGGGACCGATGAACACTTTTCCTGCAGCTACCCGTGGCGCGCCCGTGATCGCGAGTCTCGAGTCCCCAACGCAGACGTCAGCGTCCCATGCGAGCTTTCCGGTGGCACGGTTAATCGCGATTAGGCGGCAGTCGCCGGTGCCGACGTAGACCTTGTCCTTCCAGACTCCAACGCCGCGATTCACATGAGAGCCCATTGTCGGGATCATTTCGCCTTTGAACTGTAGCTTTGGATCGAATTTCCAGAGCAAGCGTCCGGTGCGAACGTCGTTTGCAAAGACCACTGAGCGCTGCGCACTTTGGTAAACGACTCCATCGACGACGATAGGCGTTCCCACCAGGCCCGGCTTCGAGGGGATGTCCGCATACCAGGCCAGACCGAGGCGTTTCACGTTCTTGTCGTTGACTTGCCGCAGTGGACTGAAGTGATGGTTGTCGCCGGTGCGCCCTACGACTGGCCATTCGCTCAGTGGCACGGAATCGGATGAAGGAGTACCCCAGCCTAACGCATAGCAGGGCAACGCTGCGAAGAGCAGAAACATAAGCGCCTGCGGCGCCCGATTCAAGATCCGGATCACGTCTGGTTACCCCTCACGCGCAAATTTAAGTTGTTCACCAATTCCGCAAAAACTGCTCACATTGCGCCTGGCGCCTAATTGAAAGCATCGTAAATGCTCGAGCATATTGCCGACGCGACGTAGCCGGAAGTGGCAACACGTCGCGCGCAATCGGGTCCTGGGCGGATGCCGAAATCGGATCTAAACACGGAACCCATACGTACATGATTTTGTCCGCGTGGATGGGGCCAGACGCTCGGAGCGCCCTGTGGCTCTTTCGCCCGGACCACTCTGCCAGCGATGACTCCATGGGCGGTACAATGTCACAAGTGATAGCAAAGGGCCGTCTCACCGGAAAAGTGGCCATCGTCACCGGCGGCGCGAGCGGAATTGGACGGGCCATGGCACTCTCGTTCGCAAACGAGGGCGCGCGTGTCGTCATTGCGACGGCTCACAACGAGAATGGATTAATCGAAACCCAGGCGATGGCCCCAAACGGATCGATCGAGCGATTCATGGCCGATGCATCGATCGGGACCGATGTCGAGGCACTTGTGGCATTCACGGAGCATAGGTTCGACCGCCTCGATATTATGTGCAACAACGCCGGCGTACTTACGACCGCCCCAATCGAGGAGATGTCAGAGCAAGAATGGGACCGTGTAATCGACGTGAATCTCAAGGGAACATTCTTCGGCTGCAGATATTCGATCCCGGCGTTGAGGCGCGCTGGCGGCGGCTCGATAATCAACATTGGATCGGTTAACAGCGTTGTCGCCTCGGCAGGGTACGGTCATTACTGCGCAGCCAAGGGCGGAGTATTGATGCTGACCAAGACCGTGGCGCTGGAGTGCGCGGCTCAGAGGATCCGGGCCAACGTCATCTGCCCTGGGATAATTGACACCCCCATGAATGCGACGTTTGAACAGACAATGGGAGGGCGCAAGCAATTCGAGGACGCGTGCCTCGCACTGCAACCGTTGGGGATCGGCAGGCCGGCGCAGGTCGCTGCCGTCGCGGTATTCCTCGCCTCTGATGAATCAAGTCTCATCACCGGAACCGAAATTATGGTGGATGGCGGGTTTACCGCACAATAATGCCGTGGGCGTTCCCATCCGGACGGACGGCTTCAGTCCGGCGGTATGCCGAAGGCACGACGCAGCGCGTTCAACTTCAACGCAATGAACTGCTTCACTGTCGAGGCCTCTGGGGAAATAACGTCGAAGCCATGCACACCGCCCGCTACGACATGCAGTTCGGCGGCAACCCCGGCTCTGTTCAAGCGCTGCGCGTATTCAGCGTCTTCCTCGGCGAACAGGTCCAGCGCACCGACGCCTATGAATGCGGGCGCCAAGCCGGATAAGTCCTTTATGCGGGCAGGAATCGCCGCCTTTGGCGCTTCGCTCCCACCGGGCTCGACCCCAAGGAAGGCCCGCCAACCATAGCAATTCGACTCGGGCGACCACATCAACGTGCCGATACCTGCTTTCAGTCGCCGCGAGCTGCCCGTTCGATCGTCCAGCATCGGATAGACCAGTAGCTGCAGCACGAGCCGTATCTCGGCGCGATTGCGAGCCTCAATCGCGAGCAGCGCCGCGTGTCCGCCCCCAGCGCTCTCCCCCATCACCGCAATCCGGGTCGGATCCGCGCCGAGTTCCGCGGCGTTTTCGTACAACCAACGCAAACCGGCGTAATTGTCGGCTACAGAGCCACGCCAATCTGTCTCCGGCGCGAGTCGATAATCCACGGTCACACAAACACAGTCGAGGGCAGCAGCGAGGTCCTGAAGGTTGGCCACCTCGAAACTCGCCGCTCCGCTGACAAAGCCGCCCCCGTGCATGTGCAGCACCGCAGGTCGGGTAGTGCCAGCGCGTGCATTGACCACGTATACGACTAGGTCCCGACCGTCAGAACCCATGATGAGGTGTCGGGCCACCGGAATCGTGTCGGTCGCAGGCCGAGCCCACTGCGCCATTGCGTCGCGATAGTCCGCGAGCGTCGCATCCGAGAGTGCCGGCATCTCAGCGATCATCTCCGCGACAGCCATCGTGCTCTCGCGCATCTCCGGATCGAGAAGTGGCCCAAGCTGCGCCAGCTTCATGCGCGAATCGCCAGGAACCCACCATCGATAGCGATGGTTTCTCCGGTGATGTGCTTGCCGGCGTCGGAGGCGAGCAGCACGACCGAGCCCTTCAAATCTTCATCATCACCGATCCGGCGCAGGGGCACCTTCGAGATAAATCCTTGCAGGTCTACTGACTCGAGGGTGCCGCGAGTCATCTTAGTCGGGAAGAATCCGGGCGCCAACGCATTCACCGTGATGCCGTACTCGCCCCATTCGCCGGCTAGTGCGCGAGTAAGATTGATCAATGCTGCCTTGCTCGTGTTGTATGCCACTGTTTCCATCCCCGGCGGGTTGCCACCAAATCCGGCCGCAGAAGCCGTCATCAAGATCCTTCCGCGGCGACGAGCGATCATGCAGTGCTTCGCAACGTACTGGCTGAGGATGAAAGCACTGCGCACATTCAGGTTCATGACCTTGTCCCACGCAGAGATCGGATAGTCTTCCGCCGGCGCACCCCAGGTGGCACCGGCATTGTTTACGAGAATGTCGATTGTGCCCATCCGCTCGATGGCTGTGCTTGCCATACGCTGAATCTGCTCCACATCCGAAGCATCCGCCGCTATCCATTCGGCCGCCAGCCCGCGCTCCGTCAGCATTGCAGTGGCTGCCTCAAGGTCTGCTGCCTTGCGTGAGGTCAGGCAGACACGTGCCCCCGCCTCGGCCAATGCCTCCGCTGCTTGCAGACCTAGCCCGCGCGATCCTCCGGTGACGAGCGCGGTCCGGCCTCGAAGGTCAAAAAGCTCACTGATTGTTCGACTCATAATCCGGGGTCCTTAGGCTAGACAATCCGCGAATAACGTTCGACAAGCAGGAATTTCTGTACCTTGCCGGTCGGTGTTCTTGGGAGCGCATCGGTCTGGCAAAAAACCTTCCGCGGCAACTTGAAACCGGCAAGCAAGTCCCGGCAACGGTCCTGAACTTCGTCGGGCGAAAACGCCTTATTCGAGCTCACGAGAACTGCCGAGACAGCCTCCCCCCACGTGTCGTCTGGCAGACCGAACACTGCGCACTCCTCCACTCCATCCAGCGTGAGTAGTGCCGTTTCCACTTCTGAGGCGTACACATTCTGTCCGCCGGAGACGATCATATCCTTGACCCGTCCACAGATAAAGACGTAGCCGTCGGCGTCCAGTTTTCCAAGGTCTCCACTGTGGAACCATCCGTCGCGAAACGCTTCCGCATTCTTCTCCGGATTGTTGAGGTAGCCGGTGATGGTGTTCGGCGATCGGCCGATGATCTCGCCGATCTCTCCTGTGGGAACATCGTGCCCGTCCGCATCGACGAAGCGTAAGTCGGCGAACAGAACCGGACGGCCGACGGACTCCGGTCGCGCTACTCGATCGGTTGGGGTGCTGACCGTTAGAAAGCCGGTCTCCTGCAGGCCATAACCTTCGTAAATGTTAGGGCACATGCGCCGCCTGACCTGCTCGACAACTGCGGGGGGCAGCATCGAGCCCGTGAACAGGATTGCCCGGAGCGACTTCGTATTTTCTGCCTGAAGTTGCGGTTGCCGCAGCAGCAGTGTTGCCATCGTCGAGACGATGCTCGTAAAGGTCGCGCGCTCCACTCGAATGACCTCGAGTGTCTTCTCGGGATCGAAATCCATGAGTACGTTGCGAGCGCACATCAGTACAGCCAGCAAGGACAATCCGAACCCGGAACGGCCAAACGCGGGAAACAGTGTCAGGAAAACGTCGTCGGCGCGTAGGTCGAGACCGACCATGGATGACTCGAGTGTGACGCTGTTGTACTGGGTGATCGTGTACGCTTTCGGCAGCCCAGTCGTTCCGGACGTCAGGTTGAAGTAGTAGGGGTCTTCTTCGTTCACCTCGACGTCAGGCTCCGCAGCCGACGCCACTTCGAGAAGCTGCTCATACTGAAGCGACCCGGCAGGGGGCGAATCACCTATCCAGATCGTATGCTTCAGATTGACGGACGTCTCGCGAAGATGCTGATTGGTCGCCTCGAAACGCGAGGCGCAAATGAGCACCTCCGCGTCCATCGAAACGATCAACGTTTCGACTTCCTTGGGCGCTAACCGATAGTTGAGCGGCAGCCCAACGAGACCCGCCTTGGCCACAGCGAAATAGATCTCGAGGATTTCAGCGCGGTTGGAACACAAAAAGGCAACGACGGTGCCGCGTGGCAGGCCGAGCGCCAGCAGGCCATTAGCAAGTCGGTTGCAGCGTTCATTCAACTGTCGATAACTAATGCGACGCCCGGTACCGACACAGTAGATCGCCTCTTGCATCGGAGCGCGCAAGGCGCTCGATTTGAGGATGTCGCCCACGAGCATCCTGCCTAGCGCCCGTGGATGTCGTCGCTCCGTCACAACTTTTGAGATCATGGTGGTCCGGCAATTGGGGAAGTGCTTCCGCGGCTACCCTGGAAGTCTCGGTCAGCGCCGTTGCGGACCGTATCCGGTAGCGGCAAGGCAGATAGACCTAAAGCCCAACCCTTACAATCGCTCCTTCTGGTGACGCCTGCCCTTGCCTCTCGACATCACGTGACTTCGGTGCAAGTTTCATGAGCAGGAGATAGAGCAGCGCGCTACCAGTCATGACGGGCAACGCCGCACCGGCGTATCGAAATGCAGTGCGCGCCGACAGCGAGATTGGATCGTAGAGATACAGATAGGCCGCGCAACCCGCCGCGATCGTCAGCATGGCTGCCCAGTTAACGCCAACCTTGTACCAGTAGTGCCCCTCAACACCGTCAACGAAAATGTGCGGCAGGTCGATACGCCCGCGCCGCAACACCCAGAAGTCCGCCAGCACTATGCCGCAGATGCTTATGAAGACAAGACTTCCGAAGGTCGCGACGGTCACGACGTGCGCGAGAGTCCAGGATGTGTTGAAACCCACAAGCGCAAGCGGCGCAAGCGCGACGATTACCCGCGCATTCCATGGCGTCCTGGCGAGCGACCGCAACTGTTGCGCCGCGGAAGCGACGAAGTACAGCAGTAGGCAGATCGCCGGGATGCTGAGCAACAGCACGATGCCCACGAGCACGGGACCGATCGCCGGCCCGGTCAGTGCGACCAGCCATACGACAGGGTCCGGTGAGCCAAGATGCACGGTTGCGAGCGCGGCCACCGAGGCGCTCAGAGTAGTTCCGATCAGCGAACCTCCAAGGATGGCCGGCCCAACAGCATGACGACGATATCGCAGGAAACGATATAACCCGCCCATGTAGGGCCACCACGACAAAGCCATCGTCACGCCGAATTCCATGGCGTAAGCAAATGCCTTGAGACGATCTGTTGTGAGGGCCTGGTCTGCTGGCACGTTTTGCTGCATCAGATTGTCGGAGCCATACCGACGCCAGAGCAACGCCAGACTAACGCAGGCAAGTATCAGTAGGGCCGGGCCGGCAAGCTGGTTCACGCGCCGGATAGCATCCAGGCCGTGCCGGACCAGCAGATAAAACAAAGGTATCAGCAGCAGAGCGATGGCCACGACGAGCCTTTCGTCGACATCGCCGTGATCTCCTCCCATGTTCGCAAAAAGCGTCGCCGAACCGCGCGCGACCAACGCGAGCGCAACTCCGGCCCAACCGATGCCCATGACGATCAGTCCCACCAAGGCGATGCCCGAACCACGGATGCCGAGCGACGCTTTGCTGATATCGATTGAATCGATTCCATACCTGAACGCCGGCAGGGCCACGCTGCAGACGACAAGTGCAGTTCCAATCACCGTGCCGCAAGCGAATCCAATGATGCCCAGCTTCGTATCCCCAACGGCAGGGATCGCGCTGCCGACGAGGACTACCCAGATCGCCGCGGCCAGCGCCATGAGCGTGTAGAAGAAGCTGCCAAATGAAGGAAAAATTCGTTCGGCGTCGAGCGTCGGAGCGCGCTCGGCAGAGGCAGCGTCTACCTGATGTGTTTGCGGGTCAGCCACTGCGTTAGACAAGCCAGACGACTGTCGCACCGGCCAACAGAATGGCGACACAGACCCAGCATCCGAGTTCTATCAGCGCGGGCGCAAGCGACTTCTGGAAATCGCCGGAGGTGCCCTCGGACCATGCATTCAGGCGAGCCGCCAACTCCTGATCCGACGGGTCCGAGGAACGTGGTAAGCATTGCGCAACCTTCGTCAAAGCGAGCCCTCGGAGTACATTTCACGGACAATGCGCCAGCCATCGGGACGGCGACACCACGCAGTCAGCAGTCGCATTCTCATTCGACCCGCTTCTGGATAGTCTGGGACCGCATCACAGTCTATCATCGCGACAGCCAGACCATGAGCAACGACGATTGGGCTGTCAATCTTGAACGAAACCTGCGGGCGGTTTCCGATCAAAGCACTCTTATGTTCAGCCTGGGAAAGTACCGCCGGGAACCCACGGCTCGCACAGGTATCACCTTCACCGACAACGACAACGTCTGAAAGGTCGTACCACATCGGCATAATTTCAGCCGGTGGCGCACCTCGGGCGTATGCCGATTCAACATCATCGAGCACCGCGCGCAACTGCGCCTCCACCTGAGCGGCCATCACGACCGCATGCCCAGGTTCGCCGCTTGGTGGTGAGCACGCTCTACTAGAGCAGCAATGTCGCAATGACCCCTACCCTCGCGAGCGGCCGCCTGCAAATGCCCCACGAACGCGGTAGTCATGCGCGGCTCGATGCCGGCGAGCGAGATTCGCCTGCAGTGCTCCTCCAGCGTCGGGACAACCATGTCGATCGTCGCCTCATCGCCATCGAATCTATATTCGGCGATTCGCTTAGCGCTCTCACGCACCCGGTCATGTAATACCTGATTAGTTGCGAGTGCAAAGTCACAGTATTTCTCAATTGGAATCCCGAAAAACGCGGCGACCGCCGCCGTCTCCAGGAACATGGCGAGCGAGCCGAGCATGTACAGGCCAGACGTGATGTAGACCGCTAGCGCAATCCCGGGATTGCCGCCTAGGAATTTCAGATCTCCGCCCATCACCAGCAGCACGTCACGATGCTCATGGAAGGCCGCTTCGTCCCCAGAGTATAGAAATGATGTGTTGGGTCTGCCGATGTCTCTTGGGAACGCCATGATACCGCCGGCGATAAAGCGTGCTCCGTGACGGTGCACCCAATCAAATTGTGCAACGGCATCGTCTGGCAAAGTACTCGTCAGCTGCACGACGGTCCTGCCGGCGATTGATTCGGCCACGCCGGGTGTTTCGAACACGGCCATGGACGCCGCGAGGTCGGTCACGCACATGATCACCACGGGCGCTGCGAGAATCGCGTCCGCAGGCGACTTCGCCAGCACTGCACCTTTGGCGACGAGCACATTCGCACGCGACGCCGTGCGGTTCCACACCACTACTTCGTGCCCCTCGCGCAGGAGTGCATCTGCTAGCGCAGAGCCCATGTTACCGAGCCCTATAACAGCAACCTGCTTCGCCGAGGACACTTCAGTCCGCATCCTTAGAGCGCTTTTGCGAATCATATTCGAGCCAAGCCTGCTCGAGTACATATGCCCTTAGTGCAGGCAAGTCGTCTTCCGATACCATCTCTCGGTAATCTGGCATACCGAGGGGGGTGAGCAAGCCACCGCGTATTATCTGCGGAAAGAGGCCTAGACGCGCCGCGCCAATGCGGCGCAGGTCCGGAACCGAGCCGGGCCCACCAATGACCTTGAATCCATGGCACAACTCACAGCCTGTCGCGTCCCACACCGCCTTGCCCTTCAGCGCCAGCGCCGCAACCGGTCGCGGTGCGGGCGGTTCAGGCATAGCTCCGGGTGGCGGCTGCAACGGTGGCATAGTCGCTTTGCCTTGCAGAGAAAAGGCGAACAAACGCGGCGGCCCGCCTGCCCCACCGCTGTACTGCTGCATGAAGCCGACCGATGCGGTCGTCCCTGAGCCGGCTGCGACGAGCACGATTTGCTCGCCGTCGACCTCGACGGTACTCGCCCCTCCCAGGATGGCGCTACCCGTATCGAACGACCACAACGGTTCGCCTCGGTCCGCGCTATACGCACGGAACTGTCCCTCTGTCGTTCCTTGAAACACAACATTGCCGGCGGTCGCTAGAGTTCCGCCCTGATATGGGGCGCCGAGATCATGCTGCCAGCGTGGCTCCTGCTTAATCGGATCCCACGCTACCAACTTGCCTTTGAATGGGCCCCCATGTGTTTTCGAGTGATAGATGTCGACGTCGACACGGCCGATCATGAACTTCGGATCGGTCGATATCCTCGAGCCGGCCTCGCTCACCGGAATGTAGACCAGCCCAGTATTCGGACTGAACGACATGGGCATCCAATTGTGCGCACCCATCGTGTAGGGAAACACGACGACGCCTTCGGGGCCTTTGTTCCACCACTCAGCATCCGGCAGTTTCACCGGTCGGCCTGTGGCCATGTCGACGTGCGACGCCCAGTTTACGCGAGCGATCGGCTTTGGCTGGTTCAACAACTTTCCAGACCGCGCGTCCAACACGTAGAAGAACCCATTTTTTGGCGCCGACAGAACTGTCGGCCTGGCCTGGCCGTCGATCTTTAGATCCGCAAGAATAACGGGCATTGCCGCGGCATAGTTCCAACCATCGCCGGGCGTGGTCGAGTAGTGCCATACGTACTCTCCAGTATCTGCCTTGAGCGCGACGATCGCATTCGTGAACAACTCGTCGCCGGCCCCTTCACCGCGGTCCAACGGAGACGGGGGAATCGAGCCGTCCGTGCCAATGATCACAAGGTCCGTCCGAGGGTCATACGTAATTCCTTCCCAGACACTGCCGCCGCCGCCTTTCTTCCAGTACTCTTTCCCCCAGGTCTTAGAGGCCATTTCCATGGCCTTGTCCTCGAACCCTTGGGACGGATCGCCAGGAATGGTGTAGAAGCGCCATAGACGCTTGCCTGTGTTCGCGTCATAGGCATCGACGAAGCCGCGACCGACGCCGCTGTCAGCATTGGCATTACCGATGAACACCTTACCGTCACCGACGCGTGGTGCCCCGGTTATCGTACGATACTCATCCGGATTGCAGGATTGCGCCTCCCACACCTTCTTTCCGCTCGTGCGATCAATCGCGATCAGCCTGCAGTCACCCGTCGCGCGAAAGACCTTGTCATCAAGAATCGCGAGGCCCCGACTCAGGCGCGAACCCCACGCGGGGATCACGCCCAATGGGAACTTGATCCCTGAGTCGAACGACCACAGCAGCTTGCCGGTCCGCAAATCGTTTGCGAATACAAGGCCAAGTGGTCCACTTTGGTAGACGACGCCATCCGCCACTAGTGGTACGCCGACGAGACCGTCGCGCACTGGCATGTCGGCATACCACTTAAGCTTCAGTTGCCCAGCGTTGGCATCGCTGATCTTCGTTAGAGGGCTAAAATGCTGCTCATAGCCGTTATTGCCAATAAGGCGCCACTCGGAGTTCGAGTGTGGAGCCGCCGGCAACGACGTAGTTTCTGCTTCGCGACTCTGGCACCCCGAGGACACGAGTACGGTCGCTGCAAGAACAAGCAAGAGCCTAATTGGTTTCGAGCGGGGCATAAGCAGTCGCCATCTTTCTGGAAGGTTGGCCCCGATGCTACGAAGGTTGGCCAAGCGCCCGTAGCCGCTTGCGGCAATTTCCTCCCGTCCTAATCAGTGACCCCATGCCGTTTTCGGACATCGATGTAGTGATTGCGTAACTTAGAGTCCCGGGCGATACCTAATCCAAAAGCGGTGGGTGGATTTGGTGCGCCGGGCCGGTACGGCTTGCGACCCCGACTCCTGCCGAATCCCAGTCGAAGGCGATAGGAGTGCTCTCAATGGTCAGAAAGTACCGCGCTACGTGGATTGTTCTTGTTGCATTGATCGGCGGGTGCATGTCGGGGCCTGGCAGAGATTCCAGCACTGCGGAAAGCGCCACCGACGTGGGGAATAGCATGGTTCGAGCATTGGAGGCCGCGTTCAACGCCGGGGAGGCGGAGGCAGTTGCCGCATTGTTCACCGACGACGCGGTACTGATGGCATCGCAGCAACCGGACGAAGTGGGGCGCGCAGCCATCCTGAAGGCGTATGCCGATCAATTTGCGGCATACACCATTCAGCTTCATGGCGTCGCCGTGGAGACTAAGCTTTTTGGCGATTACGGGTTCAGTCGCGGCACTTACGAAGTGACACTTATGCCGAAGGGCGGCGGCGATCGCATCGTCGACGGTGGCCGGTTTTTCACACTTCTACAACGACAACCAGACGGCACATGGAAATCTATTCGCGAGATGAGCAATTCAGACAAGCCTTAGAAGAGCTTCGACTCGTTTACAACTGCCGTTTCGGAGCGGAAATCGCGTCGGATTGGGCAGGTAGTTCGGCCGGTCGTCCATGCGCGGACTCAGGGCGCAACCCACAACCCGACGTCCCCCCCGTCTTCAGTAGCGCGCGGTATTAGCGTTTCCGGCCAGGCGTTCTCGATGTCTCGCGCGATCAATCCGTCCAGGAACAGTATGTGGAAGTGCACGTTGAGGTTCAGCGCAGCCGGACCGCTGACCAACAGGAACCGCAGCGGCTAGAAGTTAGACACACCCAGCCCAATGCCGCCGTCGACCTCGAGGCCGACGCCTGTCACCCACTCGGCGCGGACCAGGAACTCGATGGCCTCGGCAATCTCGAGGCCCGTGCCGATACGGCCGAGCGCGTGCAGGCCGGCCACGGCCTTGTAGCGCGCCTCCGCCTCGGCGGCGTTGAACAACCCGG
>CANJXQ010000015.1 GCA_947478805.1 Betaproteobacteria bacterium | reverse complement strand
GGGTCGTTCACCGGATAGGCGAATACCGTGGCGCCGGTGTTCTTGGCCGCAGCCCGCAACAGGTCGTCGGCCAGGTTGTGCCCGTGAAAGATGTTGTCTCCCAGCACCAGGGCACAGCGATCCTGGCCGATGAACGATTCGCCAATGATGAATGCCTGGGCAATGCCTTCGGGTGCGGGCTGTACTGCATAGGAAATATTCAGGCCCCAAGCATGACCATTATTCAGCAGTTGTTCGAAGCGGGGCGTGTCCTGTGGTGTGGAAATGATCAGAATGTCCCGGATGCCTGCCAGCATCAAGGTGCTCAGCGGGTAATAGATCATCGGCTTGTCGTAGATCGGCAGCAGCTGCTTGGACACGACCTGGGTGACGGGGTAGAGGCGCGTGCCGGAGCCGCCTGCGAGGATGATGCCTTTCACTGCCGCTCCTTCATTGGTCGCGAGACCCATAGTTGGTATCCAGCCATTGCTTGTATGCGCCAGATTCGATGCCTGCAATCCAGGCCGTATTGTCCAGATACCACTTCACCGTTTTCTCGAGGCCACTCTCGAAGCTTTCATCGGGTGTCCAGCCGATCTCGCTGGCAATTTTGTCTGCATTGATGGCATAGCGCCTGTCGTGCCCGGGACGGTCCTTGACGAAGGTGATGAGATCGGCATGTGAGCCGCCTTTGCGCGGCTGGAGCCGGTCGAGCAAGCCGCAGATGCTGCGGACCACGTCAATGTTGGCGCGCTCGCTTTGCCCGCCGATGTTGTACACCTCGCCCGGACGGCCCTTCGCGAGTACGTCACGAATGGCGCTGCAGTGGTCGCCAACGTACAGCCAATCCCGCACGTTCTTGCCATCGCCATACACTGGCAAGGGCTTGCCACGCGTTGCGTTCAGGATCACCAGCGGGATCAATTTTTCCGGGAATTGGTAGGGGCCGTAGTTGTTGGAGCAATTGGTGGTGAGCACCGGCAGCCCGTAGGTGTGGTGATACGCCCGCACCAGGTGGTCAGACCCTGCCTTTGACGCAGAATACGGGCTGTTCGGCGCATAGGCCGTTGTCTCCGAGAAAGCAGCGTCCGACGGACCGAGCGAGCCATACACTTCGTCGGTGGACACATGCAGAAAGCGGAACGCGTCGCGCTCGGCTGCTGGCAACGCCTGCCACCAAATGCGTGTTTCATCCACGAGCGAGAATGTTCCGACCACATTGGTCTGTATGAATTCTGACGGCCCGTGGATGGAGCGATCGACATGGCTCTCTGCTGCGAAATTGACGATGGCGCGCGGGCGATGGCGCGCGAGCAGCGAACGAACCCTGTCCCGATCACCGATGTCGCCGCGGATAAAAACATGGCTCGCCTTCTTGCCCAGAGAGGCAAGGTTCGCAAGGTTCCCGGCATAAGTCAGCTTGTCGAGATTGACGATGGTCTCGGGCGACTGTGCCAGCCAGTCCATCACGAAATTGGATCCGATAAAGCCGGCTCCTCCGGTAACGAGAATGCTCATAGTCCCTCAGCCCTAGTCAGCGCCATCAGCTTGGCGTATTTGTTGAAGCTGTTCATGCAGCCGATGCAAACATGTATGAGCCCAGGCACTCCGTCCAGGAATCCCAGCCGGAGAAAATAGAATTTGAAGAAGCGTGCCAGCGGCGAGCCAAGGAGTTGCAGCACCGAGGCGGTCTTTCCCCGTGCATGGAGGCCCTCCGCCTGAAGGCTCGTATATCGATTTTGCTTTTCCAGGTACGACTCGAGTGACTCTGCCGATTCGTGCAGCAAGTCGCCCGCGAGGCGGGCTACCGGGGCATGCGTCAGGACTTTTTCGTGCACCAGGTCTTCGCTCCAGTGAGCGTCTTTGCGATTGAACAGGCGAATGCACCAGTCCGGATAGCCCTCACCGTGCCGTAACCACCGACCGAGAAACCGGTTGCACCTCGAAATGGCATACACGCGCCCGACCGGTGCGCGAAGCTCGGCAAGGATGTTGTCGCGCAGGGGCTCGGAGATCCTTTCATCGGCGTCGATGCACAAGACCCAGTCGTTGGTTGCCCTGGCGACCGCGAATCGCTTCTGGGGCCCATAGCCGAGCCAGGCTTGTTCGACGACGGTGGCGTGCGCATTGCGGGCCAGCATGATGGTGTCGTCGCTGGAGCCGCTGTCCACGACCAGCACCTCGTCGCAGAAGGAGACACTTTCAAGGCACTTGGCCAATTGCGAACTGGCGTTCTTGGTAATGATGACTGCGGATAGCGGCACTTCCGGGCTCGCCTTTTGATGAAAATTTAAGGCCACAACAGAATCCAGGTCATGGTGGCCGAAGCTTTCTGAAGTTTTGGGGGCAACAGAGGCATTTCGGCCCCGTTCCGTCATGGTGCTTCGGAGAAAAACGTATAATCAACAAGTTAGGAAGTGAATTCTATCAGGCCATTGGGTGTTTCCAATGCCAAGCTGGGGCAGAGCGCCTGACCGGCGGCGGGCAGATCGGTTGGCAAACGCGGTCGATCCAAAACCGGATGCGGGACGCGGTTCTCAGGCAGGACCCGTATCCGCCAAGCATCTTCTCGAATTGAAACATCCTCACGACCCGGCGTTCACATGTTACGCGTCCTCCTCGTCAAGACGTCTTCGTTGGGAGATGTCGTTCACAACCTCCCTGTTGCAAGTGATGTGCGGCGCCACTTTCCGGACGCGGCGATCGATTGGGTCGTCGAGGAGCCATTTGCGCCGCTTGCCCGCATGCACCCCGCGGTACGCCGCGTGATACCCGTCGCGGTGAGGCGCTGGAGAAAGACAGTGCTGGGACGCAAGACGTGGCAGGAGATGGCCGAATTCCGGCGCCTGTCGCAGGCAGAACGCTACGACGCCATCATCGACACACAGGGCCTTCTGAAAAGTGCCCTGATTGCGCGCGCCGCCAGAGGGCGTTTACATGGGTTCGACGCCGACTCGGCCCGAGAGCCGCTGGCAGCCCGCTTTTATGACATGAAGCACCATATCGCCCGAGGTCAGCACGCCGTCGTGCGAAACCGCCTGCTTGCGGCGGCGGCGCTGGGTTATCGTATCGAGCTACCCGCGGACTATGGTTTGTCTCGGGCTGACAATCCGGTACGGGAATCGGCACCCAGGTATTGCGTATTGCTTCACGGATCGAGCCGTGGTGACAAACTTTGGCCACTGGAGCATTGGGTAGCATTGGGAAAGCGCTTGCAGGTCATGGGAATCGATTGCGTGCTGCCCTGGGGCAGCGAACAGGAACGTGAACGCAGCGTGGCCATTGCCGCTCAACTGGACAGGGCCAAGGTGCCCGAGAGACTTTCGATTGGCAGCGTCAAGGAGTTGCTGGCTGCGAGTGCGATGGTGGTCGGCGTGGACACCGGGCTTACCCATCTGGCTGCTGCAACGGGATGCCCGGTGGTGGCGCTCTATCTGAGTACGGATCCGGTCCTCACCGGCGTATATGGCGCGAGACAAGCGCGCAATCTTGGCCATGTGGGCGGATCACCAAGCCCCGAAGACGTGATCGTTGCCTTGGCGGAATTGGAAGCTGTCTGATGTGGCTGATTGGTTATCGCGTTACGCTCTGGCTCTTGCTCCCCCTGGTGTTGTTGCGCCTGTGGTGGCGCGGCCTGCGCGAGCCGGGCTATCGCTCGCAGCTTGGCGGGCGCTTTGGCCTGTATCGGGATCCGCCGCCAAGCGATGACCGGCCAATGATCTGGTTGCATGCCGTATCGCTGGGGGAAACTCGGGCGGCGGAACCCCTGGTCAAAGCACTGGCAACAAGGTTTCCGGAATACCGGATGGTGATCACGCACATGACTGCGACCGGACGGGACACGGCGAGGCAGCTGTTTGCGGGCTTCCCGCAAGTGGAACTGGCCTGGTTACCGTATGACTATCCGTTCGCCATGCGCAATTTCCTCGCGCGATTCCGACCTCGCGTGGGAATTCTCATGGAAACCGAGGTATGGCCCAATCTCGTTGAAGCCTGCGAAGCAAAGGGAGTGCCGTTGCTGCTCGCCAATGCCCGGATGTCGGAAAAATCGGCGCGGTCTTATGGCGTTGTCGCGCCGTTGTCACGCAAGGCGTTTGCGCGATTGACCGCGATTTCTGTCCAAACACAGGACGACGCAGACCGGTTGTTCGCATTGGGCGCTCGCCGCGAGGTGACGGAAATCACGGGCAATTTGAAGTTCGACGTCGCTGTTCCAGGCCAAACTGGGGCAAGACCGGATTTTCTGCGAGAGCGAACCGGAAATCGCCCGGTCTTTTTGGCTGCCAGCACGCGCGACGGTGAGGAACAGTTGTTGCTGGACGCGATTGGCAGGGGCGTGGCATGGCCAACAAACGCGCTGGTCTTGCTGGTGCCGCGCCATCCACAGCGTTTCAACGATGTTGCGGCAATCCTGGAGAAGCAGTCGCTGCGTTATGTGCGGCGCAGCGATAATCTGCCGGTACCCGCAGATTGCCGGTTCCTCCTGGGAGATAGCCTCGGTGAAATGGCGGCCTATTACGCTGTTGCTGACTGCGCATTTGTGGGTGGAAGCTTGCTTCCCCTGGGTGGACAAAACCTGATCGAGGCCTGTGCGATGGGCGTGCCGGTGCTCGTTGGTCCGCATACGTTCAATTTTGCGCAGGCTGCAGCGGAGGCCGTTGCTGCGGGCGCAGCCCTGCGTGTCGGCAACGCCGACGAGCTCGTCATCGAAGCGGGAAGACTGCTGGGTGACACCGTCAAGCGCGATGCGATGAAACAGGCGGGGATTGCGTTCTGCAACCGGCACCGTGGTGCCACGGACCGGATACTCGCAATTTGCGAGAGATTATTGGCCGAACGAGCCGCCTGAGCGGGTTACTGCCGACTCAGCTGTTTCCCAGCAGCCGATTGACTGCTTCGACGTCGGCCTCGGTCAAGGTGCCAGCCGCCGCCTTGAGGCGCAAGCCATTCATCAGCGTGTCATAGCGTGCCTTGGAAAGATCGCGCTGCGTGGAGAAAACCTGCTGCTGCGAGTTCAATACATCGATATTGATTCGCACGCCAACTTCGTAACCGAGTTTGTTGGATGCGAGCGCGGTTTCCGATGACAGCAGTGCCTGTTCAAGGGCGCGCACCTGCGCCATGCCGTTGGTCACACCCAGGAAGGACTGGCGCGCTGCAAGCGCTGCTTGTCGCCGGCTGTTTTCCAGATCGGCCCGCGCCTTGTCCTGGTTGGCGATGGCTTCGCGCACCCTGGAATTCACCCCGCCCCCCGCATATAGCGGCAGGGCAAGTTGGAGTCCGAGCGTGGTGAATTTCTGGTCGTTGCCCACGCCATTCAACGAGTTCGTGCCAACGGATGCCACGCCCATGGTACCGACGACGTCAAGCGTGGGCAGATGCCCGGCGCGGTTGCGCGCTATCTCGCGCGATGCAATTTCGTATCCGGCTTCCTGCAGCCGCACGGAATAATTCTGTCGTTGCGCCGACTCGACCCAGGACTCCATGACAGTGGGCTGTGGCGGCGAGAGCTGAAGCTTTGGCTGCAAACGGGCGAGGGACTCGGGGTACCTGCCGATCAATTGTTGCAGGGCGCGCTGCTTGAATTCCAGGTCGTTCTGTCCGACGATCTCCTGCGAAGTGGACAAATCGAATCGCGCCTGCGCCTCGTGCGTGTCCGTAATCGTCGCGGTTCCCACTTCGAAATTCCGCTTGGCCTGCGCCAACTGCTCGGCGATTGCCGTCTTCTGAGCCTGTATGGTGGCCAGGCTGTCTTGTGAGGCGAGCACGTCGAAATATGCCTGGGCCACGCGAACGATCAGGTCCTGGCTGGCCTGTCCGAACGACGCTTCGGACTGTGCAACCTGGAATTCCGCCTGTTCATATTGCGTCCAGTTTTGCATGCGGAACAACGGTTGTGTCAGCGTCACGGTGTAGCCGTTTGAATTGAACGGCCTGTTTAACCAGGTTCCACTGCCGGCGCCGGTTCTCGTACGGACATCGAATTCGTTGTAAATGGAGTTGGCGGTCATGCTGAGGGTGGGCAGAAGGAGCGCCTGGCCTTGCGGCAGCTTTTCCCGGCCCGCCTCGAGCGCGGCGCGTGCCGATGCATAGAGCGCGTCATTGGCCTTGGCGTCTCGGAAAATCTGCAACAGGTCGGCCGCAACAGCTGGTGCACAGAACGCCAGCGCACACGCCGCGAGCACTGCCGCATTGCGCACCTTAAACGTATTCAGTAAGGTCTTCATGGTCAACCTGTCTCGCTCCATATCCAATTCATCGCGAATCTCGGGGATACCCCGCTCTTCCGTTGCCTTGCCTCGCACAATCGCGTTGGCTAATACGTGGCCATCGCCGGATCAACTGTCCTCGCCCAACCATCGAGGCCGCTTTCTAGGTTGTACAGTTTCCCGAAACCTCTCTGTTCAAGAAAGCTTGCGGTCTGGAAACTCCTTGCACCGTGGTGGCAGATGACGACCGTCTCCGAATCCGGATCGAGATCGTTCAGTCGTGTCGGGATTGACGCCATCGGAATGTGCAGCGAACCTTCAATGTGACTCAGCTGGAACTCCCAAGGTTCGCGCACATCAAGCATGACCGGCTTGGTGCGGTGGGGGTCAGACAGCCAATCGGAAAGCTGAGTCGGCGTTAATCGTTGCATGGGGCAATTCGACAATACTCAGAACTTGAAACGAACCGGCTGGGCCGCATTGCGCAAAGGAGGGAAATTGGTTTCAAACAGATCCACGGAATCATAGGAGCCAGGCGAGCGGCAGGTGACAAGGCGCCCGGACATGACCGGCGCATCCCCGACAATGGCGAATAAACGGCCGCCGGGCTTGAGCTGGTTGAGGACTTCCGGGGGCAGTACTGGCGTAGATGCGGTCAGTACGATGACATCGTACGGGCTGTGCTGGCTCCATCCTCTCGCAGCGTCCCCCAGTTCGATCGAAATATTATCGAGATCCTGCGACTGAAGATTCTTCTCGCCAAGCGCCTTGAGCGCCGGGTTGATTTCAACGGACACCACGCGCTGAGCGCGATGGGCCAGCAAGGCCGTCAGGTAGCCCGATCCGGTGCCCACTTCCAGCACGACATCGGATTTGCGCACGGCGAGCTCCTGCAATACACGCGCCTCCATCTTTGGCTGCCACATGCGCTCGCCTGCTTCTGCATTGCCGGTGAGCGGAATCTCCAGGTCTGAAAAGGCCAGCGCGCGATACGCGGGGGGCACGAAATCTTCGCGTCTTACTACATAGAGCAGGTCGAGCACGTTTTGATCCAGGACCTCCCAAGTCCGGATCTGCTGCTCAACCATATTGAACCGCGCTTGTTCGATATTCATGGGCACGCCGGTGAATGGACAGGGTTCGTCATCAGGCCGCGGATCCGGTGCTGATGCATCCAGCCGCCAAGGGGGATCCTGAAGCCATAGCGGGACGCCATTCTAGCACCGGTTCTTTGTTGAAAATCAGGGGCATCCGACGCCTACTGCGGAAGCCCCAACGGGGCTTCCGCTACACCGCCGGCGCCGGGCTTGACGTGAAACCACGCGGCGTAGAGGGCGGGCAGGAACAACAAGGTGAGGGCCGTCGCGACAATCAGTCCCCCCATGATGGCGACAGCCATGGGTCCGAAGAATGCACTGCGCGTCAGGGGGATCATGGCCAGTACTGCTGCGGCCGATGTCAGGGTGATCGGCCTGAATCTGCGTACGGTTGCCTCGACAACGGCTGTCCAGGGGGCAATGCCGTTGGCGATGTCCTGTTCGATCTGGTCCACCAGGATCACGGAATTACGCATGATCATGCCGGAGAGGGCGATGGTTCCCAACATGGCGACGAAGCCAAACGGAACGTTGAAAACAAGAAGAAACAGCACGACGCCGATGAGCCCGAGCGGTGCCGTCAGCACGACGAGGAGCACGCGCTGAAAGCTCTGGAGCTGCAGCATGAGCACTGTCAAAACCACGACGATGAAAAGGGGGACCCCGGCCTGGACCGATTTCTGACCCTTGGACGAATCCTCCACGGTGCCACCCGTTTCGAGCCGGTAACCGTCGGGAAGCCCGGCGCGGATGTCATCCAATTTCGGGCTGATTTCGGCCGTGACTGCCGGCGGCTGCACATCGCCATACACGTTGGCGCGGACAGTGATGGTTGGCAGGCGATTGCGGCGCCAGATCACGCCCTCCTCGAGTCCATAGTCAATGTCGGCTACTTGCGAGAGAGGGGCGCTCTTTCCGCTGCGAGTGGGGACCGCCAGATCACGCAGGTAGGAGAGGTTGACGCGCTCGTCAGGCGCGCCGCGCAAGAGCACGTCGATCGTCTTGTCCTGTTCGCGAAAGGATGTCGCCGCGATGCCATTCAATGAGGTGTTCAACAGCGCCGACAATTCCTGGGAGGAAAGACCGAGCACCCGTGCCTTGTTCTGGTCTATGTTTATTCTTATCACTTTGGATGACTCATCCCAATCCATTTGGATATTCTGAACGTTATTATTATCACGCATCACCACCGCAACCGCGCCGGCTAGGCGCCGCACGGTGGGGATGTCCGCGCCGGAAACCCGGAACTGCACCGGAAAGCCGACCGGTGGGCCATTTTCCAGGCGCGTGATATTGGCGCGCACCAAGGCGAAGTCGCGGTCGAACAGCCCGATCATCCGTTGGCGCAGCGCCTCTCGCTCCTTTAGTCCCTTGGTCAGAACGACGAACTGCGCAAAATTATTGGCAGACAGTTGCTGGTCGAGCGGAAGGTAGAACCGCGGGCTGCCGGATCCCACATAGGCGACGAAGTTCTCGATGCCCTCTTCCTTGGCCAGGATTGCCTCCAGCTTCTTGACCTCCCGCTCGGTCGCTTGCAGGGAGGAGCCTTCCGGCAGGCGAAGGTCGATCAACAGTTCCGGGCGTGTTGATGCCGGGAAGAATTGCTGCTGCAACAGGCCGAAGCCAGCCAGCGACAAGGCGAATATGCCGATGGTGACGAGGATCACGGTCTTGCGGAATCGCACGCACCAGTCCACCAAGTGCCTGAAGCGCCGATAGAACGCGGTGTCATAGACGGCGTGCTCGGCCGTCATCCCCTCATGCCGCCGATGCGCATGCTTTTTCGACAGGTCCGGAAGCAGCTTGAATCCGAGGTAAGGGATGAAAACCACCGCGGCGAGCCAGGACACTGCCAAAGCGATTGCGTTGACCTGGAAGATCGAACGGGTGTATTCGCCCGTTGCCGAGGCAGCGGTCGCAATCGGAAGAAAACCGGCCACCGTCACCAGTGTTCCGGACAGCATCGGCATGGCCGTGGAGGAATACGCGAAACTCGCGGCTTTCACACGGTCCCAGCCTTGTTCCATCTTGATCGCCATCATTTCAACGGCGATGATGGCATCGTCGACCAGCAGGCCCAGGGCGAGGATTAGCGCGCCGAGCGAGATCTTGTGCAGGCCGACGCCGAAGATGTTCATGAACAAGAACGTCGCCGCAAGCACGAGCGGAATGGACAGCGCCACGACAATGCCGGTGCGCAGTCCGAGCGAAAAAAGGCTGACGGCGAGCACGATGATCACGGCCTCCGCAAGCGTGCGTACGAATTCGTTGATGGAGCGCGCTACCGCCTCCGGCTGGCTGGAATAGGCCACCAGGTCGACGCCGACCGGGAGGGTTCCCTGTATGTGCCTGGACGCAGCATCGAGATGCCGTCCGAGCTCGATGATGTCGCCACCTGGCGTCATCGACACGGCCAGCCCCACGACTTCCTTTCCCTGGTAGCGCAATTTGGGTTGTGGCGGGTCGCTGTAGCCGCGATAGACGTTCGCGATGTCGCCCAACCGGAACAATCGCGTGCCAACGCGTATCGACAGGTCGCGGATGGCTACTACGTTCTCGAACCCGCCGCTGGCGCGCAGATAGATCTTGTCCGTGGCGGTCTCGAAGGCGCCGGCTGCCGCGATGGCGTTCTGTGTCTGTAGTGTGGCGATGAGCTGGTTCGGGTCGATGCCCAGCGTGGCGAGACGCACATTGGAGAGTTCGACATAGACCTTTTCGTCCTGCACGCCGATCAGGTCGACCTTGGCTACGTCGGGCACGCGCAGCAATTCTTCGCGCACGCGGTCCGCGTGCCCCTTCAGGGCGGCATAGTCGAACCCATCGCCCACCAGCGCATACAGGGTGCCGAAGGTGTCACCGAACTCATCGTTGAAGAATGGCCCTTGCACGCCTGCCGGGAGGGTCTGGCGAATGTCCCCGACTTTCTTGCGGACTTGGTACCAGGTATTGGGCACCTCACCAGGGGGTGCCGAATCCTTCATGATGAAAAACACCAGCGATTCGCCCGGCTTGGAGTAACTGCGCAACACATCGAGGTTGGGTGCTTCCTGCAGTTTCTTCTCGATCTTGTCGGTGAGTTGCTGTTCCACTTCGCGCGCACTGGCGCCCGGCCAGTTGGTGCGGATCACCATGACCTTGAACGTGAATGGAGGGTCTTCCGACTGCCCCAGTTTCTGGTACGACAGCGTGCCCAACACCGCCAGGACGACCATGACGAACAGCACGAAGCCGCGATGATCGAGCGCCCACTCCGAGAGGTTGAAGCGCGACATCAGCGTTGTGCTGTCGGGAGGATTGCAGCAGGGATTGGCGCGGCGGCCGGGGCCTGTGGCGACGGCTGCGGACGGACGATCTGGCCTGCGACCAGTTTGTTTACCCCGGCGGTAACCACGGTGTCGCCGACGGCAATGCCTTCTGCGATCTCCACCCCGTTCTCCCGGTACTGCGCCACCGAGACCGGCTTGAGTGCGACCTGGCTCGTTTTGGGATCAACGACCCAGACTGCAGTCTGGTCATTCTGGCGATACAGCGCCGTCAGTGGCAGCAGGATCGAATTGCGTAAAGCCTGGTTAGCGGTGCCGGGGAAAAGCACGTTTGCGGTCATGCCGAGCGCCACTTCCGGCCCGGCGTTTGTCACCGAAATCCGCGCGGCGAACGTGCGCGTGCCTGCATCAGCAATTGGGGAGAGTTCGCGCAGGCGGCCCGTGTAAGTCCGAGTCGGATCGGCCCACATGCGTATGGCGACTTCCTTTGCCGCCCGCGTTGCGGAAAGTCGCGTTTCAGGAATGCTGATCAGAACCTCCTTTTCCCCGAGCCGCGCAAGGCGAACGACCGGTTGCCCCGCTGAGACGACCTGTCCTGCGTCGCCCATGACCGCTGTGATCACGCCGTCCTGGTCCGCGGTCAGGCTTGTGTAGCCCAGCTGGTTGCGGGACAGCGACAACTGCGCCTCGGCCTGTTCCAGCCGGGCCTTGGCTGCATCCAGGGTGGCCTGGCGCTGGTCGAGAACGGTCTTGCTCACGAAGTTCTTTTCCGCCAGGCTGCGATAGCGTTCCAACTCCGCTGCAGCAAATTGCTGGTCGGTGCGCGCGGCCGAAACTGCGGCGCGCATGGCATCGGCGCTCGCCTGATTGTCGGTGGGATCCAGCCGCGCCAGCACCTGTCCTTTCCTCACCGTGGCGCCAACGTCCACCAAACGCGCGGCGATTTTTCCGGCAATGCGAAAGCCGAGATCGGTTTCGTAGCGTGCACGCACTTCGCCGGAATAGACCGCGATATCGGCAAGGTTGGCTGTGGCGGCGACCTGGGTCTGGACGAAGCGCACCACTGTCTTGGACTCTTGGGCCTGCGTGCATCCAAGTAAGGCGATGGCGACGGTTAGGAAAAATGGGGCTTTCATTGCAGTCTCCGCGGGAGATTCAAATGCCCAATCCACGTGCCATGAACACGGCGGCAAGCGGGATGAGGGCAAGCAGGTGCAGTTCAACAAAAACGATGCGCCGCGTCGCGGCGATCTCATTCGGGGCAGGATAAAAAGACGCGTCCGTGGCCAGTTGCCGGCGCCAGCGGATGAACTTCAGGGTGGGCGGGATCGACAGCAGCCCGACCGCGGCGAATAGCCCCAGCTTGGTCCAGAACACCGGACTGCCAGTGTAGAACGCGTAGCCCTTGGCGCCGTAGAACAGGCGCAGCAACCCGGTGGCAATGGCGACGCCTGAGGAAATGCCATAGAGGATGTCCGCGCGCGCCAGCGAACGCAATGTGTCGGGCCCGGCTTGGGCGCGTAGAAGCAGTGCCTCTGCACCCAGGGCCGATGCGAGAATCAGTATCGCCGTAAAGTGCAGGTAAGCCAGCAGCGCATCGCTGATCATGCGCCACTCCGAGCGGCGAGGCCGCCGACAGCTAGGTCAAGGTAAGTCTCCAGATAAGATTCGGCGTCCACCGGTTCCGATTCGCACACGCCGAGCGAATAGCGCCAGATGGCCAGCATCAGGAGCGGTGCGAGAAGAAGGCGCACACAATGATCGACCGGCAGCTCGCGGAACTCACCTTGGCGAATACCGAGTTCGACGACGAACGCGAAAATGCGCTTGCCGCGCAACACCACCTGGTCATAGTGGAACTGCGCTACCTCAGGGAAGTTCTGGGCTTCAGAAAACATCAACTTGATGACCCCGGCCAGCTGCGACGCGCCGACCGTTTCCCACCAGCGATGCACCACGAGGCGCAGCAGCTCGGCAGCGGGCCCCTCGTAGTGCTGTAACAGGGCTTCACCTTCCTCAATCACCGGCACTATGCCTTCCTGCACCACGGCCTTGAACAAGGCCTCCTTATTGTCGAAGTAGAGATAAAGGGTGCCTTTGGAAACCCCGGCTCGGGCAGCCACATCTTCAAGCCGCGTCGCCGTGAACCCTTTCTCGACGAACAGGTCGAGGGCTGCAGCAATGAGTTCATGGGGACGCGCCTCCTTGCGGCGCTCCCAGCGGGGTTCAGGCTTCTTTTCCATGAGCACGATCTATCAATAACTAACTGTTTAGTAATTTAAGCATTAACTGAACGACGAGTCAAATATGTCCACCACGATCCTTGTGAGCATGTACTCACTGTTAATAGGTGGCCTATCTGACAGGCGACTACAAAATCCAATACGGTGGTGCCTAGCACCCAGAATTAAGGTGCCTCTGCTGCTTGCCACGTATCAATAACGAGGATATTGAGAAGGAATCTCAACAACCAAAGGGCTTTTGCATCGACGAACTCAGTTTGCCTCCCCCTGCTAATTGAAGTAAGGTGATCCGCGCTAGGGGTCCTGCGGCAATGCGAACTTTGCGGTCGCGGGTGAGAAAGACCCTTGGAACCTGATACGGGTAATGCCGTCGAAGGGAAGCGCGAAGCACCCTACACCGTGATTTGCGCTTTCCTTTGGGCAATCAATCGAAGGAGCGCTCCATGAACGCCAATCCAAAATTTATCGCCGCAACGGCCCATGTGGACGAGGCGGCGGTCCAGCCGTTGCCGCGTTCGCGAAAGATCTATGTCGAGGGCTCGCGCCCGGACGTACGCGTGCCAATGCGCGAGATTTCTCAGGCCGACACCACGGTTTTCAACAATGGTCCCGATGCCGCCGAAAGAAACCCGCCGATCTTTGTATACGACTGTTCGGGACCTTACACGGACCCGGCTGCCAAGATCGATATTCGCCAAGGGCTCCCGGCACTGCGCGCGCCATGGATTGTCGAGCGCGGCGACACCGAACTCCTGCACGGACCGAGCTCGCGCTTCGGGACCGAACGACTCAACGATCCCAAGCTCGCAGAACTGCGCTTTGGTCTGGAGCGAAAGCCGCGTCGCGCGCGTGCAGGCTGCAATGTCAGTCAGATGCATTACGCTCGGAAAGGTCTGGTAACGCCGGAGATGGAATTCATCGCGATCCGGGAGAACCAGAACCGAGCCGCTTACATTGAGTCACTCAAGGAATCCGGCCCGCAAGGCGCCAGGCTAGCGACACTCATGGCGCGCCAGCATCCGGGCCAATCATTCGGCGCCTCGATTCCGCAAGAAATTACGCCCGAGTTCGTGCGCAGCGAAGTTGCGCGCGGGCGCGCCATCATCCCGGCCAACATCAACCATCCGGAGTCTGAGCCGATGATCATCGGCCGTAACTTCCTAGTCAAGATCAACGCCAACATCGGCAATTCCGCGGTCACGTCGGGCATCGCCGAAGAAGTCGAGAAGATGACCTGGTCAATCCGCTGGGGAGGTGACACCGTCATGGATCTCTCCACAGGCAAGAACATCCATGAAACGCGCGAATGGATCGTGCGCAATAGTCCGGTGCCGATCGGCACGGTACCCATTTACCAGGCGCTGGAGAAGGTGGATGGGAAGGCCGAGGAGCTTACCTGGGAAATATTCCGCGACACGCTGATAGAGCAGGCCGAGCAGGGTGTCGACTATTTCACCATCCATGCCGGTGTGTTGTTACGCTACGTGCCGATGACGGCGAACCGCATGACGGGCATCGTGTCGCGCGGGGGTTCCATCCTCGCCAAGTGGTGCCTTGCGCATCACAAGGAGAACTTCCTCTATACGCATTTCGAGGATATCTGCGACATCATGAAAGCCTACGACGTCAGCTTCTCGCTCGGTGATGGTCTGCGTCCAGGCTCGATCTGGGATGCCAACGATGAGGCGCAGCTGGGCGAGCTGAAGACGCTTGGGGAGCTCACGCAAGTGGCATGGAAGCAGGATGTCCAGGTGATGATCGAAGGACCAGGGCACGTTCCGATGCAGCTCATCAAGGAGAACATGGACCTGCAATTGGAGCAATGCCACGAGGCGCCTTTCTATACGCTGGGGCCGCTCACCACGGACATTGCGCCGGGTTATGACCACATCACTAGCGCCATTGGAGCAGCCCAGATCGGCTGGTACGGCACGGCAATGCTCTGCTATGTCACGCCCAAGGAACATCTCGGCCTGCCCGACAAAAAGGACGTCAAGGACGGCATCATCGCCTACAAGATCGCGGCCCATGCCGCCGATCTCGCCAAGGGGCACCCAGGCGCGCAGATTCGCGACAACGCCTTGTCCAAGGCGCGTTTCGAATTTCGCTGGGAAGACCAGTTCAACCTGGGTCTCGACCCGGATACGGCAAAGGACTTCCATGACGCCACCTTGCCGCAGCAAGGTGCCAAGGTCGCACATTTTTGCTCCATGTGCGGCCCGCACTTCTGCTCGATGAAGATCACGCAGGATGTGCGCGATTACGCGGCGCAACAGGGTGTCTCGGAGGCCGAAGCGCTCAAGAAGGGCATGGAACAGAAGTCCATCGAATTCGTGAAGAAGGGCGCGCAGATTTACAGCAAGCAATAGGGCGGGGCGTGATCGCCAGTTGAAAGGAGGAAAGCATGTGGCAATGTGCGGTACTTGATGACTACCAGCGTGCCGCGCAGCGATTCGCCGACTGGAGTCCATTAGCGGGGCGCGTGAATGTGCGTTTCCTCCATGATCGCCTCGGCTCGGAAGACGCCGTCGCTTCCGCCGTTGCAGACTGTGAAATCGTGGTTGCCATGCGCGAGCGCACACCGTTCACACGCAGCCTGCTGGAGCGCCTGCCGAAACTGAAACTCCTCGTCACCACGGGTCCGCGCAATGCCGCGATCGACCTCAAGGCAACACAGGATCTTGGCATCCTGGTGTGCGGCACCGGATCGTTCGGCCCCGGGACTGCGGAACTCACCTGGGCGCTCATTCTCGGTTTCGCGCGCAAGATCGCGTTCGAGAATGCAAACCTGCGCGCGGGCGGCCCGTGGCAGTCTACCGTCGGGATGGACATGCACGGCAAGACCCTTGGTGTACTGGGACTGGGCAAGCTTGGAATGCAGGTCGCGACGATTGGCCGTGCCTTTGGCATGAAGGTCATGGCCTGGAGCCAGAACCTCGCCCCCGAGGCATGCCTTGCTGCGGGAGTCGAACACGCCGGTTCGCTGGACCGCCTTTTGTCGGCGTCCGACGTGCTCACGATCCACCTCATCCTGAGCAAGCGAACGCGCGGCATGCTGGGCGAGGCGCAATTGCGACTCATGAAGCCGACCGCCATTCTCGTGAATACTTCGCGAGGCCCCATCATCGATGAGACGGCGCTCATCGCTATCCTGCGCGACAAGCGCATTGCCGGTGCCGCGCTGGACGTATTCGATGTCGAACCTCTGCCTTCAGGTCATCCCCTGCGCACACTCGACAATGTCCTTGCAACGCCTCACCTGGGCTATGTCTCGGAAGAAAGCTACAAGGCCTATTTTGGCGGTGTCGTAGAAGACATTGCAGGTTGGCTGGAAGGAAAACCTCTGCGCGTGCTGTCCCTGGGGTAGGCGCGAAGGGTCCCTACAATGCGGCGGTAATCCCGCCGTCGACGATCAGCGTTGTGCCCGTAATGTAGCTGGCGTCGTCCGATGCCAGGAACGCTGCGGCGGCCGCGATTTCCTCGGGTCGTCCCTCCCTGCCCATGGGCGACATGCGGGCGCGGCCGGCATGTCGCTCGACAGAATTTCCGTACAGTTTTCGCACCATGGTCGAGTCAATCACGCCCAGGGCCAGCGCATTGGCGCGAATGCCGCGATCGGCGTAGCGCACTGCGATATGACGTGTTATCCCAAGCTGCGCCGATTTCGTCGCTTCGTAGGCCATGGAGTTGCCTGACGAGGCCAGCGCGGCGAGCGAAGTCACGAACACGAAAGCGCCGCTTCCTCGTTCGAGCATCCCGGGTAACGTTGCCTGCGCGGTGACCCAGTTGCTGGTGACGTTGACATCGACGGCCCGCCGCCAGTCCTCGAGCGTCTGCACCCGGATGGTCTGCAGATTGCTGATGCCGACATTGCAGACCACGATGTCGATGCGGCCGTATTTCGACTCCACTTGCTTTACGGTCGAAACGCAGGAATCGGGGTCGCCGGCATCGGCCTGGATTGCCAGCCCGCCGCCCATCGCCCCTACCGTTGTCTCGGCAGCCTCCATGTTAAGGTCGCTTACAGCCACCACTGCACCTTCGCTCGCAAGTCTCATGGCAATGGCCCGGCCGTTTCCCATCGGGACGCTGTCACCAGGGCGAGCCGGTCCGTCCGCACCACCGCCGACCACCAGTGCGATGCGCCCCGCAAGGCGGTTGCTCATGTCGAGTACCCCAGCGGTCGCCGTCCACCGCTTGGCCGTAGCGGTTCACCAAGCGGCAACTCCTTCAGCTTGAAGCGTTCGATTTCTTGTTTCGTCGCACTGCGCGGCATCTGCGCAACGAACTGGACATAGGTCGGCACCTTGAAGTAGGCGAGTCGCCCCGCGCAATAATCGACGACGGCTTGCGCTGTGATCTGGGCGCCGGGCTTGAGGACAATCACCGCCTTGATTTCCTCTTCGCTCATCTCGGAGGGCACGCCATAGACGGCCACTTCATCGATTCCCGGCATGCCCAGCAGGGTCGACTCAACCTCGCTTACCGATACGAGTTCCCCGCGCCGCTTGATGAAGTGTCCCTGGCGTCCGACGAACCACAGGTAACCGTCTTCATCGTAGCGACCCAGGTCGCCGGTGTGAACCCACAGGTCGCGCCAGGTATGCAGCGTGTGCGGTGCCCGGTTCACGTAGCCTTTGGCGATTATGTTGGGAAAATTCGGCCGGACCAGGATCTCGCCGACCTGTCCGGTGGGCAGTGGCATGCCCTCGGTGTCGGCCACGATCACGTCGTACCAGCCGCGCGGCTTGCCGGAAGAACCGAATTTCTGCGGCTCGCCCTCCCACTCCACGCACGCGAGCGGCCCCACTTCCGTCAATGAATACATTTGCAGCGTGGTGACACCGAAGCGTTCCTGGAATTGTCGCCGGATCCGCTTGGATACTTCTTCGTCGCCACCCCAGCCGGCGATGGAGCGCGTTGCCGGGATGGACCGGGTGTCTTTCGCGGCCTCCCCGAGGAACAGCGTTGCCGCCATGCCCGCGTAGACATCGGTAATACTGGCGTTGTAGCGGATGGCTGCATCGACAAAGCGACTGGCGCTCCACCAGCGCCAGAACGCGAAAACATGGTCATACTGCAGGCACCAGGGCAGGATCGTCAACGGCGTCCAGGCATGGGAAAACTGCATGACGGTGAAAAATGTCTCGCGCTTTCCGAACCGGGCCAGCTCGTTGATCCGCAGTCCGGAGGAGACGGCGTAGAACTGCGAGACTTCGATTCCCTTTGGTCGTCCGGAGGTACCGCCGCTGTAGATGATGGCCAGGCTGTCGCTGGCCTCAGCTGTGCATTTTCCATCAGCGCGTTCCGTTCCCAGCCAGCCATCCGAGAAAGCGGGTGTGGCACCCTTGGCGCTCGGCGTGCAAATGACGAGGGGCAATGCGCCTAGTTTGGCGTCACTGTCGCGCACGGCATTCAGGACTGTCTGCAGGTCGTTGTCGACCAGCACCAATCGAGGTTGCAGGTCGTTCAGCGTGTACGCCAGATCGTCGATGCCAAGTGCGACGTTGAGCGGGCACCACACCACGCCATGGCGCGCACAGGCGAATGACAGTGCGAGGTGCCACGGGGATGGGTACATCAGCGCGGCGAGCCGGTCGCCGGATTTCACTCCGGACTTCAACAATGCGGCTCCGATCCGGCGTGCCATGTCGTCAAGCTGCCCCAAGGTGTATTGCTCGTCGTCGAATAGTGCAAACACGCTGTCCGGTCGTTCGGCAACCGCCCAGTCCAGCACGCCGCCGAGGGTGTCGGCGACCAGGTCGTGCCCCATGATGTGGCGAATCACTTCGAGCTCCCTTGAGTTCCGTTCTTGTCCTGACGCGCGTGAGCGTGATCGACGATTTCCCGATATCCCTCGACGACAGGACGATGGCGAATCCTATATTCCGCACGCAGTCTGCCGCCGTCAAGCAAGTAGGCAAACTGGTGTTCCAGCCTGGCCTGGCTTGGCGCGAATGTCACGCGCGTGGCGGGATTGATTGCGCTGGCAATGCCTGCCATCTCTGCGTAGGAGAGTGTGTTGCCACCCAATTCATAAACGGAGTGAATCGGTGGTGCATTACGTGTATCTGCCAACTGCGCCAGTGCATATGCCACGTCGTCGACATGCGCGAGGCACAATTTCGCCTGCGGATCGTAGGGCAGTTCCGTCGGGGTGCCCGATGCCGCTGCCAGCGCAGGAATGCAGACGCCAAATGCGCCTTCACGAACGCCTGGGCCGTACACCATGGGCACGCGCAGCGCTGCGATGTGCATGCCATGACCTGCATTGAAATCCGCCGCCAGGCGTTCACCAAGCAGCTTGGCGTGGCCGTAGCGCGTCAGCGGGTGACAGGGGGAATTTTCATTCAGCACGGTTTCCTCGCCGTGCGCTGACTGGGCACCATACACACGGACCGAACTCGCAAAGACCACGCGAAGGCATCCCGCCTGTTGCGCGGCGTCGAAGGTGTTCCACAGGCCGCGGCACATGATGTCCATCTCGGCCGCGATGTCCACGCCGCGCGCGTAGGCGAGGTTGAATATGCACGCCGGGTTCGTCCGCTCGACCAATTCAATGAGCGTGTCCCGGTCTGCCGTTGATGCATTTACCATGCGCACGTGCGTGCCATAGGGCTCCAGCCGGCCCAGGGTCGTGGCGGTCGGCTCTGCGCATACAATCCGGTAACCGCGTTCAATCAGCTGCGGTGCGAGCCGCGAACCGATAAACCCTCGGCCCCCCAGCAACAATGCGACCGGGCGCTCGGGAGATGCCGGATCAGCCATTTCGGCGGAAATCATCGGGAGGCAGCCTCAAACTTTGCGCCCAAGAGCGTGTTTCGGCGGGCGAACCGGGGGACTCCTGCATTCAGGCGTTCTTCCACAGAGGTTTGCGTTTCTGCAGAAAAGCGTTCACGCCTTCCTGCTGGTCCCGGGTGCCGAAGAGCGCGACGAATGCTTCGCGCTCTGTTCCTAGGAGGCTGTTCATTGGCGCGCCGCGCGCGCCTTGAATGAGCTGCTTGCAGGCGGTAACACTCAACGGGCTTTGCTTTTCAGCGAGCAGCGCAAGTTCCATCGCGCGTGCCTTCGCACCTCCTGTGGGCACCAGTTCTTCAATCAGCCCGATCCGCAGGGCAGTTTCTGCATTCAGCCGCTCGCCGCACAGGATCATGCGCTTTGCCCAGCCCTCGCCGACCAGCCAGGCGAGCCGTTGCGTTCCCCCTCCGCAGGGAAGTAATCCGACGGCGGCTTCAGGCAATGCCAGTTGCGATTGTGCTTCGGCAATGCGAATGTCGCAGGCCAAAGCACATTCGAGACCGCCGCCCATCGCGTAGCCGTTGATCGCCGCGATCGATACGCCGCGAAATGCAGCCAGCGCTTCGAACGCTTTACCGAAAAGGGTGGAAATATCCTGGGCAGCCTTCTTGTCGCCACTGGCGAACTGCTTGAGATCTGCGCCGGCGGAAAAGAATTTTTCGCCACTGCCAGTCACAACCAGGCTGTAAATCTCTCGATCGGCATTCAAGTCGGCCACGAGCCTCGCGAGGCCTGCAAGGCTCTCTCGCGTCCAGGTATTGGCGGGCGGATTGTCGATGGTGAGCAAAGCGACATGCCCGCGTATTTCCAGGCTCAATTTTTCGTAGTCATTCATCGGTTCTTCCCGAACGAGGGTGCGCAGGCAATTAGTACTAGGTGGCGTCGTGGCCGTGCCGATCTGCATCAGGATCGAAATTGCCCGACTTGAGCAAATCGAGACCGGCTTTGAGGCCCTGTTCGCGAACGATCTTGCGAAAGCCGCGGGCCGTCTTGCTGGCCTGGGCCATGACATCGTAAATCGCCGCCGATTCACGAATCCCGGACATGCCCATGGCTTCGGCCGCCGCGTTGGCCGCAGCCTTCTGGATGGTCAGCATCTCGGCCGGTGTCTTGGCGATTTCCGATGCCAGTTCAAACACGGCGCGATCGAGCTGCTCGGCAGGGACTGCGCGATTGATCATCCCCATCTGCGCTGCTTCTGCGCCGGTCACCGAACGGGCCGTGAACAGCATTTCCTTGGTGTGGCGTATGCCCGCGGTCAGCGGCCAAAGCCCGTGGTCGGGTGCCAAGCCGAATATCCGCGCTTCAGGCTGGCCGAAAAGCGCGTCGTCCGCCGCGACGACGAGGTCGCATTCCATGGCGACCATGAGCCCGCCCGCGAGGCAGTGGCCATGCACTTGTGCGATCGTGGGTTTGGCACACTCCCACAGGCGGCGCCAAGTGGCCATTTCGCCAAGCACCCAATGCAGTCCCTGGGCCGAGGTCCGGGAGCGAGACGGCTTGGTTCCGATCGATTCTGCCGGACTCAGGTCGTTACCCGCGCAAAACGATTTTCCTGCGCCGCGCACGACGATCACTCGGACCTTGTCGTCCTCCAGCAACTGGTCGAGCGCGGCATCAAATGCGTCTTTGAGCGCCGCGGATATCGCGTTGCGCTTATCAGGGCGATTGAGCACGAGATAACCGACGCGCTCACGCCGCTCGGTAATGACCAATGGTGCAACGTTCATGTAGTGCTCTGACCCGAATCGGCTGTTGCGACGAGGGCTAACCGGCCGCCGATTTGCGGCGAACGGTGAAGGGCATGCGTGGACGCCCGTCTTCGCCGAGGAATCCGGGGCGAAATACCTTCCACTGTTCCGCTTCTTCGAGCGTGAGGACGGGCGCCATGGGGGCGCCAGTCGCCATGGCGCGTTCGAGGAGTTCCTTGCGGTCAAGCGCAGCCAGTTCGGCCTCCAACAAGGGGCGTACCTTGCTGTCGTCTTCTGACAGCGTAAATGGATTCTGGAAGGGTTTGTCCTTGGACCACTCAGGGTTCCCCAAGGCGTTGAGTATCGCCAGCCAGTCTGGCCGGGATCGAGCCTGCACTGCCATGAAGCCGTCCCGGCATGGGAAGAAGCCTTGCGGAAACACGCCGCCATGTTCGACGGCCACGCGGCCGTTTCGTCGCCAGCCGTAGGGTACGCCGGCGTGATTGCCAGAGTTCTGCTCGGCAAATGCCCGAAGGGCGTCAGCGGCGGACACATCGATTCGTTTGGGAATGTCGGCAGAGTTCGCGTTTGTGGCAACCAGCAAGCTCAGCGCCAGGCTGGCACCAAACAAACCGGCCCATTTTTCAGCGATGTGGGCGGGTAATACGCCCGGCGGGCCATCCGGCTCGCCAATGACGGTCGAAACCCCGGAGACTGCGCAGGCAAGATCGCCAGTGCCAGGACGACCGACTTCAAAATCCCACATCCAGATTTGCGTGATGGCGGGCTTGCCGGCTAAGTCGGTATGGTGGTCCGCTCGACCGCTCAGATTTGCACCGGTTTGGTCGTGCGTATCGCCGCTGATAAACACCGCCAGAGGGCAAGGATTCAAATCGGCTGCGGCGGCCACGGACTTCACGCCCACCAGCGTGGCACCGAACTGGGTCAGCCAGCGCACGGCATGCAACATCGAACGGTTGCTGCCGACGACGGCAAAGTGTGGTGTACCCACTGTCAGCGTGCGATCGTCCGTCGTCTTTGAATCAGCGCTATTCATGACCGGCTCGCATCGTTTGACTTCATCGATTGTGCTTCGAGCGATTCATATTGCTCGGGCTTCCATCCGAGCAGGGTACCGAGGACATAGGCATTGCCCTCGCCCAGTGTCGGGGCGGTCTTGCGCAGCGGCGCCCGACTGCCATCGACCCACCAGGGCGCCGCAACGATATTCTCTGCCCCCGTCATGGGATGCACGGTCGGAATCAATGTTCCGGATTGAGCCGAGCCTGCGCCGAATTCCGCCGGTTTTTCAATCACCCGTATCGCCTTGGCGCCAATTCCCTCGAATGCGGCAATGGCCAAATCGGCGGGCAGGGTCGCAGCGGATGCGCGCACGCGCTCAAAGTCAGCATCGCTCGTCCCGGCCTTCAAGGCGACGCACAGGTGCTGGGCATCGCCGGTCGGCACGACGCGCGAACTGGCCGGGGGGAGTTCTCCATCCGAACCGAGGGACTTTCCAAGTGCTGCAATGTCACTGTCATCGTCACTGCTGACATGGGCTGCTGCTTCAAGTTGCGAAACCTCGATGTGCGATCCTCGACCTGTTCGCCTGGCCTCGAGTACGCCTGCAATGGCGGCGATCAGGCCGTAGCACGCGGCATTCGGGTCGGAGGCGACAAAGGTGGGAGAGCCCAGGAAGGCCCCGGTGCGCGGATCGACGACTTTTGATTCCACTCCGGAAAGCGAGGACAGGGCGAGCCCATAGGCGCGCATGTCCGCCAGCCGCGATGTCGCCCCGAACCCGGCCAGGGACAACAGGACGATTGCCGGATTGGCCGCGCTCAACGCATCGTAGCCCGCGCCGAGACGATCGATGGTTCCGTAAGTGAAATTCTCGATGACAAGGTCTGATTTGCGTGCCAGATCGATCAGGGCGTCCCGGTGACTCGGGTCCTTGAGATCGAGCGTCACGCCGGCCTTGTTGCGATTGAGGCCGTGAAAAGACTGCGACATTTCACGACGAACCCGCTCGGGCACCTTGCCCGTCAGCCGTTCGACCCCCCGCGTGCGATAGAGATCGAACCGCTTGTACCACTCGACCTTGATGACTTCCGCACCGAGGTCAGAGAGCAACTGGCCGACCAGGGGGCCGGACCAGACCCAGCACAGTTCGATGACGCGAACGCCCTTGAGCAGCAGCGCGGTACTCATGCTGGCTGCTCAATCCGCCGCGAGCCCGGGGGGCAGTCGTGACTGCTCCCCGCTACCTCCACTGATGGCAGCATGCGCGGATCAGGCCGCGCCGGCTACGCGAATGTGGGTGTCGTCCTGAAACTTCGGGATCACCTCGTCGGCGAAGCGACGCAGCACGCGCTTGTTCTGCTCGCGGCTGTTCTGCGGCGGGAAGTGCAGGATCAGCGAGGTCGCGCCCGTGGTTTCCTTCATGTACTGGATCTTCTCGATCACCGTCTTGGACGAGCCGTAGATGATGGTGTCCTCGCACAGATCCGAATAGTCGGCGGCCTGGTACTTGTCCTTGATCTCTTGCGACAGCGTTCCCAGGTAGCCCGAGGTCGAGGAGGTCGTGAAAGACTTCACATGCCGCACTACCGCCGCGCCGGCCTCCGCCTCGGCCTGCGCATCGGTCTCAGCCACGTACACCATGCGCCCGATGCCGATCGAGCCGTGCCCCGGGTTCTTGTTGTACGGTGCCTTTGTCAGTTGGCACTGCTCCCTGAAATACTTTGTCTTCTTGGCCAATTCCTTCATCGGCGTGAGCGTCGAGGTCAACAACCCCAGGCCATAGCGCGCGCACAGCGCAATCGACTCATCCGAGGCTGCCCCCAGGTACATGGGCGGGTGCGGCGTCTGCACCGGGTGCGGAAGCACCTCGTAATCCCCACCGATATTGATGTCGGGCAGGTGCACGCCCTTGTGCACGATGCGATGGTCATGAAAGAGCTTCATCATCACTTCCAGCGCTTCGGCCTGATAGGCGCGCCGATTCTGGAAATCGGCCCCCAGCGCATCAAACTCGTGCTGGCGATAGCCCGAACCGATGCCAAAGGCGATGCGCCCGTTGGTCAGGATGTCGACAAAGGAAATGTTCTCGACCAGCCGTACCACGTTGTGCAATGGCACCACCATCACGCCACTGCACAACGTGATGCGCTTGGTCAGGGGGGCCAGATAGGCGATGTAGGTCAGCGGATCGGGCAGGATGCCGTAGTTCGTGCTCGTGTGGTGCTCGGCAATCCAAACGTAGTCGTAGCCGATCTTGTCGGCCTCGATGATTTCCTGAGTCACCCGCTCATGCACTTCGCGATACGGATAGGCTTCCTTGTCTTTGTCGGGTTGCGACAACTCAATGATTCCGAACTTCATGGGCCTCGTCCTCTTTAGGTTGATTCAAATTTGCTCAAGGCATCGCATTGCCTGCGGCGCATCGTCTTTAGGTTGCCTGGTCCGCGTTTTGGAGAATTATTTGAACTGGAGCCAGTTGCTTGGAAATATTACCCGATCATCGATTAGGCCGGACGGGTTTTCTACGCCCCTCTTGAGACAACTGTGCCGATACTCATTTGCTCACGCTCATTGTAAGGCGCATGTTTTGGCCCGTCGCGCGACATCATGACAAAGTGCGGCTCGGTGGGGCGGAAGTTGGTGAACGCCAGGCCGCCCTTGTCCACGCCGAAAGCATAGGTCGTATTCGCGTCCACGGCCAATGCCGTTCCGGGCTTGAGGATGCGGCGCCCGACAATCATTCCGCCTTTCACGACAAAGATGATTTCATCCTCGGGGTGAAAGTGGGGGAGGCTCTGTGGGCGCGGGTTCACGATGTCGGATTTGTGCAACCACAACTCGCAGTTGGGGCACCGCGAGTCGAGCCAGAATGTCGTGGTCACGTCGTATTCCTCATTCCTTACTTTGAGGAGGCCGTCCTTGCCGGACACGTGTACATGGCCACCAGGACGCGAACCCTGGGTGGGGTGTGGAATACGACGGTGGTAGTGCAAGAGTGTCGCGCCATATTCGCCGGCTTCAATCACTGCATGGGCCTTGTGCTCGATGCAGATCACTGCATCTGATCCCGAAGCTTGACCGTCGGCGGTGACGCCGCCCTTCCAAACATGGAGAACGTGTCCGACGTCCGGGGTATCCCAGCGAATACTCGCGCCGGGCATCAACTCGTGCATCCACAACCAGAGCGGCCGTTCCAGACCAGTGATGATCGCTCGTGATTGAACGTTGCCTTGGGAAGTTATCCCGGTCAGATCTGGAAATGCTTGTGGACCGACTTCATCAACGCTCACGATGCTCACATGGCCCATGATCTCGGTATCCCGGACTGGTGTTTTCTAGTCTACAGCGGTGTTGACGCTATACTACAATAACATCAGAATGCCCTGCTTGAATTGGTAGTTACGCGGTTAGCGCACGCATCATGATTGCCATGAGGTCCGTTCGGGCAAGAGTGCCGCGCGGCATGGGAATGAGGGGGGAGAGCCTGTGAGCTGGGGAACGATTACCGAAGAAAAAATCGCCGAGGCGGCGACGCTGATCGGCGTGCCGCTGCGACGCGAGCGCATGCAGTGGATAGAGACGGCTTCGCGGGATACGATCCGGCACTTCGCATGGGGCATTGGCGACAACAACCCCTTGTGGCTCGATCGTGATTACGGGGCCTCCTCAATCTGGAAAACGAATCTCGCGCCACCTTGCATTCTCTATGCGGTGGACAGCACCATCGTTGCCCCGAAGCTGCAGGGCGTTCAGTGGGTCTATGCCGGAACGGACTGGACCTGGTTCGAGCCGATCCGTCTCAACGACAGTTTCCGCGTCGAGGCCAGGCTGCTGCGCCAGGAGCGAAAGTCTGGACGACGTTTCCCGTTGTGGGTGCTGCAATCGGGCGAGGTGCGTTATTACAACCAGCACGAGCGGTTGGTTGCCATAGCCATCGGCCACTGCGCGCGCACCCCGCGCGGCGACAAGCTGACCGAGGCGCGTGGTGGCAAGGTTGCGGAAGCGGTCCCGCCGCACAAATACACGGCAGCGGAAATCGAGGACATCGAGAACCAGGTGCTCGCCGAGCCGCGCACCGGCGACAAGCCGCTCTATTGGGAGGATGTGGCGGTGGGTAACAGCATTCCACCGGTTGTCAGGGGGCCGCTGAGCATCATTGACGTCATGGCATGGTATTCGGGCCAGCAGGGCGCGCAGCCCTATGGCGGCGTGCATGGTGACGCGATCCGCTATCGGCAGCGCCATGCCGACTATCACGTCAACGAGGCGACGGGCACCAAGGAAGCGGCGGGTCGCGGGCACCTGGAAGCGACCACGGGGCGCGACGTCGGGATGGGAGGCGCCTACGACATCGGCCCCCAGCGCATCTCATGGGCACAACACATGCTGACCAATTGGATCGGCGATCACGGGTTTCTCCACAGGCTGAACGTTTCCGTGCGGCGGCCGAACATGGTGGGCGACACGCTGTGGTGGCGCGCAAAGATCACCGGCAAGGAAGTCCGCGACGGCAGTTGCATGGTGGACCTGGACCTGGAAGCCATCAACCAGGTTGGTGCGCAGTCTGCGCTCGGAAACGCGACCGTAGCGTTGCCTTCGCGCGAGCACGGTGCCGTGCAACTGCCCCTCAAGCCCTGATAAACCTTTCTTCGGTACCGACATGCTGAAAATCCTTGACTATGAACCCCATGCCCTGACGCTGCGCGATCTGGTGCAACTTCGCAGCGCCAACGGCAAGAAACCCTTCCTGATCTGCCGCGATGAGGTGCTGACCTACGCCGAAGCCCACAGCCGCTCCAATGAAGTCGCCAATCGCCTGCTGGAATTCGGCATTCGCAAGGGTGATGTGGTTGCTACATTCATGTACAACTCGGTGGCGCAGGCGCTGATCTGGTTCGGCTGTGCCAAGATCGGTGCGATCTATGCGCCTCTGAACGTGTCGCTGGTGAAGGATGACCTTGCCTACAGCCTGAATGACAGCGGCGCGACCATGTTGATCCTCGACGAGGAATTGGCGCCGGCCTACAACGCCTGCCAGGCCGGGCTCAAGCGCAGCCTCCAGCTATTCGTGTACGGCGCGGTGAGCGCGGTACAGGGCGGGAAGGCGCTCCCGTTCGATCGCCTGCTGGGTGCGAGCAGCCAGATGCCGGATGCCGAAGTGCGACCCACCGACCCCGCGGCCATCATCTACACCGGCGGCAGCACCAGCATGCCCAAAGCGGTGCTGGCCTCGCATCTTTATTTCATGGCGGCTGCGATCCGCTACGGCGAAATTGCACAGGTGACGTCTGACGATGTGGGCTTCGCCAATTCGCATTTCTTTCACATCGGCGGACAGCAGTTCGGCGTGACAGGGCCGCTCTATCACGGCATGACCGGTGTCATGGAGAAGTGGTTCAGCGTGACACGTTACCTCGACACGGCGCGCAAATATGGCGCCACCGTCATCGATCCGATCGGGACCATGATTGCTGCTTTGATGAATCGGCCGGGATCACCGCTCGATCGCGAACACCGCATGCGCGTTGGCATCGGCATTGCTTCGGGCCAGATCAGGCGCGAAGTGCGTGACGGATTCGAGCAGCGCTTCGGCGTCACCCTGTTGGAGGTGTATTCCATGACGGAGATGGGCGTCCTCATCTGCAGCGAGCGAATGCATGATCGCCGCGCCGGCAGCTGCGGGCGCACGCATGGCTGGGCCGATGTGCGCATCGTCGACCCGGATGACAACCCGGTTCCGCCCGGCACGCCCGGACAGATATTGTTGCGCCCCAACACGTTCAACACGACGATGATGCGCTACGTGAACAAGCCGGAAGAAACCATCGCCGCCTGGAAGAACTTCTGGTACCACTCGGGTGACATCGGTCGCCTGGACGAGGACGGCTATCTCTACTTTGTCGGCCGCGAAGCGCACTGGGTGCGGCGACGCGGTGAGAACGTTTCTGCGTTCGAGGTTGAGAAGGCCATCACCAGCCACCCTGCAGTGCTCGACTGTGCAATCGTCGGGGTACCTTCGGAGCTGGGTGAGGAGGACATCAAGGCGTATGTGCACCTGAAGCCGGGGCAGGCAAGCGTCGACCCGATGGTGCTCATCGATTACTGGAAGGAACGTATCGCCTTCTTCAAGGTGCCGCGTTATGTGGAGTTCGTCGATGGCTTTCCTCGCACCATGACCAAGAACGAGATTGCGCGGCATGAGCTGCGGGCACGTGGGATCGGTCGTTGCTGGGACAGCACGACCAAGGTGATGATCGGCACTTGATATCCGTTTGCGCCTGGTGATGAGGGACTAGCGCCGCGGTGGGGCGATCAACCGGAAGCGGATTTCGCCATGTAAGCATGCCGCATCAGGGAGAATTCGACGAGCTGGGATGCCAGGGTATCGAGTTCTTCGCGAACTTCCGGGTTCACCACCTCCCCTGAGTCCCCGAAGACTTTTTGCGCCGTATTCATGGCCACGCCCATGGGGGTGGGCCAGGCCCCCAGCGCATGCACGACGGTTCGCAGATTCGCCAAGGTCGTCCCGATGGCCTGCCATCCGAGTCCCGCGGCGATGCAACCCACCGCGCGTCCGGAAAGGTAGGGGCGCGGGTCATCGTGCAAATCCTCGGCATAGTCCAGGGCATTCTTGATCAGGCCGGAAAACGAGCCGTGATAACCAGGACTGGCGATCACCATGGCGTCGCAGGTACGCATGGCCTCGACCATCTTCTGCGCCGTGGGTTCACGCACAGCATGGTCAAGGCTGTAGGTCGGAAACAGCAATTGAGGCCCGGCGAACATGGTCCAACGCCCGCCGAGGCGTTCTACCTGGTGGCCGAGATAGTTCAGTGCTTTTTCAGTCGAGGATCCGGCGCGCGTCGTTCCGCCGATGCCCACGACAAAGGGTTGGAACTTCACTGCCTTGTCCATTTCAGGCCCATGCCAGGTAGTCGGCATCATGAAGGCGCGTGAAAGCGCGTTCCAGCAGGGCACGCTTGCCGGCGAACTCCATGACTTGCTGGGCGAGCAGGCGCAATTGGTTGGCCAGTTCGGGCGACTTGCAGTTGCCGTCGGCATCGAAGGCAGGCACCTTGGCATCGATGGCGACGCCCAGCGGTGTAGGCCATCCGCGCAATGCGTGGACCACCGAGCGCAGCGACATGAGGACAGTCCCCAGGTCACGCGGGGTTCTGGCCGCGCCGATCAGTCCCACAACGCGACCGTTGAAGTAGGGTGAAGGATCTTTCGACAGGTCTTCGGCGTAATCGAGCACATTCTTGATCATGCCGGACAGGGCGCCATGGTACCCCGCACTTGCAATGATGATGCCGTCGCAACCGCGCAGCGCTTCGACGATCTTTCGGGCCATGGGCGTGCGATCCGGGTTTTCGGGGGCGAACATCGGCAGATCGATTGCCGATCCAGCGAATATTTCGGCGCGCCCACCAAGCTCTTCAATGATGCGGGCCGTAAAGCGCAGCGCACTTTCGGTGGTCGATCCGGCGCGCGTGGTGCCGCCGATCAGCACGATGCTGGGTTTAGTTCCGCCTGCGCGCATGGTGCTCCTGTCCTGGTGAATACCTGACCTCGTCAATTAGACAAGATACGGTGACCGACTACAAGCAGCGGGATCGTGAATCTTCTGCGAGGTCCCGCAAGCCCTCCGAGGTACCCGGCAAGTTTCACCCCACTCTTCGTTGCAGTGCATTCCCTTGTGACGCGTGAACCTGCGTGATAATCTTTCGCGCCGTTCCAGCTTCTGCTCTACCCATACATCGCCGCGATTGGCGCGGCAATTCCCGAGGAGGAAAGCAATGAACAGTCGTCATCCTGGCAAGATCGCCCGGTTCTTGAGGCGTGGTGCCGCATTATCGATACTGCTTGCTGCCGCCACCCCGGCGCTGGCGTTTCAGGGCGAGGGAACGGTGCGTATCGGCATGCTTGAGTCGCAAACCGGTACATTTGCGCCGTACGGATTGCCCGGTCTCTGGGGCTCGGCCATTGCCATCGACGAAATCAATGCAGCGGGTGGCGTGACCATCGACGGGCGCAAGGTCAGGATAGCCGTGACTCCCGCCCCGGGCGGTTATGATGCCGGCGGCGATCCTGCGCAGTCGATCCTGTTGTTGAAGAAGATGCTCACCGACGACCGGGTATTGATGATCAAGGGCCTGTCGGCATCCAACACCGGCCTCACGGTGTTCAATTACCTCAATGAGCTGGAAAAGGAAGGCAATCCCATTGTCGTCCATTCCTCCGCGGTCGGCGCGCCGGGGCTGAGCGAGATCTCCAAGTGGGGGTTCCGCAACACGTTTAGCGAGGTTGATATCGTCGAGGGCGTGGCCGCCGCCGTGCAAAAGCGCACCGGTGCCAAGAGCGCCGCATTCATCATCACCAAGGACAACCCCTATTTCCCGTCGATTGCGGAGAAGGCGATCATACCGGCGCTGAAAAAGTTGGGCATTGAAGTCAAGGCGATGACCGATGCCGTGACGTCTGACCGCGACTTCACCCGCCAGGTCGACCAGATTCGTGCCGCCAACCCGGACATGGTCTACGTTCTTGCCAATACGCTTCCGGCCATCAACTTCCTCAAGGAAGCCAAGCGTCGCGGCCTCAACCCGAAGGCCTTCATTGGCGGCATCTCGCAGCTCACCGTCGAGACGCTGAAGGCGGGAGGTGATGCGGTGGAGGGCATGATCATGGCCGGTTCCTACGATGCTGCTTCGCCAGCCATCAAGAAATTTTCCGACGAGTACCAGAAGCGGCACAAGCAGGACATCAGCCTCTTTGCCGTGAATGGTCATGAGGCGATCTACCTGATCAAGGATGCGCTGGAAAAATCGGGCATCAAGAACACGCCGGAGACCCTGGTCGAGGATCGCAGGAAGTTTCGCGATGCCCTGGCAAAGGCATCCACCGTCAGCGTGACGGGCGAGAAAATCGCATTCAACGCCGTGCGCGACACGCCCAAGGCCGGTGTGCTCCTGACCATCAAGAACGGCCAGTTCGTCGCCTGGCCCTGATCGGGCCACTGACAGTCGCCGCATCAACAGTCGATCAGATGCTCGCGTAATCCCGCATGGCGATACTCGAGCATCTGATCAACGGCCTGCTGTTTGGCGCGACCTACTCGCTGGTCGCGATCGGATTCACACTGATATTCGGGGTCCTCAACCGGCTCAATATCGCGCACGGCGCCACCATCATGGTGGCGGCGTTTGCCGGCGCCTATGTCAGCCTGCGCCTGGGCGGCAAGGCGAGCTATTCAGTCCTTGCCTTGTCCTTCGTGATTTCAGTGTTCGCGGGTGCCTTGCTGGGCATTCTGGTCAGGACGATTGCATTTGCACCCTTGCGCAATGCTTCGCCGCTCGCCCCATTTGTGACGAGCGCTGCGGTAACCATCGTGCTTGAGGAGGCTTTTGTCCAGCTCAGCCGTCGCATACCGGAGTTCTCGCCGGAATTCACCCAGTTCCCTTCACCCTTGGAGAACCTGGTGTTTTTTGTTGGCCCGGTGCTGATCCGCGGCGTCTACGTGGTGATATTCGTGATCGCCGTGCTCCTGATGGCCTCGCTCCACTGGTGGATCTCGAAGACGCGCATGGGTCGCGCCATTCGCTCGGTGGAGGAAAATCCGACCATGTCCTGGCTTTTGGGCATCAATGTCAGGCACGTGGAAATCGCGGTGTTTGCGGTTGCGTCTGCGATCGCCGGGGCAGCGGGCTGTCTCATTGGCGTTGCGATGGGAACGGTGGGCCCCTTCATGGGGTCGAACCTGCTGCTTACCGGTTTCGTCATCATTGTTCTTGCTGGCCTTGGCAGCCTGCGGGGTGCAATGATCTGCGGGCTGATTGTCGGGGTCATCGAGATGGCCATCGTGGGAATGGTGTCGGCCTCGATGAAAGAGGCGGTGCTCTTCATCATCTTGTTTGCGGTCCTGGTCGTCCGACCGCAGGGCCTGTTTGCCGGCCCGGAAGCCAAGCGCGACTGAAACCATGAGCTACATACTCAACATCCTCGAACTGGCCGGGCTCAACATGCTGCTCGCGCTCAGTGTCTATGCCACGCTCAAGGTCGGGCAGTTTTCCCTTGCGCAGGTGGGTTTCTGGTCGATCGGTGCCTACGGCACTGGCATGCTCACCACGCTCTATGGGTTTCCCCTCCTGCCCGGTGTGCTTGTTTGCGGCGCGGCGTGCGCGGTCATCGGCGTCATGCTGGGTTATCCGTGCCTTCGCATCAGGGGGATCTATCTAGCCTTGGCGACTGTCGCATTTTCGGAAGTCGTACGGGTCTTCTTCCACAACTTCAAGTTCCAGGTTGAAAAGGGCGGGAAGCTTGTCGGCCCCGATGCCACGCTGGGATTTCGCGGGATCGACGTGCTGACGGCCTGGCCTCAGATCCTGTGCGCAGTCCTGGTCGCGATCGGGGTCTTCGCCTGGATCGAGCGTTCGCGACTGGGGTTGTCAGCCAACGCGGTGCGCGAGGACGAGACGGCCGCAGCCTGCGCGGGCGTGAATATCGTGGCCATCAAGGTCGGCATGTTTGCCTTCGGTGCATTCGTCGCAGGGGTTGGCGGTGGCCTGTATTCGACCTACGTGTCGTTCATCAATTCGGACAACTTCGGTTTCCACCTGGCGCTGATCTCGATCTTCTACGTTTCTGTCGGGGGTACCGAGCGTTTCTACGGCCCTGTGATCGGGGCACTCATCCTCACGGCGCTGCCGGAGGTGCTGCGCTTCGCAGGCGACTTCAGGATGGTTGTGTACGGCGTCATCGTGCTTGCCCTGATGGTGTTCTTCCCGCGGGGGCTTGCCGACGAATTCAGGGTGCGCTGGACGGCCTTGCTGCGTCAGCGCAGGCCGCAGCAAGACACGGCGCCGGGAGCTTGAGGCGGATGCTCCAGGTCAACCATCTGAGCAAGACCTTCGGCGGGCTGCAGGCGGTGTCCGACCTGTCGTTTTCGGTCAGCCCCGGGGAGATCTTCGGGCTGATCGGCCCCAATGGATCAGGAAAGACCACCACGATCAACCTGCTGACGGGCATTTTCCCGGTGTCTGCAGGAACCTTCGTCCTCGATGGCCATGACCTCACCCGCGAGAAGCCCGAGCGCATTGTGCGCGCCGGCATGGCTCGAACCTTTCAGAACCTGCGCCTGTTTGCCAGCCACAGCGTCATGGATAATGTTCGCACCGGGCAGACCATCCACTGCAAGTCGCTGCTGTCGCGGTTCAGCGCCTTTGCCACGGGCGAGGAGCGGGAGTTTCAACGCGAGGCCGAGGAACTGGTCAAGCGTTTTGGCCTGGGAGACCGAGCCGATTGGCCGGCGGGGACGCTGTCCTATGGAGAGAAGAAGCGCCTGGAGATTGCCCGCGCGCTGGCCTTACGACCGAAGGTCCTGCTTCTGGATGAGCCGGCTGCCGGCATGAACGCCGTCGAACTCGAGTGGTTGATGAAGGCCATTCGTGAAATCGGCGCAAGTGGTACCGCCGTGATCCTCGTCGAGCATCACATGAAACTCATCATGAACGTCTGCCACAACATCGCCGTGCTGAATTTCGGCGCCAAGATCGCGGAAGGCCCTCCCGGGGAGATCGCGCGGGATCCGGAAGTCATCACCGCCTATCTGGGCAAGGCGCACTGACATGCTGGCAATCAAGGGCCTGCAGGCGGGTTACGGCGGCGCCGAAGTGCTTCACGGCGTGGACATCGCCGTCGAAGCAGGAGAGCTTGTTGCCGTCATTGGACCCAACGGCGCCGGAAAGACCACGTTGCTGCGCGTCATTTCCGGCCTGGTGCGCCCTTCGGCTGGAACCATCAACTTTGATGGGCGGGACTTGCTTGCCACGGAGCCCGACAAGATCGTTGCCTGCGGCCTCGTGCACGTCCCCGAGGGCCGCATGGTCCTTGGCCGCATGACCGTGCGCGAGAACCTCATGCTGGGTGCGCATGCCCGGCCACGCAATGCGGACATTTCGCGGGATCTCGATTACGTGCTGGCCCTGTTTCCGCGCCTCGAAGAGCGCCTTGCGCAGTCCGCGGGCACGCTGAGCGGCGGCGAGCAGCAGATGCTTGCCATCGGTCGCGGCCTCATGGGAGCGCCGCGTCTCCTGATGCTCGATGAACCGTCCCTGGGCATCGCGCCGATCATGGTGGAAAAAATCTTTTCGGCCATCGAGGAAATCCGCTCCCGGGGCGTGACAATCCTGCTCGTCGAGCAGAATGCGGCCAAGGCGCTTGGGGCCGCCGTGCGAGCTTATGCACTTGACCTGGGACGGATCACCTCCAGCGGGCCCGCCACCGCGTTGCTTAATGACGACCGCGTGCGGCAGGCTTATCTGGGCATCTGAACCGGCAAATTCCCATCGCAATCTTCCTGACGTCGGAGCAAAGACAATGAGCGACCAACTTGCAAATGATTCGACCGGACGACAATCGGCTTCGAGCAGCTGGGATGGACCGTCCATTTTCCGCACCACGCAGTTGACGTTTGATCCTGGAGACAAGGCCAACGGCAGCCTCTATCTGTGCGATCCATCCGGCGGCAAGCAGTCGCAGGCGATCGAGCGGGCGATCACCTTGTTGCGGGACCACGCACTCTGGTCTGCGCAGGACCCCAAGCAGGTGCGTGACGATCAGCGTCAGGCCTACGAAGAGCAGCTCGTATTTGTCGAGGCCGTGGAAGTCGTGGTGGAGGGCGCCCGGTTGGTAATAACACGTTGCAACCACCCCAAGTTCCCGTCGAGTGCGGAGCGCTTTTCCGGTTGGAAGAATGCATTGGGTGCCGGCACCTGAATCCGATGCGCCCAGGTCTGCAAGTCGCCAAACTGCTCCGTGTACTTATCGGGCTCACGCCTGGACTGGTGTTGAGCGATGCCTGATTCCGTCTATGAACAATTCAGGGACGCGGCGCGGCAGTCGCCCGATCTTCCTTTCCTGGCCTACCCGGCGTCGACGACGCGCGGCTACGATTCGAAAGGGAGCGAATATGCCTATGGCGATGCGCTCGGAATCGTCGACAAGCTGGCCGACAGGTATGTCGCGGCAGGCTATCGGGAGGGGCACCGGGTTGCGCTCGTCCTTGGCAATCGCCCCGACCACTTCTGGCATCTTCTGGCGCTGAATCGGATCGGGGCCTCCGCGGTGCTGATCAATCCGGACTATCTGCCTGCTGAACTCGCTTATGGAATCGGTTTTGCGGATTGCGCGCTCGTAATCGGAGCGGCTCCCATGATCGATGAACTGATGCGGGTGGCTGCCGGTCTTGAAATACCGGTTCCGGTGTTCGACGTTGTCGGGCCCGGATTGGAGTTGCCGCCGCCGCCGCGCGCCCCGGCAGCGGGCATCGGGCCGGCAGCAGGGCGCGAAGCGCTCATCATCTATACCTCCGGTACGACCGGCAATCCGAAGGGCTGCATCATTTCGAATTTCTCCTGCCTTGCTGCCGGGGAGTTCTACGGCACGGCAGGCGGGCTCATGGAAATGACGCCGGGACGCGAGCGCTTCTACGTGCCGTTTCCGTCCTTCCATATGAGCGTGTCGGTGTTCACGTTGAATACCATGACGCGACTGCGAAACTGCCTCATCATGCAGGATCGTTTCCACGCCTCCACCTGGTGGGCGGACATCGTATCGACCCGCGCAACTGCGGTGCATTACCTGGGCATTGTTCCACCGCTGCTGTTGAAGGCTCCGGTGACAGAAATCGAGAAACAACATCGCGTGAAGTTCGGTCAGGGTGCCGGAGTCGATCCAAGCGTGCGCACGGCATTCGAGGCGCGGTTCGGGTTTCCGCTCGTCGAGGGCTGGGGCATGACCGAGACTTCACGCGCGATCCACAACGCGAGCGAGCCGCGTTGCCTCGAGCCGCGCGCCTTCGGGCGACCGCGACCGCCCATGGACATGCGTGTTGTTGACGAAAATGACGTCACGGTTCCGTTTGGTATCCCGGGGGAATTGCTGGTGCGCGATTCGGGGCCGGATCCGCGCCGGGGTTTCTTTACCGCGTACCTGAAACAGCCCGAAGAGACCGAACGGGCCTGGCGCGGCGGCTGGTTCCACACGGGAGATATCGTCACCCAGCGCGAAGACGGCATGTTGTTCTTCGTCGAACGACGCAAGAACATCATTCGGCGCAGCGGCGAGAACATATCGGCGGCGACCGTGGAGGACGCGCTCATCGGCGACCCTGCCGTCCAATTGGTCGCGGTCATTTCCGTGCCGGACGATTTTCACGACGAAGAGATCATGGCCTGCGTGCGTCTCGCGCCCGGGGTGGCACCATCCTTGGAAGTTGCGCGCGAGATTGTCGATCGCGCTCGGGACAAACTGGCCCATTACAAACTGCCGGCGTGGATTGCATTCGTCGATCAGATCCCGGTCACCGGCACCCAGAAAGTACGCAAGGGGGTGATCTTCCCCGAAGGCAGCGACCCGCGCGAGGATCCGCGCAGCCACGATTTGCGGCAGATGAAGCGTCGTGCTGTGCCGGGACCGGCGTCGGCAGGTGCCGTGTCGTCTGCCGAGCACAATTCAAAACACTAGTCGAAAGGACCCATGGCCAATCCCGGAGCATATATCGCTGGCATTTTCGAGCACCCGACGCGCCTTGCGACCGACAAGTCGGTGGCGCAACTGCACGCGGAGGTGGCGGCGGGCGCGCTCGCCGATGCCGGTCTCGGCAAGAACGACATCGACGGTTACTTTTGCGCCGGCGACGCGCCAGGGATCGGGCCATTGTCGATGGTTGAATACCTGGGGCTTCGGGTTCGGCACGCCGACTCCACCGACATCGGCGGATCGAGCCCGATCGCGCATGTGGCTTACGCGGCCCAGGCCATTGCGGCTGGCAAGTGCAATGTCGCGCTCATTACCACTGCGGGGCGGCCACGCGCCGCCGCAGAGGCGCCCGGGACGCTGACAGAGAATCCGGACTATCCCGAAAACGGATTCGAACTCCCGTATCGTCCCCTGCTGGCCGCCGGCTATGCCCTGTGCGCGCGCCGGCACATGCATGAGTTTGGTACCACCAGCGAGCAGTTGGCGTGGATCAAGGTGGCGGCATCCCGTCACGCGCAGCACAATCCCAATGCGATGTTGCGCAAGCTCGTTACCGTCGAGGACGTGCTCGCTTCGCCGATGGTGGCCGATCCATTGCACCGGCTCGATTGCTGCATCATGAGCGATGGCGGCGGCGCCATCATCGTAACGCGCGGGGAAGTCGGCAAAAGCCTCGGCCGGCCGCTGGTCAGGGTCCGGGGTTCGGGTGAATCGATCAAGTATCAGCTCGGCTCGCATATCGACCTGACGACCACGGCAGGAGTGAAGTCCGGCCAAATGGCCTACGAAGAGGCCGGCGTGACACCGGCGGATATCAAGTACCTTTCCACCTACGACAGCTTCACCATCACCGTGTTGCTGGCGCTGGAAGATCTTGGTTTCTGCGCCAAGGGCGAGGGGGGTCGTTTCGTGGAGGATGGCAAGCTTGTTTCCGGCGTGGGGCGCCTGCCCGTGAATACCGATGGCGGGGGGCTGTGCAACAACCATCCCGCGCATCGCGGCGGCATGACCAAGGTGATCGAAGCCACGCGGCAACTGCGCGGCGAGGCACATCCGGCGGTGCAGGTGAAGAACTGCGACTTGGCGATGGCGCACGGCACCGGCGGCATGCTCGACCGGCGCCATGGCTGTGCCACCGTCATTCTGGAAAGGGAGTAAGGCCATGTCCTCACAAAATCCTTCGCGGCCTTCGCCGATGCAGACGGTGGAAACAAAGCCGTTCTGGGAAGCATCTGCCCGGGGGGAATTGCTGTATGGCAGTTGCAGTGCCTGCGGCGAAAAACATTACTACCCTCGTGCCCGTTGCCCGTATTGCTTGTCCGACCAAGTGACATGGCTGGCTGCATCGGGACGTGGCACCATTTACTCCTATAGCGCCGTTCCACGGGGCAACCCGCCGTATGTCAGCGCCTACGTGATGCTGGAGGAAGGGGTGGCGGTCTTCACCAATATCGTCGAGTGCGACCCCGGCGACCTGTCGATCGGGTTGGCGGTGGAACTGGTGTTCGAGAAGAGTCGAGACGGGCAACCGGTCGCGGTTTTTCGTCCCGCATCCTGATTGGCCTGGGGTCGGTCGAACCGGGCGCCGATCCCGCGTGAATCGCTTGACGCCATAGAGTCGGACTGAAAGAATCGCGTGCCGCAATTCCAATCGCTGGGCAACAGGAGGGGGCTGATAATGAAATCAAAATGGGTAGGTCTGGCCGTAGCTGCCGGGTTCGCCGTGGCCGCGACGACGGCAAATGCCGCCGACCGCAAGATCATCGTGCTGCAGGCGGTGACCGGCGTCGCATCGTTCTTCGGCGTCCCTGTCACCGAAGGCATCAAGTTCGGACTGGACGAGTTGAACGCCAAGGGCTTCCTCGGCGCGGACAAGATCGTGTACGAGGTCGTCGACACGAATTCCGGGCGTGCACAGGCGATGGCCGCAGTTACGCGCTATGCGGCCGATCCGAACGTTCTGATGATCCTCGGTCCCAGCACCGCAGTGGAAGGCATACCGGCCTCCGACGTGGCCAACGATGCCAAGATTCCCATGAAAGCCATGACGGTGGCCACAGGCGTGTTGCGGGCGGGTTCATGGTCCTTCATTTCGCCGCAGCCGCCGCAGATCACCATGCCGCAGCTGGCTGACTACGCCATCGACGTGAGCAAGGTGAAATCCTGCGCCACTATCCGCTTCGCGGACAACGAAGCCTACGTCGACATGGAAAAGTATTTCGTCGAGCATGCGGAGAAGCGCGGCATGAAGTTCGTTGACCGGTCCGGCATCAAGGTGGCCGATTCGGATTTCTCGGCTGTCTCGACGCGCATTGTCGCAGCCAAACCCGAGTGCATCGTGCTGTTCACGCTGGGACCCTCGGCGGCCAACCTGATCATCCAGTTGAAATCTGCGGGATTGCCGGCAAGCACGAAGATCCTCGGACAAACAGGGCTCGCCTCCCCGCAGCTCATCCAGATCGGTGGTACTGCGGTTGAAGGCGTCATCTTCAACTCGGACTGGACTCCGGGTGGAAGCACCCCGGCGGGCAAGGCATTCTCGGAGGCGTTCAAGGCGAAGACGGGCAAGGATGCCGACAGCTTTGCCGCGCTGGGCTACAGCTACGTACAGGTCGTTGGCAATGCCATCAAGGCCGCATCGCCCAATCCGACGCGCGAGAAGATTCGTGATGCCTTGCAAAAGACCAAGGACGTTCCGGTTGTTGTGGGCACCGGCAAGTACAGTTACATAGACCGGTTCCCGAGCTATGGCTCGGTGTTCCTTCAGGTCAAAGGCGGCAAGTTCGAACTCGCACCGCAATAATTGCAAAAGCCGATCGGCGGCGGGGTGTTTCCCGCCGCCGATTTCATTTGCGGCATTCGATGGACCATTGCGAGTCGCCGGAACGCGACCCCAGTTCAGGTGGCTGCAAGGCCTCCATCCAGGGGCATAGCCGTTCCGGTAATCCATGATGACTCGTCGCTCGCCAGGAACAGCGCAAGGTTGGCGCAATCGGCAACAACCCCCAGGCGCCTTAACGGCAACTTTGCTGCCGTGGCCGCCTCCAGCTGCGGGATGGTCATGTTGCTGCCCGCATCTTTGGCGCGCTTGGACCAGACTGTGTCCATGAGCGGTGTAGGGATGGCGCTGGGGCAGATGGCGTTGGCACGGACGCCCTTGGGGCCGTAGTCGAGGGCAAGCTGTCGCGTGAGGCCGATCACCCCGGTCTTCGCGGCGCAGTAATGCGGCATGGCCGGTACCGCCATCAACCCGGCCGAACTCGACTGGTTGATGATGGAGCCGCCACCTGCGGCGATCATGTGCGGCAACGAATACTTTGCCGACAGCCACACGCTGGTCAGATTGACGGCAATCATGCGGCTCCATTGCTCGATGGTCAGGTCGATGGCGTTGCACGATTCGCCGATGCCGGCATTGGCATACAACACGTCGAGCTTGCCGAACGCCTTGACCGTGTCGGCGACCATGCGCTCGACCTCCGCCGGCACGGTGACGTCCACCCGGGATGCAATCGCCGAATGGCCGGGTCTGCCTTTGATGGATTCCAGTGTTTCCATCACGCCCTTTTCGTTGATATCGGCGCACATCACGCGTGCGCCTTCGGCGGCGAACAACTGCGCCGCGGCCCGCCCGATACCGGATCCCGATCCGGTCACGATCGCCACCTTTCCATCCAGCCTTCCAGCCATGCTCTGCTCCCTTGTTGATGCTTATTCCGTCCTGCCGGACATCATTTGTCGCTTCGACGTCAAGTGCGGCCTGATCATAATGCGTTGCTCGCGCAGCGCAGTATTGCACACGGGATGCGGCCCGGACTGACGCTGCCGAGCGGTCGCGGTGTAGTAAATTCGGCAGTCGAAGGAATCGGCTGATTGTCGAAGACTTGCGCTTGTGCGAGTCGCGACGTGGAGTTTTCGGACCTGGCTCGTTTGGAAGGATGTTATGAAAATCGAAGGCAATGATGTCGAAGTGGTACTGGAACTTGCCACCGAAATCGGCGAGGGACCGCACTGGGACTCGGCGAGTGCAACGCTGATCTTCGTCGATTCGACTCCCGGCATCATTTACCGCTACAACCCGGATACGGGGCACCTGTCCAGCGTGAGCGTCGGCCAGCAGGTCGGTGCGGCGATACCGCGGCGGCAGGGCGGTCTGGTAGCTGCCATGCATCATGGCATCGGGCTCGTGGATGAGGCGACGGGGGCGGTTGAGATCATCGCGCCCCTCGAGGCGGAAAACACCGACACACGCTTCAACGATGCGAAGTGCGATTCGCGGGGGCGCCTGTGGGCGGGAACCTTCTCCACGACTTTCGTGCGGGGCGCGGGATCACTTTATCGCATCGATCCGGACCACAGCTACAAGCGCGTGGTTCCCGGGGTGTTCGTGTCCAATGGCATTGCCTGGAGCCCTGATGAAAAGCGCATGTACTACAACGATACGGGATCGCGCGGCGTCGATGTCTTCGACTACGACATCGAGGAGGGCGTGCCGACCAATCGCCGGCGCCTGATCTCGGTCGACCGCGCGGACGGCCTGCCCGATGGCATGACCGTCGATGCCGAAGGCTGCCTGTGGGTTGCCCACTACAACGGGGGAGTGGTGCGCCGCTACAGCCCGGAGGGCCGGATGATTGGCGCGGTGGTGCTGCCTGTTCGACAGGTCGCCAGTTGTGCCTTTGGAGGACGCGACCTGAAGGACCTCTACATCACGACGCTTACCCACACCTTGACCGCGGAGCAATTGCGCCAGGAGCCACTCTCGGGTGCGTTGTTCCGCTGCCGCCCGGGCGTCGGGGGCCTGCCTGCGAATGCCTATGCCGGCTGAGGGCTTTTCCGGCCCGGGAACCTTCTCCTTCAGGCTGCAGCGCTAGAAGTCCTTGTCGTCGCCATCCTCGTCGGACTCGGCGCTTGTCGGTGCGCAGTTCGCCTCGATCACGGCATCGACGGACTCCAATTCCTCCTCGGCCATTGCTGCGGCTTCTACCTCCGCGTCGTACTTCGCGAGGTCGGCATTGGCGCGTTTTCCGTTGTAGCGATCGAGCGGGTGACATTCGCGGCGCGGCAAATTCAGCATCTCGGCTCGCTTGACGACGCTCTCGATGGTGTCGGGGTCGAGAATCAGGGCGAAGCGGTTGGGCAGGTTGAGGTGATATTGCATGGTGCCTCCATCGATGTCGTGGGTTTTTCGGAACAACGATTGCGATGGAAGACACTGTAGAGCGACGACAGAGAAAACTGAATACGCAATGTGCCGCGAGTGCATGTAGGAAGAAATGCTAGTGACACATCGGCGCGCACAAATACCAATGACCAGCGGGCCGGAGGGCGCACTGGCGAATGCTTGCATCAATGCAAACTCTAGCAATTCATGCGTTACACGGATCGACGGAATAGGGGCAGATTTTGGCGCTATTTGTCGACCGGAAAAATTTGCGCGGGGTACTGGCACGCGCGTCCCGCTTGAGAGCGCTGCTCACGCTAGAATTTCACCATGTGCGGCCGTTACGTCAGCCCCGATCAGGCGGCAATCGAAAGCATCTGGCACGTCGGGCGCCAGAATCAACCATCGCTTGCGGATGACCTCATGCCGCCGGCACCTTTTCCTGCGCGCTACAACGTCGCGCCCCAACAGGGCAATCCGGCGAATTACATTCCCGTAGTTCGCGAGGCTTCGCGGGGCGAACCCGGGGAGCGCGAGCTGGTTCGACTGCAGTGGTGGCTGTTGCCATTCTGGGCGAAGGAATCGCGCATCAAGTTCAGCACATTCAATGCCCGCGTAGAGAACGTCGCCAATGCGGCCAGTTTTCGCGAGCCCCTCAAGCGCCGCCGCTGCATCGTTCCGGCGCTCGGATGGTATGAGTGGCAGGAACTGCCGACGGGCAACCTGCCCTGGTTTCTGCATGCGGCCACCGGTGAGCTGTTGGCATTCGCCGCGCTGTGGGACCACTGGGAGCGCGATGGGCAGGTGATCGAGTCCTGCTCGCTCATCGTTGGCCCGGCGAACGATGCATTCATGCCCATCCACGACCGCATGCCCTTCGCACTCGACGAAGAACGCCAGGCCCAATGGCTGGATCGCTCGCTGACCGACCCCAGGCGCGTGATGGCGCTCCTGCAACCCAATCCCGACGATGCCATTGCCTTTCATCGTGTCGGCCCGCGCGTGAGCAATGCGCGAAACCAGGGCCCGGAACTGATGGCGCCGCTGCAGGAATAGGTTTCCCTGGTCGCTCGGTGGACAGTTCCCGTACGCGTCCTTTGAACATTTGATAGGCTACGGCTTGCAGCGGTTCTTGCATTGACCACTCGGGGGAGGGGCGTGTAATGAAGGATTCCAAAAGGTCGATTTGCGTAAATGCAGTGCTGGCTGCCGTTTCGCTGGCGCTGCTCGCGTTGCCGGGACACAGGGCCCTGGCGCAAAGCTATCCTTCCAAGCCAGTGCGCTTCATCGTCTACCAGGCGGCGGGCGGAACGTCCGACGTGCTGGCGCGCACGGTGGGACAGAAATTGTCCGACAGCCTGGGCCAGCAATTCGTCATCGAGAACCGCCCGGGCGCCAACGGCATCCTCGCCATGGAGCTGGGTGCAAAGGCTGCACCCGATGGCTACACCATCATCTTTGGCGCCAGCCCCACGCATGCCATCAACCCGGGCCTGTACAAGAAGCTTTCGTACGACCCGGTGAAGGACTTCGCCCCGATCAGCCTCGTCGGACGCCCCTCCTATGTCATTGTCGTGAATCCAGCGATCGCCAATTCGATCAAGGAATTCATTGCGCTGGCCAAGGCCAAGCCGGGGCAGCTCAATTACGGTGCGGGCGGCAGCAATGCGCGTCTCGGTACCGAACTGTTCAACAACGCTGCCGGAGTCAAGATCTCGCACGTGCCCTACAAGAGCAATTCCCAGGCGCTCACCGACCTCATGGGTGGCCGGGTGGATCTGGTCATCGAGCCCCTGATGAGTGCGCTGCCTTCGATACAGGCGGCGAAACTCAAGCCGTTGGCGGTCACCAGCCCGCAACGCCTGCCGCAGCTGCCGGACGTGCCGACCCTGGCCGAAGCTGGCATCGCCTATACGCTGACGCCTTGGGCCGCCATCTATGCGCCGGCCGGGGTGCCGCGCGACATCATCATCAAGCTCAACGGCGAGACCGTCAGGGCGCTCAAGCTGCCCGACGTTATTGCGCGATTCAACAGTCTGGGCTTCGAGACGCAGTCGAGCACGCCGGAGGAACTGGGCACTTTCACGCGCTCCGAAATTGCCGAGTACTCCAGACTCATCAAGGAAATCGGCATTCCACAGGAAGAATAATCGCCCGCTGAGTGAACAATTTCATTTGTAGTCTGCCGACTTCATAACCAAAGCGGATCGAGGAGCAATACATGCCAATCATCAAGAAACTGACGCTAAAGGGAATGCAGGTCGCCACACCTCCGGAAAAGGCGTTCGGCAATGCCCGCCTCGTGGGGTTCTCTTTGCGCTCCTCGATCATCGAAGTGGAGACGGATGCTGGCATCGTCGGGATAGGCGAGGCAGCCGGCGGCGCATTGGTGCTCAAGGAATGCCTGAAGATGCTGTCGCCGTTTTTTATCGGACGCTCGATCTTCGATTTCGACCAGATCCAATCCTACCTTTCCAACATGATGTATCACTCAGGGGTGCAGAACGAGCTCACTGGTTGCCTCTCAGGCATTAATGTTGCGCTGTTTGACGCCATGGGGAAAACGCTGGGAGTACGCGTATGCGACTTGCTGGGTGGTTGCTCCTCTACGCGACTGCCCGTCTACGCATCGACGGGCTATTTCTCCAATGATCCTGACAACCGCTATGAAGACATGCTAGAGAAGACCCGCCAGGGCAATTTTCTCGGTGCGAAGATCAAGATCGGACGCAGCGTCAAGGACGACGTTGAGCGGGTTCGCGTTGCACGCGAAATCCTCGGCAATGACCTGTTGTTGATTGTCGACATGAATGGAAGTTACACCATGGATGTCGCCCTGGAATCCATCCGGGCTATCGAGCGCTTCGGCATTCACTGGGTTGAGGAGCCGATCCCTCCATTCGACTACAAGGGGTATACGGAACTTCGTCTGCGCTCCCCGGTACCGCTCTCGGCGGGTGAAGCGCATTACACGGCGCGCGAGTTCAAGACCCTGATCGACAACCGTTGCGTGGACATCCTGCAGCCCTCCATTTCCTTTACCGGTGGTCTGACTGAAGCCAAGCGCATCGCCTTCCTGGCGCAGCTCAATAATCTGCGTCTTGCCCCACATGTCTGGGGCAGTGCGATGGAGCTTGCGGTGGCCTGCCACTTCGGCGCCTCGATACCGCCCTGGCCCCATACCAATAGTCCCGCGTACCCGTCGTTCCTGGAATACGATGTGGGTGCTGAAAATCCGCTTCGCGACGAGATGCTGCGCTCCCCGATCCTGATGCAGGAAAGCCACATGTTCCTTCCCGAGGGACCGGGACTCGGTGTCGAGATCGATTGGGATAAGATGGAAAAGTATCGCGTCTGCTGAAATGCTTGAGTTACCTCTCCCTTGAGCCGCCAATGAAGATTGATATCCTGCCGCTGCACCCAGCTATAGGTGCCCGCATTCAGGGCGTTGATTTGCGTATCCCGCTTGAGCCCGCGGTACTGGGGAAGGTTCTTGATACCTTCAACAGACGCCAGCTCCTGTACTTTCCAGCTCAGGACCTCACCGAGATGCAGATGCTCGCCTTCGCGCGCCAGTTCGGCGAGCCGGAAATATTCGTCGACCCGACAGCGCTCAACGGCGGCGTGCCGCAGGTCATGCATCTCACCAACCTGGATTCCGGGGGCAACCCGATGGGCCCCAGCCCGCGGATGGCGTGGATGTCGCTTGCCGAGAACTGGCACAGCGACAGTTCCTTCCGTCGTGTGCCGGCCCTCGCCACCATGCTGAACGGGATCATCATTCCGACATCAACGGGCGACACGGATTTCGCCAGCTTGCATATCGCGTATGACGCCCTGTCCGATGAGCTCAAGGGCAAGCTCGAGCCTCTGAGCGCTGTGCACAGTTGGGAGTACCAGCGCATGCTCACCCCGGGTCGGGAACCTATCTCGGAGGAGGAGCGCACTGCCGCGCCGCCGGTAACGCATCGCCTGGTGCAAAAGCATCCTGCAACCGGACGAAAGCTTCTTTTTCTCAGCAGCTCGGCGTGCGCAATTGAGGGCCTTCCAGAGGCGGAGGGCCGCGAATTACTAGCCCGCCTGACGCGCTTGGCAACGCGTCCCGAAGTGGTGTACACGCACAAATGGCGGCAGCATGACCTGTTGATGTGGGATAACCGGGCCACATTGCACCGAGCTGCGGGCTTTGACTATCAGTCGCTGGTCTTGCGCCGCAAGATGCATCGTATCGTTATCGGGGGCGTTGCCGCAGTGCAATGAATTGGACGAGTGTTCGAATTTTTGCCGGCAAAGGCTGCGATGCGGCCGGCGGCGGAGTCTTCTCACCGCAATGAAAAGGAGGCACGACCATGACGACCGCAACCCGCAAGACCCGCTTGAAATCGGTACTGTTTGCTGTGGCATCGGCTGCGATTCTTGTGGGGGGCACAGCTGTTGCACAAACCACGGTCAAGTTCGGTATCACCGGCATGACGGTGAGTTTTGCCACGACGCTGATGGGAGGCGCCGCGCCCGAGTTGTACACAAAGCACGGCATCAGCATTGAATTGACCGATTTTCGCGGTAACACCAACAACTGCGTCGCGGCGATCCTGTCAGGTGCGGTTGAAGTCTGTCAGGTGGGATCGACCTCTACGTCCGACGCCATTGTGGAGGGCGGCGACTTCCGTGTCATCGCGTTGACCGCCGGTCCGCTGGGCGAAATCATTATCAGCACCAAGGCAGCGGCCAAGCTGGGTGGCGTGACCGCAACCAGTCCACTGAATGACCGCATTCGTGCACTCAAGGGGCTTCGGCTCACCTCGGCTGGCCCTGGCACACCGCATTACCTCGCCCTGGATGCAGCGATGCGCCGCGTTGGTATGACAATCGAGGACGTCCGATTCCGCACCTTAGTCGATCCAGTGGCTACCATGGAAAGCATCCGCAATGATCAGATCGATGGCTCGCTGTTCACGGTGGGGACGCTGGCCGGGGTGATTAAGGACAATTCCGGCGTGCGCTGGATCAACATGGCGGCAGGCGAAGTTCCCGAGATCAGTCCGCTACCCTATGTTGTGGTTATTGCCACGAACACTTGGATCGCCAAGAACGGGCCGACGATCACCAAACTGCGTGCCGGGCTCTCCGACAGTGTTACCGCACTCAACGCGGAACCGGCCAAGTACTCGGCGCTCATGAAAGCCAAGTATTTCCCGCAACTCGACCAGACCATCTGGGATGAAAGCTTCAAGTTGCTGCTCCCAGCATTCTTTAAAGGTGCAACTGCGCCAAGGGCTGGCTGGGATTACATGCTCAAGCTGCAGGCATCATCCAGTAAGAAGGATTATTCCAAGGCGTCCTACGAAAAAGCAGTGATTCCAGAAGCGCAAATGCGGTAACCGTCGTTCGGAGGAGTCTTTCTCTGCATCGAAGGCTTGGCCGCTGGCCGTGAAAACATTCACGATTCCGCATCGGAATTGATCGTGTCGCCATCTATTTGAGGGAGAATAGCCCTCTCAAAAATGCACGTGGGTTCGCAGGCAGGTCCGGTGCAGACACAGTCCCCTTTGCAGACAAGATCCGGATATGGAAAGCAAGCTCCCCCGCTCGAAAACTCCCGGTGCAATCGATCTCGATTTCACCGGTGTGTTCAATCTTCGCGAACTGCGCGAACCCCCTCCGCCTCCTCCGCCACCCCCGCCACTGCCATCCGTCGCGCGGGCGGCCACAACTGCACCTGCACCCAAGCCACGCCCGGTGCCCAAGGAACTCATGGTCGGGGTGAAGTCGCTGGAGAAGCACAGTTATTTCGTCAACATGACGCGACCGCGCCCCAAGCGAATCGTCGATCCGGCCAAGACGACCGTTCTCCTGGTCGAGGATGACAGCACGACACGCAACATCCTCAATTTCATCCTGACTCGCGGCGAGGGCTACCTCACGCGCCAGGCTGGCGATGTGAAAACTTTCGTTGCGGCGCTGCAGGTGAAGCCCTTGCCCAATGTCGTGATTCTCGATGTGGAATTGCCAGGCGGCGTGAGCGGCTTCAAGATCCTGCAGAAGATTCGCGCCCACCCCATCATCAAGGATATGCCGGTGATCATTTTTTCCGGCCACTCCGGTCCCCAGGAGTTGCAGCAGGGCCTGGCGCTCGGCGCCGATGCCTATCTCTCCAAGCCCGCCCGGGCCGAAGCCATTATTGCGGCGCTCAAGGCCGTATTGGGCGGTTGATCGGCGAGGGGCGGGATCAGGATGGATGATTACATTCCACAGATAGCTATAGAAATAGTGGGCATATTGAATCCAGATTGATAGTAATACATGGCCTCAGTCCAGGGGCCACCCTCCGGTCTCCCGCATTCCCCCGCTCGACGCCGACTCCCTGACAAGATCCTGAAAGTTTCCCGATCGCGGGAAAGCCTATTGTGGTCGCCAATATTGCTGGCGTATAAATAGGCACGTACTTGAGGTTTGCCTCCTCTTTCCCTCGGTACGGAGGCCCCGACACAGCGATGTGCCGGGGCTTCTCCTTTTGGCGGGTGCGATGCGAGAATATCGACCTGTCGGCCCGCCAAGGCGGTAGGCCAGCTTTCCATCGGAAGGAGTCGATATGTTGCGGGCGAAGGGGATTGCATCAGTTGGTGGCATCGCACTGCTGGTTGCTGCCGCATTGCTTTTGGGTGCCTGTGCGACAGGGGCGCCTGCGGGCAAGGAGTTGGAGCGGCAGGCGAAGTCCTTCGAGGTCCCAGCCGGGCGAGCCGTCATCTATGTCTATCGCAGGGAAAATCCCCTGGACTTGAGCTATTTCGCGCAAGTCACCCTGGACGCTCGGTACATAGGGTGGATAGGGCCGAGGAATTTCCTGATGCGCGTGGTGGATCCTGGCCCACATGCGATCGACGTCGAGTACCGGGATTCGACGCGGCTAAAGGCAACTCCTCTGAGCATTGACGCCAAGCCCGGTGCCCGATACTTCGTTCAGCTGGATACAGAGTCCTCCTTCATCTCGACAAAAAAGATCACGCAAACGCTGGTCGCTGATTCGGCGGCGCAGCAGGAAGTGACCTCGGGAATCCTCGTGAAGTGGCTCGACTAGGCGTCGCGAGCGATCAAGCGAGGCTTGGCCAGTGCCGACGATCAGGGAGGAGGACGAGGCGTATTCAAATAGAATTGTCCGGGACTGCAACATTGCTGGAGCATTGAATGCACTACCGCGCCATCTCCGCCGACAATCACTTCAACGAACCGGGAGATGTCTACGTCGACCGTGTCCCCGCGAAATTCAAGGATCGCGCGCCGCGCCTCGTGCCTACGCCCGACGGCGGTGAAGCCTGGATGTGGGATGGCGTGCCGCCGACCACGGGCATGTCGAGCACCTACAGCCTTGCCTGGCTGCAGGGTCGGCGCTGGGCGCCCGAGGAATACCGGCGCTTCCCGATCCGGCATGCCGACACGGCACCTGGCAGCTGGGATCCGAAGACCGCCATCGTTGAAATGGAAAAGGACGGCGTCGATGCCTCGGTGTGGTACCCGGGGCTCGCGACCTCCATGTATGCCACGAGAGACAGCGAGCTTCGCATCGCGCTGATCCGCGCCTACAACGACTGGCAGCATGAATGGTGCGCATACGACGCCACGCGCCTGGTCAGCATGGCCGTGATGCCGACCGAGGAGGAAACCCCCGATGCGGCCATCGTCGAGATGCATCGGGCGCTCGCGCTCGGGTTCAAGGGCGTGTTGATTCCCATGTTCCCGTCGCGGCGCATGTGGAACCCGTGGTGGGATCCGTTCTGGGCCGCGGCGGCCGAGGCCGACGTGCCGGTGCATTTTCACAAGGGCGTGGGCCCGACGCCCGATACCGGCCCATTTGGCGATCGCAAGGGCCCGGGCATGGTGTCTGCGGGGCAGATACAGTCGGACTTCATGTACTCCATGCCCATTGCCGATCTCATCTTCGGCGGCGTGTTCGACCGTCATCCGATGCTGAAGGTGGTATCGGGTGAAGGACGCATCGGGTGGCTTGCGCATTTCTCCGAGCGCGGCGACGTCAGCTACCGGCGCCATCGCTTCCTGCAGAAACTCACGCTCGAATTGCTGCCCAGCGAATACCTGCGCCGCAATGTCTACAACACGTTCCTCGAGGATCGCTGCGGCATCCTCATGCGC
>CANJXQ010000014.1 GCA_947478805.1 Betaproteobacteria bacterium | reverse complement strand
GCGAAGGCATGCTGGCGGTGGTGACCGAGGTGAGCGTGCGCCTGGTGCCCAAGCCGGAGACCGCGCGCTGCATCATGGCCTCGTTCGACGATGTGGAAAAAGCTGGCGACGCGGTGGCCGGCATCATCGCCGCGGGCATCATCCCGGCGGGGCTGGAGATGATGGACCAGGCGGCGACGCGCGCCGTCGAAGCCTTTGCGCATGCGGGGTACGACCTGGAGGCGAAGGCATTGTTGTTGTGCGAGGCCGATGGCAACCCGGAGGAAGTCGCAGGCGAAATCGCGCGCATGAGCGAGGTGCTGCAGCGCCAGGGCGCCACGGCGATCCGCGTGTCCCGTTCAGAGGCCGAGCGGCTGCTGTTCTGGGCAGGGCGCAAGGCGGCGTTCCCCGCGGTGGGGCGCATCTCGCCCGACTATTACTGCATGGACGGCACCATCCCGAGGAAGCGCCTGGGCGAGATGCTGCGCTTCATCGCCGCCATGGAAGCGAAGTACGGCTTGCGCTGCCCCAATGTGTTCCATGCCGGCGACGGCAATCTGCATCCTCTCATCCTCTTCGATGCCAACCGGCCCGACGAGTTGCATCGCACCGAACAGTTTGCCGCCGAAGTGCTGGAGAAGTGCATCGCGCTGGGCGGAACCATCACCGGCGAGCACGGCGTGGGCATCGAGAAGATCAATCAGATGTGCGTGCAGTTCTCGGCCGCCGAGCTTGCGATCATGCGAGGCGTGAAGGCGGCCTTCGATTCGGATGGTCTGCTCAATCCGGCGAAGAACATTCCCACGCTGCATCGCTGCGCCGAGCACGGCGGCATGCATGTGCGCGGGGGGCGCCTGCAGCATCCCGAGCTGCCGCGCTTCTGAGGCAGGGAACCGTGTCCACCGAAATGCTGTCACCGCTTGTGGATGCCGTGCGTGCCGCTGCTGCGGGCGCTGGCGCCGGCAAAGCCCGAGCCTTGCGCATTGCTGGCGGCGGCAGCAAGGATTTCTATGGCCGGCCAACGACCGGCGAGCCGCTGGATGTGCGTGGCTACGCCGGCATCGTCGCCTACGAGCCCACCGAGCTGGTGGTCACGGCGCGTTGCGGCACATCGCTCGCCGAGCTGGAAGCCACGCTGGCTGCCAGCGGGCAGATGCTGGCGTTTGAGCCGCCGCATTTTGGCGGCCCATTCGAGCGGCAGCCGCCGCATTGCGGGGCAGGCGCCACCGTTGGCGGCATGGTCGCGGCGGGCCTCGGCGGTCCACGCCGGCAGGCGGCGGGCGCGCTACGCGACTTCGTGCTCGGCGTGACCATCCTCGACGGGCGCGGCGAGGTGCTCAGCTTCGGCGGGCAGGTGATGAAGAACGTCGCCGGATACGACGTGTCGCGGCTGATGGCGGGCTCCCTAGGCACGCTGGGCATCACCCTGGAGGTGTCGCTAAAGACGCTGCCTTGCCCTGCGACGGAGGAGACGCTGCAGTTCGAGATGCCCGAGGACAAGGCCATCGCCACGCTCAATCGCTGGGCGGGGCAGCCGCTGCCCGTGACGGCGAGCGCATGGTGCGCGGGCGAGCTGCATGTGCGCCTGTCCGGGGCGCCCGTGGCGGTGTCGGCTGCGCGCGAGAAAATGGGAGGCCAGCGCGTCGATGCGGCCGCGGCCCATGGGTTCTGGCTGTCCATCCGCGAGCAATCGGCGGCGTTCTTCGGCGCCGAGGACACGTTGGTTCGGCCGTTGTGGCGCCTGTCCGTTCCCTCCACCACGCCGGCCGCGGCGCTGGATCGCATCGAAGGCGCCCGCCTCATCGAGTGGGGCGGGGCGCTGCGCTGGGCGGCGAGCGGCACCGATGCCGCGACGATTCGCGATGTGGCGGCGAAGGCGGGCGGGCACGCCACGCTGTTTCGTGCCGAGGCCGGCCTGCGCGAGCGTGTCGGCGTGTTCCAGCCGCTGGCGCCCGCGGCACTGGCCGTTCATCGCCAGTTGAAGGCGGTCTTCGACCCGCACGGCATCTTCAACCCCGGCCGCATGTACGCCGAGTTCTGAACCATCATGCAGACACACCTCGCCGACTGGATCAAGGACACGCCCGAGGGCATCGCCGCCGAGGCGATCCTGCGCAAGTGCGTTCACTGCGGCTTCTGCAACGCCACCTGCCCGACCTACCAGTTGCGCGGCGACGAGCTCGATGGCCCGCGCGGCCGCATCTACCTGATCAAGCAGATGCTGGAGGGCGAGCCGGTGAGCGCGCGCACCGGACTGCACCTGGACCGCTGCCTCACTTGCCGCGCCTGCGAGACCACCTGCCCATCGGGCGTGCAGTACGGCAAGCTGGTCGACATCGGGCGCGCCGTGGCGGCGCAGAAACTGGAGCGGCCGTGGTTCGAACGGTTGCAGCGTTTTGCCTTGGCCAGTGTGCTGCCGCGGCCCTGGCTGTTCGCGCCGCTGGTCACTTTGGGGCGCTGGTTTCGCTGGCTTCTGCCGGCGGCGCTGGCGGCCAAGGTGCCTGCCGATGCGCCGGACTCTGGAGCCCGTCCACCCGTTCGTCACGCGCGGCGCATGCTGGTATTGGCGGGCTGCGTGCAGCCGACGCTGTCGCCCGACATCAACGCGGCGGCCGCGCGCGTGCTCGATCGCATCGGCATCTCGCTCGTCGAGGCTAACGGCGCCGGTTGCTGCGGTGCACTGCGGTTTCACCTGGATTACCAGGATGACGGGTTGCAGGACATGCGCCGGCTGATCGACGCGTGGTGGCCGCTGGTCGAGCGCGGCGAGATCGAGGCCATCGTCATGACGGCGAGCGGTTGCGGCGTGACGGTGAAGGAGTACGGCCACTATCTCGCGGGCGATCCCGCGTATCGCGACAAGGCGGCGCGCATCAGCGCCATGACGCGTGATCTTTCGGAAGTGCTGCAGGCCGAGCGGGACCTGCTGGAAACGACGCTGGCAGGGCTGGCCCCGCGAGCAACTGATAAGCCGGACGTGCGCAGCGTTGCATTTCATCCGCCCTGCACGCTGCAGCATGGCCAGCAGCTGCGCGGTGTGGCCGAGGGCATCCTCTCGGCGGCGGGATTCACGCTGGTCCCGGTGCCCGATGCGCACCTGTGCTGCGGGTCGGCCGGAACCTACTCGCTGCTGCAGCCGGCCCTGTCCGCGCAACTGCAGGCGCAAAAGGTCGCGGCGCTGCAATCGGGCGATGCGGCCATGATCCTCACCGCGAACATCGGCTGCCAGAGTCACCTGGCGGCTGCCGCGCGCCTGCCGGTGCGCCACTGGGTGGTGGCGCTGGATGAGCGCATGGCAGAAATGGAACGTTTTAGATGATTACAATGCTTATTTTTATGTATGACACACCTGTAGTCAGTACAGTTCTTGATAATAATGGTCAGGCAGGCTCCAGTCCGGAGGGCGGCGCGTGACGCCCCCGCAGGCGGGGGGGGCCGCGGACGCCTTGGCCGACGCCAGGCTCGACAAGACGCCGGCTGCGCGCGATGCGCAAGGCATGCCGGCCAAGGGCGACATCTCGCAGTTTGCCCGCCTCGTGCGCTTCCTTTTGCCCTATCGCCTGCGCCTGGTGCTCGCCATGGTGGCGCTCGCGGTGGCGGCGCTGTGCGTGCTCGCGCTCGGGCAGGGACTGCGGCATGTCATCGATGGCGGCTTCGGCTCGGGCGACCCTGCGTTGCTCAACACGGCGCTGGCGGGCGTGGTGTTCGTGGCGGTGCTGCTGTCGCTGTCCACCTGGGCGCGCTTCTACCTGATGATGTCCACCGGCGAGCGCGTGGTGGCGGACATCAGGAAGGCGGTGTTCAGCCACGTGCTGGAACTCTCGCCCGCATTCTTCGACACCACGCGCACCGGCGAGATCGTGTCGCGGCTCACCAACGACACCACGCAGCTGCAGAACGTGATCGGCTTCGGCGTGTCGATGTTCCTGCGGAGCGCGCTGATGCTCGCCGGCGCCCTGGTGATGCTGTTCATCACCAGCCCCAAGCTCGCAGCCTTCATCGTCATCGGCGTGCCGGCGGTGGTGGTGCCCATCCTCGTGATCGGCCGGCGCGTGCGGCGGCTGTCGCGCGACAACCAGGACCGGGTTGCCGACGTGTCCTCGCACATCGACGAGGCCATCCATGAGATCCGCACCGTGCAGGCCTATGCGCACGAGGACGCCGATCGCCGCGGCTTCGATGCGCGCGTCGAGGCGGCCTATGACTCGGGCGTTCACCGCATCCGCATCAAGGCCTGGCTCATCTCGCTGGTGATGCTGATCGGTTTCTGTGCGGTGGGCGTGATTCTGTGGATCGGCGGCCACGATGTGCTGGCGGGAAAACTGACCGCAGGGGAGCTCTCCGCCTTCGTGTTCTACGCGGCCGTGGTGGCGACGGGGGCGGGCACCGTGTCCGAGGTATGGGGCGAGTTGCAGCGCGCCGCGGGGGCCACGGAGCGGCTCATGGAACTGCTGGAAACGCGACCGGATATCGTGGCCGCGCCCGGTGCCCAGGCCCTGTCGCGGCGTGAGGAAGGATCGGGCAATGCGGCGGCTGCCGGGGCAGCCGCCGTGGCCTTCGATGGCGTGAGCTTTTGCTACCCGACGCGGCCCGATGTGCCGGCCTTGTCGGGCTTTACGCTCGCGGTGAGGCCTGGCGAGCGCGTGGCGCTGGTGGGTCCCTCGGGGGCCGGCAAGACCACCGTGATGGCGCTGCTGTTGCGCTTCTACGATCCGCAGCAGGGACGCGTGCTCGTCGACGGCATCGACATCGCGCGCTGCGACCCGCGCGAAGTGCGCCGCCAGTTCGCCCTTGTTCCGCAGGACCCGGTGATCTTCGCCGCCAGCGTGACCGACAATGTGCGCTATGGCCGGCCCGAGGCAAGTGACGCCGAGGTGCGCGCCGCCTGCGAGGCGGCGCATGCCATGGATTTCATCGAGCGCCTGCCGCAGGGTTTCGAGACCGACCTGGGCGAGCGCGGCATCAAGCTCTCCGGCGGCCAGCGCCAGCGCCTGTCGATCGCACGCGCGCTCCTGGCCGACCGGCCCATCCTGCTGCTGGATGAAGCCACCAGCTCATTGGATGCAGAGAGCGAGCGCAAGGTGGCCCTCGCGCTCGAAGGACTGATGCGCGGGCGCACGTCGCTGGTGATCGCACATCGCCTGGCCACCGTGCAGACCGCCGACCGCATCGTCGTGCTTGAGCACGGGCGCCTGCATTCGGCGGGCACGCACACCGAGCTGATGCGCGAGGGCGGGCTGTACTCGCACCTGGCAAGGCTGCAGTTTCTCAGCGACGCCGGACCCGCGCAGATCCCCGCCTGACCGTTTCTGCGGCTGGCCGGGGGTGACCGACGCAGCTTTGCGGAATCTTGGATAATGCAGCGATGCACACCCGACCCGTGATCCTGTGCGTGAGGGCGTTGGCCATGGCCTGCTGGCTGGCCATCGCCAACGCGACATTTGCCGCCGCGGCGGATGCGCCGGGGGCGGATGAGCGACTGGCTGGGCTGAGCGCCGCCTATGTGCGCGCGGCACAGCCGGGCGCGCAGGCAGACACTTTCCGCGAATTGCTCGGTGTCGTGTTCGCCCGCGTGCAGCGCAGCTTTGCCCTGGAAGTGGACACGCCCGCATTCATCGCCGCGGCGTTGAAGGTGCTCGAGCCGCTCGCGCCCGGGGCGGGCGAGCCGGTGGCGGTGTTCAAGTCGGCAGTCAATGCCGCGCTCGCGGCGATCGATCCGCATTCGGATTATCTCGACCCGCGCGAACAGAGCGCGCGGCGAAGCGCCATCACGGGCAGCTTCGGCGGTCTGGGAATGCAGGTGGACATGGCGGACGGGCTGGTGCGCGTGGTATCGACCATGGAGGACACGCCGGCTTCGCGTGCCGGACTCAGGAGCGGCGACGTGATCGTGCAATTCAACGAGCAGCCGGTGCTGGGCATGAGCCTCGCCGATGCCATCTCGCGCATGCGCGGCGATCCCGGCACGCCCATCACCCTGATCATCCGGCGTCCGGGTCGTGAGGAGGACTTTGCGGTGTCGCTGGTGCGCGCCATCATCCGTACCCAGGCGCTGCGTTGGCGCATGGAAGGCGATGTGCTGGTGTTGCGCCTCGCGCGCTTTACCGCGTCGGTCGCCGCCGACATCGAAAAGGCCATCGACGATGCCGGCGCGGTGCGCGCGCCGCGCGCCGTTATCCTCGACATGCGCGGCAATCCCGGCGGGCTGCTCGACCAGGCTGTGGCTGCTGCGGACATTTTCCTCGCCAAGGGGGAGATCGTGTCGTTGCGCGGGCGCACGCCGGGAAATCGCCGCACCTGGAAGGCCGACGCAGCCGAGCGACTCGCCGGACTGCCGATGGTGATCCTGATCGACGGCGCTTCGGCATCGGCCGCGGAACTGGTGGCCGCCGCGCTGCAGGAGAATGGCCGCGCCATCGTCATGGGCCAGCGCAGTTTCGGCAAGGGCAGCGTGCAGACCATGATGTCGCTGGGCGCCGACAAGGGCATGCTGCGCCTCACCACGGCGGTGTATTACGGGCCCTCGGGCCGGACGGTGCAGCGCAGCGGGGTCGGCCCCGATATCGAGTTGCTGGCGGCCACACCCGCGCAAGTGCCGCGTCGCCGCGAAGCCGATCGCGCGCATGCGCTGCCCGGCAGCGACGACGCCCCCGCGCCCCCCAGGGCGCGCGTGGAGCAGGCGCGCTGCGCGCCGCCGAAGCCGCTCGATGACCAGCCGCTCGCCTGTGCGCTGGCCTTTCTTAGGACGGGCGATATCGACGCATTCGTGGCGGAAGTGGCGGCGCCGGAACTCGCAGCGCAGCCGTGAGCGTCGGACGGGTCTGGCGATTGCGAATCGAAGTGTTTAGAGAAGGAGTGGCTGGCATGAGACGATGGTGTGCACTTTCACTGGTTGCTGCGGGATGTTTGGCCTGGCTGCCGGCGGCTTGGTCGCAGGCGTTTCCGAACAAGCCGATCCGGTTGATCACCGGCAACCCGCCGGGCACGGTGATCGACGGCAATGTGCGCATGGTGTCTCCTGAACTGGAGAAGCTGCTCGGGCAGCCGGTGCTGATCGAGCATCGCACCGGCGCGAACTCGACCATCGCAGCCCAGGCCGTCAAGAATGCCGCCCCCGACGGCTATACGCTGTTGCTGGGCAGCGGGCCGCAGGCCAGCATCTTGTTGAATGCCAATAACGGCGTCGATGTCGGCCGCGAGATGGTGGCGGTGTCGATGCTGGTCAAGGCGCCCTATGTGCTGTTTGCGCGCGCCAACCAGCCTTTCACCAACATGGCCGAACTCATCGCCTACTCGAAGGCCAATCCCGACAAGCTCAAGTTCGGCGCCGCCTCGCAGGTGCAGGAGCTGGTCATGGCGGTGATCAAGTCGTACACCGGCATCACCTCCATCAGCATCCCGTATCGCGGCTCGCCGCCCATCGTCGCGGCGTTGCTTGCCGACGAGGTGGACCTCGCCACGTCGTCCGCACCGCCGTTCCTTGCGCACCTGCAGTCGGGCCGGATGCGCGCCATCATGGTGGCCTCCGACAAGCGCATGCCGCTGCTCGCTCAGACGCCGACCGGGTATGAGGTGGGCGTGCAGGCCGACCTCGGCCTGTATGTCGGCCTGTGGGCCCCGGGTGGCACGCCCAGCGACATCGTGCGCCGGCTCTCCTCGGCGTTCTCTGCCGCGATCAAGGCGCCCGCGGCCTCCGAGCTGCTGCGCAAGAATTTCGGCGCCGAGCCCATCGGTTCGAGCCCGGAAGAACTGGCGCGCATGCTCGAGGCCGACATGAAGGTGTGGGCCGAGGCGGCGCGCGCCACCAATTTCAAACCGCAACCCTGATTGCTTAGAGGCCATTTCAGAATGACCGAAATGGCCGCTGAAGTAGGGAGTGTGAGGGGTGTGTCCCCTCATTTCGTAATCGACTATCACTGAGGTGAAAACCATGAGCAAAGACGAACTGCAAACCCTCGCGGCCGGCAATGTGCTGGGCTGGGTGACCGGACGCGCCAAGGTCACGCGCGCCGAATGGGACGCCGCGGTCGAAAAGGCGTGGCCGGCGTTCATCGCCGAGATGTCCAGCAATGACGGTTTCAAGGGTGCGACTGTCTGCTGGACCATCGAGACCGGCGAGGTCGCGGTGGCCGGCATCTGGTCGAGCGAGGCAACGCGCCTTGCCTACGAGGCGAAGTCGGCCAGCACCGTGCGCGCCATCTTCAATCAATTGATCGAGACGCCCAGGCGCCACAAGCAGGTGATCACCAAGATGCACTGGCACAAGGGCGGCTGAGGTAAGAGCTCATTTCACAATTGAGGGGATGCTCCCCTCAGGCTCCCCTACATCAGGGGCCATTTCGGCAATCCTGGAATGGCCTCTAATAAACGTCGGCTTCGGCCTGTTGCGCGCATGAGCCGGTACCGGCATGACGTGCCTTGGGGTTGCTTGTGGCACGCCTTGGCGCGGGGCGGCGAACATTGCGCAATGCGATGGAAGGTGCCTGGGCCGTACGCGAAAGCGGGACTCTCGCTCCGGGGACGGGGGTGCGGTATCATGGCGCCCGTCCCAAGTCAGTCATAGCAAGGAACCACCATGCAGATCGGCATTCCGGCCGAAACGCGGTCGGGAGAGACCCGCGTTGCAGCAACGCCCGAAACAGTCAAGAAATTGGTAGCGGCAGGCCACTCGGTGCTGGTTCAATCCGGCGCTGGTATTGCGGCCAGCATGCCCGACAGCGAATACGCTGCCGTCGGGGCGAAGATCGTCGCCTCTGCCGCGGAAGCCTTTGCGGCGGAACTGGTGCTGAAGGTGCGCTCGCCGCAGGAAAGCGAGCTGCCCCAGTTGAAGTCGGGGCAGGTGCTCGTGGGCATGCTCAATCGCTTCGATGCGGCCGGGATTGCGGCGCTGGCCGCGCGCGGCGTCACCGCATTCGCACTGGAGGCCGCGCCGCGCATTTCGCGCGCGCAATCGATGGACGTGCTCTCGTCGCAAGCCAACATCGGCGGCTACAAGGCGGTCATCACCGCTGCGGGCCACTACGGCAAGCTGATGCCGATGCTCATGACCGCGGCAGGCACCATCAAGGCGGCGCGTGTTGTCGTGATGGGCGTCGGCGTTGCCGGCCTGCAGGCCATTGCCACGGCCAAGCGCCTCGGCGCCGTCGTGGAGGCCACCGACGTGCGCCCGGAGACCAAGGAGCAGGTCGAGTCGCTGGGCGCCAAGTTCATCGACGTGCCGCTCACCGAGGCTGAAAAGGAACTCGCCAAAGGTGCCGGCGGCTACGCCCGCGACATGGGCGACGACTACCGCAAGCGCCAGGCGGCGCTGGTGGCCGAGCGCATCAAGGCGGCCGACATCGTCATCACCACCGCATTGATCCCCGGGCGTCCTGCGCCGGTGCTGGTGACCGAGGACATGGTGAAGAGCATGAAGCCCGGGTCGGTCATCGTCGATATGGCCGCTGAACAGGGCGGCAACTGCCCGCTCACCGAGCGGGACGCCGTGGCGGTGAAGCACGGCGTGACGCTGGTCGGCCATACCAATTTTCCGGCCATGGTGGCCAACGATTCATCGGCGCTGTATGCGCGCAATGTGCTCGACTTCCTGAAGCTGGTGATCGACAAGGAAGGAAAGTTCGCTCTCAACCGCGAGGACGAGATCGTCGAAGCCTGCCTCATGGTGCATGGCGGGGAGCTGGCGAAGAAGGGCTGACGGCTCCGGCGTTATATCAATAACGATATAGAAATCGCGTGAAGATGCCGGCTGCTCTGGGATCTTCGATTTGAAAAGTTCAGAAATTGGTGCGCCGGTGACGGGTGCCATGTGCAAGGAGGGGCGGCAATGACAGGGACGGTAGATCCCACCATCATCAACCTGGTGGTGTTCGTGCTGGCGGTATTCGTCGGCTACCACGTGATCTGGAATGTCACTCCGGCGCTGCACACGCCGCTGATGAGCGTGACCAACGCCATCTCCAGCGTCATCATCGTCGGCGCCATCCTCGCCGCGGGTCCTGCCGAGATCGACTTCGGATCGGTGATGGGCGCCGTCGCCGTGGCGCTGGCTGCGATCAACGTTGCCGGCGGCTTCCTGGTGACGCGACGCATGCTCGAGATGTTCAAGAAAAAGAAACAGGCCTGACCCATGAGCGCCAATGTCATCGCACTGTGTTACCTGGTCGCCTCGGTCTGCTTCATCCTGGCGCTGAAAGGCCTGTCGCACCCGGAGACGGCGCGCCGCGGCAACGCATTCGGCATTGCCGGCATGACGCTGGCGGTGCTTACCACCCTCTCGGTGGTGCTGCACGGCCGCATCGACCTGATCCTGGCCGCCATGCTGATCGGCGGAGCCATTGGCGCGGTGGCCGCGCGGCGCGTGCAGATGACGCAGATGCCCGAACTGGTTGCGGCCATGCACTCGCTGGTGGGCCTTGCGGCCGTGCTGATCGCGGTGGCCGTGGTGGACAACCCCGCGGCGTTCGGCATGTCCGCGTCGTTGCCGGCGGGGGCGCGGTTCGAGCTCTTCATCGGCACCTTCGTCGGCGCGCTGACGTTCTCGGGCAGCGTCATCGCCTTCGGCAAGCTCGCGGGCCTGGGCAAGCAGTTTCGCCTCTTCTCCAGTGCGCCCGTGACTTTCCCCGGGCAGCACATGGTCAACCTTGTGCTGGCGCTGGCCATGCTGGGATTCGGCGTGGCCTTCTTCATGTCGCCCGACAAGGCCTGGACGCCCTTCCTGGTCATGACGGCCATTGCCTTCGTGCTCGGCGTGCTGATCATCATCCCCATTGGCGGCGCCGACATGCCGGTGGTGATCTCCATGCTGAACAGCTATTCGGGCTGGGCGGCAGCGGGCATCGGCTTCTCGCTCAACAACACCATGCTGATCATCGCGGGCTCCTTGGTCGGGTCGTCGGGCGCCATCCTGTCCTACATCATGTGCAAGGCCATGAACCGCTCGTTCTTCAGCGTGATCCTCGGCGGCTTCGGCGCCGAAGAGGGCACGGCCACGGCGCATGCCGGCGAGAAGACGCATCGCTCAGGTTCCGCGGACGATGCCGCCTTCCTCATGGGCAATGCCGAATCGGTGATCATCGTCCCGGGCTATGGCCTTGCCGTGGCGCGCGCGCAGCACGCCGTGAAGGAGCTGGCAGCCAAGCTCACCGAGAAGGGCGTGACGGTGCGATACGCGATTCATCCGGTGGCGGGGCGCATGCCCGGCCACATGAACGTGTTGCTGGCCGAGGCCGAGGTGCCCTATGACCAGGTTCTGGAGATGGACGAGATCAACTCCGACTTTGGCGCCACCGACGTGGTGCTGGTGCTCGGTGCCAACGACGTGGTCAACCCGCTGGCGCACGAAAAGGGCAGCCCGATCTACGGCATGCCCATCCTCGATGTGGCCAAGGCGCGCACGGTGCTGGTGAACAAGCGCTCCATGGCCTCGGGCTACGCCGGCCTCGACAATCCGCTCTTCTACATGGAACGCACCATGATGGTGTTCGGCGATGCGAAGAAGGTCGTAGAAGATATCGTCAAGGCGCTCGACTAGGAGGGACCGCGCAGCTCGCTCCGCACCCTGGGCTGCACTGTAAGGGCAGGGGCGGGACCGCTCCTTCGACTTCGCCCTCCCGGACGCGCTGGCGGCTAGAATGTTGTCATGACGCACGAAAAATCCGAGCGGTCCAAGTCCGACGAGGCACGCCGCAACATCTTCGCGCGCATCCGCAGGGCCCAAGGGCGCGGGGCGCCCACCGGCGATGCATCACAGGGCCTGTCTGGATCTCCCGCCGAGCTGGAAGCGGCGGCCACCTATCTCAAGGCGCATCCGCGCGGCCCGCTGCCGCCGCTGCCAGCGGGCCGGCAAGCCCTCATCGCGCACTTTCGCGACCGCGCGCAGGCCATGCAGAGCACGGTGGAATCGGTCGGCACCCTTCGCGATGCCCCGGAAGCGGTGGCGCGATATCTGGCAGCGCGCCAGCTGCCGGTCTCCGGTTGTGTCTGGCCCGCATTGCCGCCGCTCGACTGGAAGGGCGTGGGCATCGCGGTCGAGGCTCGCGCCGCCGTCGATGCCGATGCGATCGGCATTACCGGCGCATTCGCCGGCATCGCCGAGACCGGCACCCTGATGACGCTCTCGGGCCCCGACACGCCGGGTTCGGTGAGCCTGTTGCCCGAGACCCACATCGCCATCGTCGAGGCGGGCCGCATCGTGCCGCACATGGAGGACGCCTGGGCGCTGATGCGCGCGGAACTGGGCACGCCACCGCGCGCGGTCAATTTCATTTCCGGGCCGTCGCGCACCGGCGACATCGAGCAGACCATCGTGATCGGCGCGCACGGGCCGTATCGCGTGCATATCATCGTGGCGGGATGAGAGGCGTTCTCGATTGGAGTGGGTTCGAGGGCAACGTGTTCGCATGCTGAGGTGACAGGGTAACCCGGTGGGCTGCATACTGTCCGCGATGTAGTTGAATGCCTGGGTCGGAATGGGAGCCACTGGTGCCGAATGTGCCGCCATCGTCGTCGAATACATCGCAGGACGATTTGGCACGGCCGCTCGTCGAAGAGTTCCCGGAACTGATCTCCAATTTGCATGTCGCCATGTTGCGGGTGACCATATGGGTCGTCCTCCTCGGAACGCTCATGATCGCCGGCGCGATGGGCATGTTGCTGGAAGCTCGATACGCATGGCGCATGACCTTTCCGTTGCTGCTCGCAGCCAACGCCGCGGCCGGACTGTGGATGCTTCGCCAGTCGGGGGTCGTCGCTTCGGTGCGAACGCTGATCGTGGGCGGCTGGCTGGTGGCAACCATCGGCAGCTTCTTTACCGAAGGCGTGCGCGCGCCGATCCTGTTCGCCTACCCGGTCCTGGTGATCTTTTCGGGTTGGGTGCTGGGTGCCCGCTTTGGCGCAGGACTGTTCATCGCGAGCTGCATCGCCATTGTCGCAATGTCTGTAGCGCAGACATTGGGGGTTGTCGGCGGTGCGCCGCCATTTCCCCCGATCGTCACTGCGCTCGCACACCTGATCGTGCTCTCGATCAGTGTTGCCATGACGATGTACCTTATTCGATCGTTCCGCCAAAGCTACGCCCGGTATCGCCTCATCGCCGAGCGCATCCAGGACGTGGTATGGGTGCTGGACGTCGAGAGCATGCGTTTTCGCTTCATGAGCCCTTCGGTGCAGAAATTGCGCGGCTACACACCCGAGGAGGTGCTGGCAATGCCCGTAACGGCGGTGCTCACACCCGACGCGGCCCAGGGCATCGTCGAGCGCATCCGGCAGCGCGCCCGGGATTTCGTCTCCGGCAAGGAGCCGCCCGACCGCTTCTATGTCAGTGAAATCGAACAGCCCTGCAAGGATGGCTCGACCGTCTGGACCGAGGTGATCAGCAGCTACTGCCGCAACCCGACGGACGGCAGTGTGGAAGTGCGCGGAGTCACGCGCGACATCACCGCTCGCAGGAAGGCCGAGGAGGCCCTGCGATCGGATGCGGGAAAGCTGCGGGCGATCTTTTCGACTATGTCCGAAGGCGTGTCTCTGAACGAAATTGTTTATGACGACAAAGGGGACATGATCGATTACCGCATCATCGAAGTGAACGAGGCCTTCTACGCGACGGCGGATTATCGCGGCCGGCCGGTGATCGGGCGGCTTGCGACGGATCTGTACGGCATGTCCCCGGAGACGATCCGCGAATTCTGGAAGGCAAGACGGCGCCGTACCGACGTTCAGCATATTGAAATGCTCAGCCCGATCAGCCAGCACTGGTTTCACATTTCCACTTCGCCTTTCGTCAATGACCGCTTCGTCACCACGTTCATGGACATCACCGAGCGCAAGCGCAGCGAGGCCGAGCAGGTGCGGCTGGAAGCGCAGTTGCGCGAGTCGCAGAAGATGGAGGCGCTCGGAACGCTCGCGGGAGGCGTGGCGCACGACTTCAACAACGCGCTGGCGATGATCGTGGGCAACACGGAACTTGCGCGCCAGGACGTGGGCCCCGGCCACGCCGCGCTGGAGAGCCTCGAGGAGATCGACCAGGCGAGCCGGCGGGCCAAGGATCTTGTCGGGCAGATCCTTGCCTTCAGCCGGCGCCAGAACATCGACCGCAAGCCGAGCTCGCTGACGCTGGTGGTCGTGGAGACGGCCCGCCTGTTACGCGCCAGCCTTCCAGCCAAGGTGACCTTGAGCGTCGAGTGCAAGGTCGACACGCCGGCGGTGCTGGCCGACGCAACGCAGGTCAGCCAGATCCTGCTCAATTTGTGCAACAACGCGCTCCAGGCGCTACAGGACGAGGAGCGGCCGGGCCACATCGAGATCAGCCTGGGCGCGCATGCGCAGGACGAGCAGCGAGGAGAGCTGCGCCCGGGACGCTATGCCTGCCTCATGGTTCGCGACAACGGTCCGGGCATGGACGAGGAAACGCGTGCGCGCATATTCGAGCCGTTCTTCACGACCAAGCCACGCGGCAAGGGAACGGGCCTGGGACTGGCGGTCGTTCACGGGATCGTGAAGGCCCACGAGGCGAGCATCGAAGTGGAGAGCGCGCCGGGGGCTGGTTGCACCTTCCGCATCTTCTTCCCGGCAACGGATGCACCGGTTACCGGTGCCAAAGCGCCCGCATCGCAAACGTCGCCCGTACGCGGTGATGGCAAGCATGTGCTTTACGTGGACGATGAAGAGGCGATCGTGTCGCTGATGAAGCGCCTCCTGGAGCGGCGCGGCTATCGCGTCAGCGGCTACACCGATCCGAAGGAGGCGGTGGCCGCGGTGGGTGCCGACCCGGGGCGATACGACCTTGTCGTCACCGACTACAACATGCCGGGCATGACCGGTGTGGAGGTTGCCAAGGCATTGAAGACTGTCCGCGCCGACCTGCCGGTGTTGCTTGCCTCCGGTTACATCACCGAGGAACTGCGGCGCACGGCGCCTGGCGCCGGTGTGAGTGCCCTGATCTACAAACCCAATACGGTCGAAGATCTGTGCGCAGCGGTCGAGCGTTACGCCAATGGTCAGCAAGAAGACATGGACAATTCCTGATGGGCCCTAATTGTTTTCTCGACACCCCTGTCGGGTGTCGCGGGAAGACCGTGCGGCGACGCACGGCAACGCCGCAACCCTTCTGGTGGCGGTAGATGCCCGTCGTCATGGGAGTGCCGGTCGATTTCGTCTTGTTCGCGTTGACGTTGCTCGGTGTCGCGTTGTTTCATCACCATACGCTGAGCGTGGCGCTGACGGGCCTGGCGGTGGTGACGCTGTACAAGATCGGCTTCACCGGGTTTCACGATGGCGCCGGCCTAGCCGGCCTGATGGGCCACCTCGGCCACGAATGGGTGATCCTCGCCAACCTGCTCGGGCTGCTGCTCGGGTTTGCGCTGCTGAGCCGGCACTTCGAGGACAGCGAAGTGCCGCGCGTGCTGCCGAAATACCTCCCCGACGACTGGAGGGGCGGCTTCGTGCTGCTGCAGATGGTGTTCGTTCTTTCGTCGTTTCTCGACAATATCGCCGCGGCGCTGATCGGCGGCGCCATGGCGCACACGGTGTTTCGCGGCAAGGTGCACATCGGCTACCTGGCCGGCATTGTCGCGGCGTCCAACGCGGGCGGCTCGGGCAGCGTGGTGGGCGACACCACCACCACCATGATGTGGATCGACGGAGTGGACCCGCTTGATGTGCTTCACGCCTATGTGGCGGCGGGCGTGGCGGTGGTGGTGTGCGGAATTCCGGCGGCGATCCAGCAGCAGCGCCATTCGCCCATCATGAAAGACGCGCCGGCGGATACGCATGTCGATTGGGGTCGCGTCGGCGTGGTGGCGTTCATCCTCATCGTCGCCATCGTGGCCAACGTGGTCGTCAACACCCGCTTTGCCGAGCACTCGGATAGCTTCCCATTCCTCGGCGCCGCGGTCTGGGTGGCGATCCTGGTCAGCGTCCCGGTGCGCAAGCCGCAATGGAATCTGCTGCCCGAGGCGCTGAAGGGTTCCGTTTTCCTCTTGTCGCTGGTGACGATCGCGTCGATGATGCCGGTGGAGGAACTGCCGGTGGCGTCGTGGCGGACGGCGCTGGGCCTGGGTTTCATTTCTGCGGTATTCGACAACATCCCGCTCACGGCGCTCGCGCTCAAGCAGGGCGGCTACGACTGGGGGGTGCTCGCCTATGCCGTTGGCTTTGGCGGTTCGATGATCTGGTTCGGGTCGTCGGCGGGCGTGGCGCTGTCGAACATGTACCCGCAGGCAAAATCGGTGGGCGCATGGTTGCGCGGAGGCTGGCATGTGGCATTGGCCTACGTGATCGGATTCGCGGTGCTGATGGCAACCCTGGGCTGGCAGCCGCACCCGCGGCACAAGCCGGCACCGCCGCCGGCGGTATCCACGCCGGCGGCAGCGCCGTCGAACTAGCGCGGTCGCAGGGCTGGCGTACCGACGCCACGGAGCGTTGCAGGAGGGGCATACCGGTCGTCGCGGTCACCGTGAACCTGATTCGCCATGCATTGTGCATTGCTATCCCGGTCTGTCATTGGCGGCGGTCACGCGTTTGCTCTATCATCGGTGCGCGCTTTGCACCGGGAGCGCAATGACTCAACCGCATCCATTACCCCCCATGAAAAAGACCAATTTCCCCACCGCACAGGATGTCGAGGCCGCCTTCTATGAGGCCCTCGAGGCGGGCGATGTGGATGCGATGATGGAGGTGTGGTCCGACGATGAAGACGTGGTGTGCATTCATCCGGGCGGCCCGCGCCACTGCGGCTATGCCGACGTGCGCGCGAGCTGGGCCGAATTGTTCTCCGGCGGCAGCAAGCTGCAAGTGCAAGTGTCGAACCAGGTGGTGCTCAGCGGCATGATGCTGGTGGTGCACGCGGTGCGGGAGAACATCGCCGTCAAGGGCGAGAAGCGGCCGGCGGTCCCGGTGGCCGCAACCAATGCCTATATGCGCACCGGCCAGGGCTGGCGCATGATCCTGCATCATGCGTCGCCTGCGCCCCAGGGCCCGACGCAACAGCGCGCAGTCGAGCCGGAAACGCCCAAGGTGTTGCATTGATCGGGATCAGTCCGCGGCGGCAGGCCGCAGTGAATTTGATCTTGTGACGTCCCCATCAACTCAGGGGTTTCGCGCCCCCTGGTGGTTGCGCAACCGGCACCTGCACACGATCTACGCGGCCCTTCGCGGCCGGCTGATTGCCGCGCCGGCCCTGCGACGCGTGCGCTGGGAAACCCCCGATGGGGATTTCATCGACGTGGATTTCATGGACGGCCCTCAGGGCGCGCCACTGGTGGTGTTGTTCCATGGGCTGGAAGGCGGCTCCGGCAGTCACTACGCAAAGTCATTCGCGCGCATCGCGCGCGCGCGCGGTTGGCGCCTGGCGTTGCCGCACTTTCGCGGCTGCTCGGGGGAGATCAACCGGCTGCCGCGCGCCTATCACTCCGGCGACAGCGACGAGATCGCATGGGTGCTCGAGCGCATGCGACGCGAGCACGCGTCAGGCGGCGCGCTTTACACCGTGGGCATCTCCCTGGGCGGCAATGCACTGCTCAAATGGCTCGGGCTGGCCGGCCCCGCATCGCGGGATGTCGTGGACGCGGCTGCTGCGGTGTCGGCGCCGCTCGACCTGATGATTTCGGGCGACGCGCTGGGGCGCGGCTTCAACAGGCTCTATACGCACATGTTCCTTGTCACGCTGAAGAAAAAGGGCGCCGCGAAGATTGCCCGCCATCCGGGAACATTCGACGCGGCGGCCATGCGCCGTTCGCGCACGCTGCGCGATTTCGACAATGCGGTGACTGCGCCCCTGCATGGTTTTCGCGACACCGACGATTATTGGACGCGCGCGAGTTCCCGTCCCGTGCTGGCAGGAATCGTCGTTCCCACGCTGATCATCAATGCGCTGGACGATCCGTTCGTGCCGCCGGCGGCGCTGCCCGACCGCTCGCGCCTGCCCGCCTGCGTGACGGCGGAGTTCCCGTCCCTGGGCGGGCACGGGGCTTTCGTGTCGGGACGTTTCCCCGGGTCGCTCGACTGGTTGCCGCTGCGAGTGTTCGAGCACTTCACTGGCATCAGTCGACTCTAATGCATACGGCTTACACGGCAAGGCCGCCTGCTCGCGCCTGCTAGAATCCGGCGTCCCCGGGCAGTACTCGGACGCACGCATGAACCCGCCTGCTGCGTGGCCTGGACGCAGCCGCAACTCTGATTGCCATCGATGAAAAATCCCCCAGCAGAAATATTCAAGGCCTACGACATCCGCGGCATCGTCGGGCGCACGCTGACCGAAGACGGCGTGCGGCTCATCGGCCGCTCTCTGGCGACGGAGGCGAGGCTGCGTGGCCAGAAGGCCATTGCAGTGGGGCGCGACGGGCGCCTGTCGGGACCGTCCCTCGCTGCGGCGCTGGCCGATGGCCTGCGCGCGGGCGGCATCGACGTCATCGACATCGGCATGGTGGCCACGCCGATGACCTACTTCGCCGCGCACCAATTGGGATGCCACAGCGCGGTATCGGTGACGGGCAGCCACAATCCGCCGGACTATAACGGGTTGAAGATGGTGCTCGGCGGCACGACCCTCTCGGGCGAGGACATCCAGCGCCTGCGCACGCGCATCGAGGCGGGCGAATTTGCCTCGGGCGCCGGCCGGCTTGAGCGAGCCGATGTGCGCGAGAGTTACCTCGATCGCATCCTGTCCGACGTGAAGCTCGCCCGGCCCATGCGCATCGGCGTGGATTGCGGCAATGGCGTGGCGGGCGCGACGGCGGGGGAGCTTTACCGGCGCATGGGCTGTGAAGTCACGGAACTCTTTTGCGAGGTGGATGGCAATTTCCCCAACCATCATCCGGACCCGTCGCAACTGGAAAACCTGGTCGACCTCGTGAATGCGGTGAAGAAGGGCAATCTGGAACTGGGCCTGGCATTCGACGGCGATGGTGATCGCCTCGGTGTGGTGACCCGCAGCGGCAAGATCATCTACCCCGATCGCCAGTTGATGCTGTTCGCCAAGGACGTGCTGTCACGCGTGCCGGGTGCGGAAATCATTTACGACGTCAAGTGCACGCGCAAGCTCGCGCCATGGATCCGGCAGCATGGCGGCATCCCGAGCATGTGGAAGACCGGGCATTCGCTGATCAAGGGCCGCATGAAGGAACGCCATGCGCCGCTCGCAGGCGAGATGAGCGGGCACATGTTCTTCGGCGAGCGCTGGTACGGCTTCGACGACGGGCAGTATGCCGGGGCGCGCCTGTTGGAGATCCTGTCGCGCGAAGCCGACCCGTCGGCCGTGCTCGAGGCGCTGCCCGATGCGCTCTCCACGCCCGAGTTGCACTTGGCCCTGGCCGAAGGCGAGCCGCATCGGTTGATTGCCGAGCTGCAGCGATCGGCGGATTTTCCGGGCGCCGACGAAGTGATCAAGCTCGATGGCCTGCGCGTCGAGTATCCCAATGGATTCGGCCTCGCGCGCGCCTCCAACACGACGCCGGTGATCGTGCTGCGTTTCGAGGCGGATGATGCCGCGGGACTGAAGCAGATCCAGGCCGAATTCCGGCGCGTCCTGCTCGCGGTGAAGCCGGGAGCCGAACTGCCGTTCTGACCCGATGTCGCGTTGGGAGCGGAAATGAAAAAGCCCGGCATTGCCGGGCTTTTTTATGAGACGAGGTTCTTGGAGCTTGTTTCAGTTGAGGGCGCAGTGACGTCACTGCGCCCCTCGGTTTGAAACCGGCGCCTATTTCTTGACGTGCTGGCGATCGTGCTTTTCATGCGCGATCACGCGGCTGTTGCGGTTGGCCTCGGACTGCAGGCGCGCGCGCTCCTGCGGGGTGACCACGCCGTCAGACTTTGCCTTGGCTTCATGCGCTTTGAGCCTTTCCTGGCGCTTTTCGAGCCTTGCCGCTTCCTGTGGCGTGAGCTGGCCCGACTTGACGCCTTGATCGATGCGGCGCTGCTGGTTGGCCTCGCGCTTGTCAAGGTTCGGGGTGGATGGTGCCGGTGCCTGGGCGAAAGCAGGCAGGGTGATGGCGCCGATCACGGTGGCTACGAGTATTGTCTTGAACTTGTTCATGCCCTTCTCCTTGTTGGCGGGAATCGTTTCCCTGATTGCAATAACGACAGCGTACCGCGGGTGTTGACCCGTGCCCTGTAAGCGTCTGTAAGCCCATGTTACGAAGGGGCGTGAATTCGTGACATTGGTCACGCTTTGAGTCAATCTGCTGCAGGCTGGCCATTAGCAGAAATCCGGCCCGATCAGGTCGAGGCGGTCGGTGAACACGGCATCCACGCCCCACGCGAAGAGGCGCCGCGCCGCATCGGGGTCGTTGACGGTCCACGTGGCCAGCCCGTACCCGGCCTGCACGATGCCTTGCGCGGTGCGCTCATCGAGCCTGGCCTGGTTGCAGTGCAGGCTGAGGCAGCCGAGCGCCGTCATGCGCGCATGCCAGTCATCAGGCACGGCATCGAGTAACAGGCCCCGCGGCAGTTGCGGGGCCGCGCTGCGCGCAGCGGCCAGCGCGGCTTCGCTGAATGAGGAGAGCAGCGGCACCAAACCCGGCGGGGCATCTTGCCAGACTTGTGCCGCCAACGTCGCCGCGACCCGACCGGTCGTCGCTTCATGTCCCGTGGCCGGCTTGATCTCGATGTTGGCCCACAGGCCCAGGGACAGGCAGAGGCGGGCCGCATCAACGAACAGTGGAACCGGTTCGCCTCGATAATGCGCATCGAACCAGGCGCCGGCATCCAGCGTCCCGAGGACGGGTGCCGGGGTATCGGCGACATTGCCGCGCCCGTTCGTGGTGCGCTCCAGGGTCTCGTCGTGGATCAGTACCGGCACGGCGTCGGCGGCCAGCATGACGTCGAACTCGACGCCGCGAAATCCCAGTTCATGCCCTTTTCGCAGTGCGGCCAGCGTGTTCTCCGGCGCGAATTTTCCGCCGCCGCGATGCGCGATCATGCGCGGCCAGGGCCAACGCCGGTTGGCTGAATTGCTCATGTACGAATCGCCATGCGCCGCACGTTCAGGGTTTCAAGGGTGGCTGGGGGCGTCGCAGCAACGCGTTGCCGCGTTCGACCGCCTCGTCCAACGCGTCCTTGGGCGCCTTGCCGTTCAGCCAAACGGCATTGAGTTCCTCCTCGGCAATGGCGCGTATCTGCGCAAAATGCCGCAGGCGCACGCCCCTGGCGAAGTTTCCCGCGTGCGCGCCGCGCAATTGCAGCACGCCAATCTCCTGCGCGGGGTTGCGCTCATAGAATCCGCTGCGCTTGGAAGCAAGGTAGGCCGCGCGCGACATCGGCACGTAGCCCGTGGCCTGGTGCCATTCGGCGGCGATGGGTGCCGACCCCATGTACGCCATGAAGCGCGCCACCGCCTTGTAGTCGCGCAGCGGGTTGCCCGCCATCACCCATAGCGCGCCGCCGCCGATCAGCGTGTTGTAGGGCGCATTCGGGAAGTCATCGTAGTGCGGCAGGGATGCGATGCCGATAGTGAATCTTCCCGTCTCACGCAGCTCCCCGAGCGCGGCCGACGATGCAGTGAGGAGGGCGCACTCGCCGTTGGCGAAGTGCGCGACGGCCGTGTCCGCCTGCCCGGCATGACGGAACAGGTCGGATTTGACCCAGGCCGACAGGATCGACACATGCCGGATCATCAGGCGATTGTTGAACAGCAGTTCGGGCCTGTCGCCGGACAGGCCATTGTTGTGGCTGGCTACCGGCTGGTTGTGCCAGGCGCTCATGTTCTCCAGATGGATCCAGGCCTGCGTCGCCGTCGTGTAGGGGCAGTCCACACCGCTCTTTTGCAGCTCGAGCAGCATGGCCTGCATGTCTGGCCATGTTTTCGGCGGCTTGTCCGGATCCAGCCCCGCCTTTTGGAGCAGGTTGCGATTGACGAACAGCACCGGAGTCGAACTATTGAAGGGAAGGGCCAGCAGGCGTCCCCCGGCATCCGCGTAAGGCGAGGCGGCCGGGGTGAAATATTCGTCGCGCTCGAAGCGCATGCCGTTTTCCGCGGCCAGCTGCCAGAGCGGCTTGAACAGGCGCGCGCTGGCCGCGAGATCTGCGGCACCCAACTCGTGGGCCTGAAGGATGTGCGGCGGCTTCTTGGCTTTCGCGGCAGCAAGGCCGGCACTCAGGGTTTCCGCATGGCTGCCGTGATTCGTGGCAATGACTTTGACTTCGGATTGCGATGCATTGAATCGATCGACAAGGCGCGAGAGCGCATCGACGTATGCGCCGTCCATTGCGTGCCAGAACTGGATTTCCGTGGCCGCTTGCGAGCCGGGCGAGGCCACCAGCGCCACGACGAGGGAAAAAGCGGCAAAGGCACGCGTTAAGGCTGGCATGGGCGGGCGCTTTTCTTGTGATTGTCCTGGCCATGCGAAGGTCATGGCCGGCAGCCGTTGCTCTACGGCTGCCGGATTATAGCGATGCAGCCTTGCCTGCTGCTGCATTGGCAAATCGAAGGCTGGTCGGCCCTCGATCGCCGGTAGAAAAAAGAACGGGGGGAGGGAGGGTTCCCCCCGTTCACCGTCGTTTGCTGGACCGACGGAAACTGTTCGGAAGCGTCAATGCAGTTGGCGCTTACCCGGTGATTATTGGCGCTGCGGGGAATTGCAACAATATGACAAAAGCATAGCGGTGTGACTAGGGCTGCGCAACAGGAATCACACGTCGATGTGATATTCCGCACAATCAAGTGCTTGCGATGCGTTCCCGCTACGTTTTTTGGGCGCGAGTCCCGGTGCTGAACCAGTAGCTCACGCCCACCAGCGCCAGGGTCAGCAGCTGCGCCCCGAGCGATTGCAGCGAGGGATGAATGCCGAGGATGGAGATGGTGACGAAGCTCACGCGCGAGATGCCGATGATGCCGGCCTCCTGCAACGCCGCCACGCCTTGGCCTGCGAACACCACCGCCATCAGTGCCAGCAATGCCGACATCACGGTGAAGAACGGCCCCAGGGGCAGGCGCACGCTGTATTTGAAGATGCCCCATCCGGCAAGTGCGAGCAGGGCGACGGCGAGGCCGATCCCGCCGCCGACCGCCGCATGGCCGTCGTCCCCGGCTTGCACCCAGAGCGCCTCATAGAAGAGCACGACTTCGAACAGCTCCCGATAAACGGCGAGAAACGACACCGAGGCCATGGCCCAAAGGGTCTTTTTCTCCAGGGCCGAATCCACCTGCTCTTTCAGGAAGCGGCTCCATGCCTGTGCATGTGAACGACCGTGCAGCCAGTATCCGACGTAGAGCAGCATGGCCGCCGCGATCAGCGCCGTGACGCCTTCCGTCATTTCCCGATTGGCTCCGGAGATGCCGATGAAATAAGTCGCCACCACCCAGGTCAGCGCGCCCAGGAAGAAGGCAATGATCCACCCCGCGTGAACCCACGGGAGCGCATCGCGTCGTCCCGTGCGGGTAACGAATGCGATGATGGCCGACAGTAGCAGGATGGCTTCCAGCCCTTCGCGCAGAAGAATCACGAGGGAACTGACGAACGCGGCGGACGCGGACAATCCGCCGCCGGTGAGCTTGTCGTTGGCCTGCGACAAAAGGGCATCCACGCGTCGCACGTTGTCGCGCATGGCTGAGGCATCCCCTGCGGCGCCCAGCGCCGTTCGCAAGTCCAGCATGGCGTGTTCGATCTTGAGGCGCAATTCACCATCGACGTTGTCCAGGCTCGATTCCGCCAGTTCGAATCCCTCGAGATAGGCGCTCACGCCCAAGCGCTGTGCTTCCGGTCGGTCGCCCTTTTCCCACGCCGCGAGCGCCTCGGCGATGCGCTGGCGCGCAAAAGCGATGGGGGCTGGCTTGGCCGCGGCCAGTGCATCCGGATGCGCGCGAAGGTAGGCCTGCACGCGCGTAGCTTCAATGCCATGGCGCTCGTTGACTTCGTCGGCAGTGAGGGTGGCCAGCCTGCCCAGGTCGGGAAAGGCGATGCGCATTGGGTCCGCCGGAGTTGCCGATTTCCAGAGGGTTTCGCCCTGCTTGATGTGGGCCTCCGACGTTCCCAAGTTCGCGACATAGAATGCCAGTGCCCAGCGGTCGTCTTCCGGAAGGTTCGCAAACGCAGCCATGGAGGTGCCGGTCACGCCGAGTGATATGGTGTTGTAGAGGCTGAAAGCGCTGCGCTGGTTCATGCGCGATTCATTGTGAAAGTTGGCCGGGGCGGGGCGGAGCGCGGCGCCCGCGGCCCCGTCGCCGCGGCCTTGAGCGCCGTGGCAGGATGAGCATTGGGCGGAGTAGAGGAACGCGCCGCGGACCAGGTCCGGCGTCTTGCGCGGCGCCACTTGCATGCGGTAGGCCTCGATCAGCGCCCAGCGCAGTGCCGTTGCCGCTTGCGCGACATCCTTGGCCGGTGCTTTGTCGGCCACTTTCCTGGCCAGCTTTTCGGCATCGGCAACCAAGGCGCCACGTTTGGCATTGTCCGGCAGCGCCTTGATCTGCGACGCAGCACGCTCGCTGAACTCGACCATTTCCTTGAATTCTTCGGCGCTCTTGACCTTGCCACCCTCGACGGCACCGCCATAGTCGACACCGACATAGTCGAGCAGATGCAGGATGGATTGCTCTTCGCCGCGCAGGCCAGGCGCAGGCGCACCTGAGTTCGTGCCCTGTGCGAAGACCGCGCCCGCCGTCAGTGAGACGGCAAGGCAGATCAGGCGCGCGGCCCCATAAATGCGATTAATTCTCATTGTCATTAATCTTCTGATTCGGCCGGGAATCGCTGCATGATGCATGTCACCTGGTATGCATCGAGGAGAATGTACAAATCATTGAATCCGTTTCATTATAATTCCCCTACCAATTCTGGGTATATTAATTTCCAGTGATTGCCAGCGAATTACATATGATAATGATTCTCAAGTAAGTGTGCGGGTTGGGAAGAGCGAAATGATCATGCGGGCCGCCTGCGACTGCTGATTCAGCGTGCGTTGCCGAGCGCTCTGGCGGTTGCGGGTCTGGCGTAGGCCGGTGCCACCAGCGCGTCCATGCTAGCCTTCGGGCGGCATGCGGAGGGCTGCGTTGTGGAGATCGTGGGCCCGACGCAAGGGCCTCGCGAGCTTTCGCGCGGACGGCCTGCAACCCTGCCGCAATGCCAACCCGTTTGACTGAGCCCAATGTGAGTGCCGCACGTATTCCTTTTCCCCTGTTGAGGCTTCTAGCCGATGGACACTTCCATTCCGGAGAAGTTCTGGCGGCGCACTTCGGGTGCACGCGCGGGGCCGTGTGGCACCGCATCCACGGGGTGGATGCGCTGGGTCTGCGCGTGTTCAAGGTGCGCGGCCGCGGCTATCGTCTCGCCGAGCCGCTCGACTTGCTGGATGCACACGATCTTGCCAGGCGTCTTGCGGCGCATGCGCCTGCGCTATCCGTGGAAGTTCTGGATGAATGCGAATCCACCAACACCTACCTGATGCAACGCGTCGGGGTCGTGCCCCCGGGCCGCGTGGTTGCCTGCGAGCACCAGAGCGCAGGGCGCGGGCGCCGCGGCAATCGCTGGGCTTCGGGCCTGGGAACAAGCATCACGTTTTCGCTGGCATGGCGGTTTGCCTGCGGCACGGCGGCGCTGTCGGGCCTGTCGCTTGCGGTGGCGGTCGCTGTGGCTGAGGCCTTGGAGTCGTGTGGCATTGCCGGCATCGGGCTCAAGTGGCCCAACGACCTGTTGCATGAGGGTCGCAAGTTCGGCGGCATCCTGATTGAAGTCAGCGGCGATCCGCAGGGCGCAAGCGCGGCGGTCATCGGTGTTGGTCTCAACGTGCGTCTGCCTGCCGTGCTGGCGGACGGCATCGAGCGCCCGGTGACCGATCTCGCAGCGATGTCTGCGGGCTTGCCCGAAAGCGAAGCTGCTGGCAGGGCGACGTTGACGAGAACCGCGTTGCTTGCTGCCGTCCTAGAGCGCCTCGCAGAGGCATTGCCGCGGTACGAGCGCGAGGGGTTCGCGGCATTCCGCGAGGGCTGGCTTGCGCGCCACGCGCACGCCGGCCGGCAGGTGAGCATCGTGCAGGGGGAGCGCACGCTGCACGAGGGCGAGGCGCTGGGCGTGGCGGACGACGGCGCGCTGTTGCTGCGCTCGGCGCGCGGCATCGAGCGCGTGCACAGCGGCGAGGTGTCCCTTAGAGGCCATTCCGGAATTGCCGACATGGCCCCTGATGCCGGGGAGCCCGAGGGGCGCATCCCCTCGATCGTGAAACGGCCACTCGGATGAACATACTCGCCATCGATTGCGGCAATACGCGCATCAAGTGGGGGCTGTGGAATGGCGCGGCCTGGCTTCGCGTGGGCGCCATGACACACGATGAGGTGGGCGACGCGCGCACCGGTATCGTTCCGACATTCGCCAGCCTGCCGTTGCCTGCGCGTGTTGCCATCGCCAATGTCGCCGGGGACGGCGTGCGCGCTGCCATCGAGCGGGCGCTTGCACCCATCGATGCACCGGTTACATGGGCGCGCTCGCTGGAGCGGCAATGCGGCGTGATCAATCGCTACGGCGCGCCTGCCACCCTCGGGGTGGACCGGTGGGCCGCGTTGATCGGCGCGCGGCATGTGCAGGCCGGCGCCTGTGTCGTCGTCGGTGCCGGCACCGCGACGACCATCGACCTGTTGTCTGCGTCGGGTGAATTTCGCGGCGGTGTCATCCTGCCCGGGCTCGACCTGATGAAGCGGTCGCTGGCTGAGCACACGGCGCGCCTGCCGCTCGCGGATGGCGTCTATGCCGATGAACCGCGCAGCACCGAAGATGCCATCGAGTCGGGCGCGCTGCATGCGCAGGTGGGGGCCATCGAGCGCATGCATCGGCTGGCGAGCGCGTGGTCGGGCAGCTCCGCGGCGAGCCCGCAAGGCGCCGCCTGCATGATTTGCGGCGGGGCCGCGGCGCGCATCACCGAGCAGTTGCGCATTGCCCATCGTCGCGTCGAGCACCTCGTACTCGATGGCCTGGTACGCATTGCCCTGGAACAGGTCACATGAGAGTGTTCCTGCTCCTGCTGCTCCTGGCCAACCTGGTTTTTCTTGCCTGGACGCAGTACAGCGCCCTGCAGGCGGCGGGTGAGACGCATCTCGTCGACCAGCAGATCAATCGCGAGGCCATTCGCGTGCTGTCGCCGGACCAACTGGCTGCGGCGCGGCGCGAGCCGCCCAAGACGGTCGCCTGCGTGGAGTTGGGCAGCTTCAACCTTGCCGACGCGGGCAAGGTGGATGAGCAGCTGGCGGCCCTGGCGTTGGGCGGGCGCTTGAGCCAGCACCGCATCGACGAGAGCGCTAACTGGTGGGTATTCATGCCGCCACAGTCAGGGCGCGAGGGGGCGCAAAAGAAGGTTGCCGAGCTCAAGCGCCTCGGGATCCAGGAATATTTCATCCTTGTGGATGACCCCAAGTTCCAGTTCGCCATATCGCTGGGGGTATTGCGGTCCGAGGAGGCCGCGCGCAATCGACTGGAAGAATTACGCGTGCGGGGTGTTCGCACGGCACAGGTCGGTCGGCGGGCCACGCCGGTGCAGCGCGTGGTGTACGAAATTCGCGCTGTTGACGATGCCACCAACGCGAAACTCGTCGAAATCAAGGCGGCATTCCCGAGCGTCGAGCTGAAGGAGTGCGCAAAGCCGGCGGTGCCGGCGGATGCCAAGTGATGGCACGCGTGCCGGCGTCGGGAAAAAAGCCGCCGCGAGATGTCATTCACGATCTCTCGCGGCCCTCGGTCAGTTCACTGGAACTCGCGCGCGTGCGCGAGTTGTTCCTCGAGTATGTCGCATGGCTGAATGTGGACCTCGGCTTCCAGGGGTTCGATGCGGAACTGGCCGGGCTGCCCGGCGCCTACGCACGACCCGACGGGCGGCTGTTGTTGGCAATGCACGACGGGCAGGCATCCGGGTGCATTGCGCTGCGCAGGCTCGATGCGCGCACGGGCGAGGTCAAGCGGCTGTGGGTGCGCCCTGCGTTTCGTGGAAGTGGCATCGGACGGGTGCTTGGGGAGCGCATCGTTGCCGAGGCGCGCGAGGCGGGTTACGAGAAACTGGTGCTGGACACCCTGTCGACGATGGATGCGGCCATGGCCTTGTACCGCTCACTCGGGTTTCGCGATACCGCCCCTTACTACCCCAACCCGTTGCCGGGTGCGGTATACATGGGCCTGGACCTTTAGCGCCCGATCAGAGGTTGCGAATGCGCGACACCAGCGCCGTGGTCGAGCGCTGGTGCTCGAACGGGATCGAATGCACGCTGCCGCCCCAGCCTTGCACCTCGGTCGAGCCGATGATGTCTTCCGGCTTCCAGTCGCCGCCCTTGACCAGCACATTCGGATGGCAGCGCAGGATGGTCTCGAGCGGCGTGTCTTCCTCGAACCAGGTGACGAGGTCCACCGACTCGAGCGCCGCAACCACTGCCATGCGATCCTCGAGACTGTTGATGGGCCGGTCGTCGCCTTTTCCCAGGCGTCGCGCCGAGGCGTCGCTGTTGAGCGCCAGCACCAGCGACACACCCAGCGCGCGGGCCTGGGCAAGGTAGGTCACGTGGCCGCGGTGCAGGATGTCGAACACGCCGTTGGTGAACACCAGTGGCTTGGCGAGCATGGAGACGCGCCGCGCAAGATTGGCTGGCGTGCATCGCTTGGCTTCGAACGCAGGTGGCGCGTAGGTGGTCATGACAATGTGCTTGGTTGGCTGCTGTAACCGTTCGCGGTCGGGGTCTCGGGCGCTTTGCGCTGAGTACCTTCGGACACTCTTGACCGATTCATTGTAACCGAGCGCACAGGGCCGCTATGGTGCAGGGACTTGGCGGGGAATGTTCCCGCTGGGTGTAATGATCTCTTAAAATCGGCGCATGCCTGATTCGAACGCCGGCGCGGCCGGGGACGCAACCGACGAGACAGCAGTCGCCAACCAAGCCCCGACGCCCGCCGGTGGACCCGGCGCTGGCAGGGGGAACGCTGGCAAGCCGACCCATGGCAAGCCGACCGACGGTAAGCCGACTATTGGTCCGCTGCAACTTTTCATCTCGTTTTCATTGCTCACGATCTCCGGATTCGGCGGCGTGCTGCCGTTCGCCTATCGCATGCTGGTCGAGAAACGGCAATGGCTCGACAAGACGGAATTTGCCGAGCTCTTTGCCATTGCGCAGATGATGCCGGGGCCGCCGATTCTGCACATCGCGCAGATTGTGGGTCACCGTGATTCGGGGTGGCGGGGTGGTGCGGCAGCGGTCTTGGGCATCATTACCGTGCCGACCCTGCTGATGATGGTGCTGGGCCTCGCCTACCATCAGCTGGGCGATATTGCCGCGTTCCGCAAGGCGCTCTCCGGCATGTCCGCCGCGGCGGTGGCGCTGATCATCGTCATGGGCATCAAGATGGCCGTCGCCGTTCCCCGGCGCGTGCGGCCCTGGCTGGTGGTGGTACTGGCCTTTGTACTGCTGGGATTGGCGCATGTGTCCTTCTTCATCGTCATGGCCTTGCTGCTGCCGCTGTCCTTCTGGTTTGCCTGGAAAGAGCCCCGTTGATGGACGCTGCCTGGATCGGCGCGCTCACCAGCTCTGCCTTGTGGCAGTTCTGCATGCATATCGCGCTGCTCTCAGGCACGGCCATTGGCGGAGGCATGATCGCCGTCATGCCCGACGTGCACCGCCTTGTCGTCGAGACCAATCACTGGGTCAGCAGCGAGCAGTTCACCTCGGCGTTCGCCATGGCCCAGGCCTCCCCGGGACCGAACTTCCTGTACATCGCGCTCATCGGCTGGCAGGTCGCGGGCTGGAAGGGAACCATTGCCGGGAGCATTGCGGTGGCACTGCCCCCGGCGCTGGTCTGCTACGCGGTCATCCGCCTGGGGTCGGGGCGCGAGTCCGGCGCGCTGCAGAAGGCGTTTCGCCGCAGCCTCGTGCCGTTGTCCGCTGGCTTGCTGCTCGCCAGCGGCTGGGTGCTGGCCAATACAGTGGATGACAGCTGGCGTGCGGCGCTGATGACGATCGTATTCGTCGTCGTCCTGCTCAGGACCCGCGTGCACCCGCTGTGGTTGATCGCGCTGGGTGCGCTGCTGGGCGGGCTGGGCCTGTTGTGAGCGGCAATCCCCAGGGTAGCAATGACGCTGCAGCAGTACCAGTGGTGGCGCCCGCCGAAGCGGCGCGCGTTAGTCCCTGGCAACTCTACGTCGCGTTCTCGCGCATGTCGCTGGGTGGATTCGGCGGCGTGTTCCCGATGGTCTATCGCACGCTGGTGGAGCGCACGCGCTGGCTCAACCACACCGACTTCGCCGCAACCTGGGCATTTGGGCAAATGTTGCCGGGCTCGGTGGTCAACAATGTCGCCACCATGGTGGGTTACCGCTACGCTGGAGCGCGCGGCGCGATCGCCGCGGTGCTGGGCCTGATCATGTGGCCGGTGCTGGTGCTGCTTGCCGTGGGCACGGCTTACGCAACCGTCGGCGATCTGGCGCCCGTGCGCCGCGCACTCACCGGCATGTCTGCGGCAGCCGTCGGCCTGTCGATGGCGACGGGAATCAAGATGCTGCGCAACCTGCCGCGCCGCTGGCGGCACTTCGCGATCGCAGCCTGCGTGTTCATCGCCATCGGGCTGCTGCGCCTGCCGTTTCTCGGGGTTTTCATTATTGCCGCGCCGGTATCGGTCTGGCTGATATGGCGGGCGCGGTGATGGACGCGTTTTTCGACTCGGCGCTGTGGCAACTGGCGACCCACCTGGGCGTGCTTTCCATGGTGGCCATCGGCAGCGGCCTGGGAGCCGTGCTGCCGGAGGTCCACCGCTTCGTGGTGGAGCAGCACCACTGGCTGAGCGACGAACAGTTCGTCGCGTTCTACACCCTCGGGCAGGCCTCTCCGGGGCCGAATTTTCTTTACGTCACGCTGATCGGGCGGCACGTCGCGGGCTGGTGGGGCGCGTTGGCCGTGGTCGCAGCCGTAGTCGTGCCGTCCTGCCTGTTGACCTATTTCCTCGTGCGCACAGGGGTCGTCGGTGGTGACGGGCGGATCCAGCGCCTGCTGAAAAACGGCCTGGCACCAGTGTCGGCCGCGCTCATGCTTTCGTCGAGCTGGGTGCTGGCCAACACCGTGGACAAGGATTGGCACGCGGCGCTGCTGACCCTGATCAGCCTCGTCCTGCTGCTCACCACGCGCATCCACCCGCTGTGGGTGATCGGCGCCGGCGCTGCCATCGGGCTGGCCGGCCTGGTGTGATGCTGCTACCCGTGGCGTCACGGGCTCTTCGCGGCCCCCGGGTTCGCTAGGGAACGATGACCGCCTTGCCTTGCACCTTGCGATTCATCATGTCACGGAGCGCGTCTGCGGTGCGTGCGAGCGGATAAGTCGCGCTGACCACGGGCTTGAGCGTGCCGTCGGCCACCCAGGCGATCAGTTGCCGGAAATTGTCCGGGCTGCCGGCCGGTTCGATGCAGGCCACGCCGACAATGGCGCAGCCTTTCAGGAGCGCAAGATTCAGGGGAATCCTCGGAATTTCGCCTGCCGCAAATCCCACCACGAGGTAGCGACCCTTCCACGCCATGCCGCGCACGCAGGGCTCGGCGTAGGCCCCGCCAACGGGGTCGAGCACTACGTCGACACCCTTGCCCGCGCAGATGCGCTTGATCGCCTCGCGCAGGTCCTCGCGGGCGTAGTTCACCAGTTCATCGGCGCCGTGCGCCTTGCACGCGGCCAGTTTCTCGTCGGAAGAGGCGCAGGCGATGACCCGCGCGCCCATGATCTTTCCCAGTTGCACCGCGGCCAGCCCCACGCCGCCCGAGGCGCCGAGCACCAGCAGCGTCTCGCCCGGCTGCAGCCGGCCGCGGTCCTTCAGCGCGTAGTAGCTGGTTCCGTAGGCGATCGGGAACGCCGCCGCATCGACGAAGGGAATCGATGACGGCATGGCAAAGCACAGTCGAGCGGGGACTTTCACTGCTTCGGCGAATCCGCCCAGCGCCGTCTGCGCCACCGCATGGTCGCCGACCTTGAGGTGCGTGACGCCATCGCCCACGGCGGTAACGACGCCCGCCACTTCATATCCTGGTGTGAAGGGCAGCGTCGGCTTGATCTGGTACTTGCCCTGGATGATCAGCACATCGGGGAAGTTGACGCCCGCAGCCCTGACCTCGATGAGGACTTCACCCGCGCCGGCGACGGGCGCATCGATGTCGTCGAGCGTCAGCGAATCAGGCAGGCCCAGTTGCGAGCAGCGGATGGCTTTCATGAATACCTCGGGGCGCGTGGGAGGAGGGTGTGAGCATGACGATTGACGGTGCCGCCGATGCGGCGGCGCGCGCAGGATAGCATTCGTCGCGTGCGTCTGGGTGCCATGACTGGATTGCCCCGCCGGGACTGTAGAATCGGTCATCGATATCCACATCAAGGGAGTGCGCGCAATGGAAACGGTAGGCATTGGAAAGTATTTCGAGGATCTGCCGCTCGGCCTCAAGTTCAGGACCATCGGCCGCACCGTCACCGAGTCCGACATCATCAATGTGATCAATTGCACCGGCATGCTGGAGGTGCTGTTCACCAACACCGAATACCTGAAGAACGAGTCGGTGATCAAGGGGCGCCTCGTGCCCGCTATCCTGGTACTCGGGTTTGCCGAAGGCCAGCTCATGCAGACGGTGCTGCAGAAGACAGGCCTTGCATTCCTCGACATGGAGATGAAGGTGCTCGGGCCGACATTCGCGGGCGACACCATCCACGTGGAAGTGGAAGTGATCGAGTCGCGCGCCACCAGCAAGCCCGATCGCGGCCTGGTGCGCACGCGCAATTCCGTGTTCACCCAGAACGGCACCAAGATCCTCGAGTACACGCCGCTGCGCATGGTCAAGCGGAAAGGGTGAGGCGCTGCAATGCCCTCTCGAGGGCAATCCGCAATGGGTGCCGTTGAGGAGCCCGCATGAAATTGTCCGCACAGATGACCGTCGTGGTGGCTGCAGTCTTCGCGGCGGTTTGCTTCGGGGTTGCGATCACGGGATTCACTTCGCTCGGTGATATCAGCGACCCCGTGGTGCTTTCCGATGCCAAGGGCTTCGCCTGGTTCTGGGCGTTTCTCGGCAGCGTGGCCGTGGTGATGGGCGCGGTGTCCTGGTGGCTGGTGCGCACGCAGAAGGATGTCTGATGAAGGAAGCTTCGTGAGCAAGGTTTTGGGAACATCAACTGCTCCGGGCGGCTTTCGCGCGCGCCTGGCTGACGCCTGGGCGCGCAACGATTCGCTCCTGTGCGTGGGCCTCGACCCCGATCCGGCACGATTTCCCGGGGCGATGCGCGGTCGTGCCGATCGCATCTTCGATTTTTGCCGGGACATCGTCGATGCCACCGCGGCGGAAGCCTGTGCATTCAAGCCGCAGATCGCATACTTCGCATCGCAGCGCGCCGAGGACCAGCTCGAAGCATTGATCGCCCATATTCACGAGCGCAATCCGGGCCTGCCCGTGATCCTGGATGCCAAGCGCGGTGACATTGGCGCCACGGCCGAGCAGTATGCGCGGGAAGCCTTCGAGCGCTACCGGGCTGACGCGCTGACCGTGAACCCCTACATGGGCATGGATTCAATCGAGCCGTATCTTGCGTGGCGTGATCGCGGTGTGATCGTGCTGTGCAGGACATCGAATGCCGGGGGCTCGGACCTGCAGGCGCTGTCGGTCGAAGGCGGGGAGCGCCTCTACCAGCGCGTGGCGCGGCTCGTCGCCGGGCCGTGGAATACCTCGGGCCAGTGCGCGTTGGTGGTGGGGGCAACCTTCCCCGATGAATTGGCGGATGTGCGACGCATCGTGGGCGATGCCCTGCCCATCCTCGTGCCGGGCATCGGCGCGCAGGGTGGCGACATCGACGCCAGCGTCAAGGCCGGGCGCACGACGGACGGCACCGGCATGGCCATCAACTCTTCGCGCGCCATCCTGTACGCCTCGGCGGGCGACGACTATGCCGAAGCAGCGCGCCGCGTTGCGCGCGAGACGCGTGAGGCCATCAACCGTGCGCGCCGGCAGGTTTGACCGGGTGTCAATTCGCAGATTCTGGAGGGACTCATTCATGAAAACCATGGGCAAATCCCGCGTGCTGGCGTGGACGGCTGCGGTCATCCTTGCGCTGCCTGGCGTTGCGCTGGCGCAGGCCTACCCCTCGCGCCCCGTGAAGATCATCGTGCCGTATTCCACCGGCTCGTCCGTCGATACCATTGCCAGGCAGCTCGGCCAGCGCCTGGCGCCGGTGTGGGGCCAGCCGGTGGTGATCGAGAACCAGGTGAGCGCCAGCGGCATTCCGGGCACCGCCATCGTCGCCAAGTCGGCACCGGACGGCTATACCCTGGCCATGGTGGCGATCAACCACGCCATCAATCCGAGCCTGTACAAGGACATCCCATTCGATGCGCAGAGCGATTTCCGACCGGTGTCGCGCGTTGCCTCGGCACCGCTGATCTTCGTGGCCCATCCGGGATTTGCGGCCAACACCCTGGGCGAACTGATATCCATGGCGAGGGCGCGGCCGAAGGAACTTTTCTACGGATCGGCCGGGAGCGGCAGCTCGTTGCAGCTCACCTTCGAACTCTTGAAGTCCAAGGCGGGCATCGACATCACCCACGTGCCCTACAAGGGCGTCGCGCAGATGCTCACCGACTTGCTCGCCGGGCAGGTGCCGCTGGCGTCGCCCGCGGTGGCGCTGGCGATGCCGCTCATCGCCGCCGGCAAGTTGAAGCCGCTGGCGGTAACGACCGCGAAGCGCTCCTCGGTGCTGCCCAATGTGCCTACGGTGATGGAGTCGGGCGTTGCCGATTTCGAAGTGTCGGCGTGGAGCGGCCTGCTGGCACCGGCGCGCACGCCCGACGAGGTGGTGGCGCGCATTTCGACCGAGGTGGGACGCATCGCACAGTCGAAGGAATTCGTCGAATTGCAGCAAAAGGGCGGCGTCGAGCCTTACTACCTGGGCAGCGCGGACTTCACGGCCTTTCTCGGTGCCGAAGTGGCGAAGTGGTCCAAGCTGGTCCGGGAGAGCGGCGCGAAAGTAGACTAGGCCGAGACCGCTAGGGAAACACTGAACAAGGGGGCCCGCCCCCGTGTAAATCCCCCGATATAGGAGTGAAGCTTGACATGGAGTTTCTCCTTGTCGGGGCTGCATCAGCGCTTCCCTAGCATAATTTCCCGGGTCCCTTGGCGGCCCAAGTGAAATCCGACATTACCAGCCGGTATGATGTCCCGATGAAGTTCCTGCGCACCCGTTCCGTCATCGAGCTTCGCGAGCGCTACGGCTCGCGCCTGAAATGGGTGGTGCTCGGCACGGCCATGGTGGGCATGATGGCGGCAACCCTGTCTTCCACCGTGGTGTTCGTCGCCGTGCCAGAGTTGAGCCACCAGTTCAGCGTCGGCCAGGAACGTGTGCAGTGGGTGTCCTCGGCATTCATGATCGCGCTGACGCTGGCGATGCTGCTCACGCCGTGGCTGCTGCTGCGCTATGGCCTGCGCATCACCTTTCTTGCGTCCGTCATCGGCCTCATGGCGGGCGGCATTGGCTGCGCGTTTGCCAATGGCTTTCCGATGTTGATTGCCATGCGCGTGCTGGAGGGGGCGGCGTCGGGCGTGCTGCAGCCCATTCCGGGCATCGTCATCATGCGCGCGTTTCCGCCCGACAAGCAGGGCCGCGCCATGGGCATATTCGGGCTGGGCGTGGTGATGGCGCCGGCCATGGGGCCGGTGGCCGGCGGATTCCTGATCGAGCACCTGGGCTGGCGCTCGATCTTCCTTGTGGTGGTGCCGTTCTGCCTCATGACCATCGCGTTGGTGCAGCGCTATGTGGGCGATGACCCGAGCATCATCAAGGAAGACAAGCCGCTCGACTGGGTTGGCTTCGTCTGGATCGCCGCATCGACGGTGGCGATCTTGAACGGCCTCACCGACCTCGACGATGCGATGACCGACGCATTGCTGCAGCTCGGGATCGGATTGGTTGGCGTGGCGGGATTCGTGTTCTACCAGTTGAAGAAGAAGGAGCCCTTGCTGCATATCCGCATCCTGCTGCACCGACAGGTTGCCATGGGCGCATTGGTTGCATTCATCTACGGCTTCGGCATTTTCGGCGTGGGCTACCTGTTGCCGGTTTTCCTGCAGATGGCACTGAGCTATACACCGTCACAGTCGGGCCTGATGCAGTTCCCGGGCTACGTCGCCATTGCGCTGGCCATGCCGATTGCCGGGCGGCTGGTGGATCGTTTCCCGCCCTATCGCATGATCACGCTGGGCTCGGCGGTGCTGGTGCTGTCCATCGCCGCCATGGCGACGGTGGGCCTGGCCACCTCGTTCCTGGTCATTGCCGCCTGGATCACGCTGGGTCGCGCGGCACTGGGCTTCATGTCGCCGGCGCTGAGCATCGGCGCGGCGCGCGGGCTGTCCCGCGACGAGATACCCGATGCGATGAGCGTCAACGGGTTCGCGCGCCAGCTGGGGGGCGCGATGGGCGTGAGCATCGTGGGCGTAGTGCTGGCGTGGCGCCTGGGCGCCAATGGGGCGGGCCTGGTCGACCTCAGCGTCGATATGGTTCAGCGCACGCGCGCCTTCGACCAGACCTTCCTGATCCTGGCGGCGCTGTCGGCCCCGGTGGTCGTTGCCGGGTGGTTCATGCGCGCCAAGCGTCATCCAGTAAACTAGCTTCGGTCAGGAAAATTCGGTCAGGCAAACACGGTCAGGAAAATACGGTCAGGCAAACACGGTCAGGAAGATACGGTCAGGAAAATACGGTCAGGCAAACACGGGAGGCACGACATGAAATTCAAGGGCAAGAATGTTCTGGTGACGGGCGCCGCAGGCAACCTCGGCAAGGCAGTGGCGGCGGCGTTCGAGCGGGAAGGGGCTTCGCTGGTGCTGTTCGACATCGACGACAAGACCTTGCGCGCAGCCTATCCCGCGGGTGGCCACCTGCTGGTGCCGGTGAACTTGCTCGACCCCGCGTCGGTGGGCACTGCGGTCGAGACCGCGTTGAAAAAGGTTGGGCGCATCGACGTCCTCGCCAACATCGCGGGCGGCTTTCGCATGGGCGACCCCGTGCACGCGACGCCGGTGGACACCTGGCGCCTGATGATCGAGCTCAACGCCGGCACGGTGATGAACATGGCGCGCGCGGTGGTGCCCAACATGCTCGCCAACGGCGGCGGCAAGATCGTCAGCATTGCGGCGACCGCGGGACTGGGCGGCAAGCCCGACATGGGCGCCTACGGGGCTTCCAAGGCTGCGGTCATACGCCTCACCGAAAGCATGGCGGGCGAGCTGCGCGACAAGGGCATCAACGTCAACTGCGTGATGCCCAGCATCATCGACACGCCGCAGAACCGAGCCGACATGCCTTCTGCAGATCCGAAGAAATGGGTTGCACCCGGGGCGTTGGCTGATGTGATCATGTTCCTTGCGTCGGACGCGGCGCGGGCGGTGCATGGCGCGGCGGTGCCGGTGGTGGGGTTGAGTTGATAGTGGGTTATTTGAGCGCTACGTAACGCTTGCAGGTTTCGCCTGACGGCGAGTAACTTGACGTTCAGGGTTTCGCCTGGCGGCGAGTTACTTTCTTTTGCTTCGCCAAAAGAAAGTAGCCAAAGAAAAGGCGACCCCGGAGGTGACGGTTTCGGCACTGCGTGCCGAAACTGCCCTGCGATGCTCGTCAGCGCTGGCGGCTGCGGAACTCGCTCGCCCGCTGTCGCGGGCTCGCTCAGACAGTCCTCGCCGAAACCCCAGCGCTGCCTGCGCTTCTCGGCGTCCCCAACGGGGCCCCACCCCGAACCCATCCCCTGTGGATAAATACTGCCAATGTTTTACATCAGTCCATGTCTATCGGACATCTACAGTATAAAAACTGACACATATGTCTATGCCATGGCGGCTTTTCGGGGCCCCCTTTGTATCGCCGAGCAGCGCAGCGACGCTTGGGGTTTCGGCGAGGACTGTCTGAGCAGGCCGCTTTGCGGCCTGCGAGTTCCGCAGCCGCCAAGCGTTGCGAGCAGCACAGGGCAGTCGCCGCAGGCGACCGATGCATCGGGGGTGTGCTTTTCTCTGGTTACTCTCTTTTGCACAAGCAAAAGAGAGTAACTCGCCGTCAGGCGAAACCCTGGCCGTAAAGTCAATTGCCGCCAGGCGAAACAGCTAATCCTCGCTACTCCGCCGCAACGCCTTTATCCTCCCCCGCAATACCTTCCCCTCCACTCGTTTCTTCTGCGACGAGCGCGTCGGCTTGGTCGGGCGGCGCTTCTTCGGCACGACGATGGCGGCGCGGATCAGTTCCTGAAGTCGCGCCAGGGCATCGGCCTTGTTCTTGTCCTGGCTGCGCGTCTCCTGCGCCTTGATGACGATGACGCCGTCGCGCGTGATGCGCTGGTCGCTGGTGGCGAGGATGCGCGCCTTCCAGTCTTCGGGCAGCGATGACGCTTTGATGTCGAAGCGCAGGTGAATGGCCGATGAGACCTTGTTGACGTTCTGGCCGCCGGCTCCCTGCGCGCGAATCGCGCTGAACTGGATTTCATCGTCGGCAATGGCGACGGTCGGCGTGATCTGCAGCATCCGGGTTTCCGTCGGGGCGGGGATGCCGGCCCCGCGGGCCTACTTCTTGGCCGGTTCCGACACCGGCGCGTTGGGCGCGGCGGCGATGTACTGGAATACGCGCACGACTTTTTTCACGCCGCTGATGGAGCGCGCGATTTCGGTGGCGTCGTCCGCTTCCTTGCGAGTGACCAGGCCGAGCAGGTAGACCACGCCGTCCTCGCACACCACCTTCACGTCGTTGGCGGCAAACTTGTTGGTGGTCAGGAAGGCGGCCTTTATGCGGCCTGTGAGGTAGGTGTCGTTCGAGCGCGCCGAAAAGGAACTCGGACCCGCCACCTGCAACTCGTTCACCACGCTCTTGACCTGGGGGATCTCGGCCACCACTTTCTCGACGTCGGCCTTGATCCTGGCCGAGATCGCCTCGCCGGTGAGCAGCACCGTCTGGTTGTACGCCGTCACGTTGACGTGTGCCTGGTCCTTGACCTGCACCGATATGCGCTGGCTGGCGGTCAGTTCGATGCGCTCGTCCCCGATCATGATTTCGGGCTGGCGGCGGTCGATGGCGACCATGGCGGCCGAACCGACGCCGGCGGCGACGACGGGGAAACATCCCTGGAGCAGTGGCGCGAGCATGAGCACGAGGGAGAGCGAGGCAAGGCGCAGCGGTCGAACGGCTTGTGTGCGGGTCATCATTCGGCTCCTAGAAGCATGTAGTCGATGCCATCGCAAAGGCAATGGAGTGTCAGCAGGTGCACTTCCTGGATGCGCCCGGTCTGCGTGTGCGGCACGCAGATGTGAACGTCATGGGGCCCGAGCGCCTTGGCCATTTCGCCGCCGCCCTTGCCCGTCAGCGCCACCACGCGCATGTCGCGCTCATGGGCCGCCGCCATGGCGCGCAGCACATTGGCCGAGTTGCCGCTGCTCGAGATGGCAAACAGCACGTCGCCCGGATGTCCCAGCGCGGTCACCTGCTTGGAGAACACCAGGTCGTAGCTGTAATCATTGGCGATGGCGGTGAGCGTGGAGGTGTCGGTGGTGAGCGCAATGGCGGCAAGTGCGGGGCGCTCGCGCTCGAAGCGGTTAAGCAGTTCACCGGAAAAATGCTGCGCATCGGCCGCCGAGCCGCCGTTGCCGCAGGCGAGGATCTTGCCGCCGTCGACGAGGCACTTGACCATGGCTTCGATGGCATCGGCGATGGGACCGGAGAGGGCATCGACCGACTTGAGCTTGGCTTCGGCGCTGGCGCGGAAATGTCCCGCCACGCGGGCCTGCAGTTCGGATTCGGGACTCGCAGCCTGGGCTGCGCGCTGCTGCTTGGGTGCAGAGGAATTTGCCATGCGGCATTCTACCGCAGTGCGCCGGGGTAGCCGCGCGCTTGAATGCGCGCTTACATTCCGTTACTACCGGCCCGATTGCCGGTTTGGGCGCGCCCCGCGCGGCAGGCCGGCACTACTGCACGAATATCTCGAATTCGATGCGCTGGCGCGGATTGCGGTGCTGCTGCAGGCGGCTGACGCGCGCGCTCATCGTCTCGCCGCGGTCCATGGCCCACGCGACCGCATCGTTTTGCGATCGCGGCACGTAGCCGAGCAGTCGGCCGCGCCATTCCACGCGCACGGCAGAGGCGTCGTGGGAATTGTCTGGATCGCGCACGAGGTCCAGCGGGTCGCCGATACGCATGTCGGGGAAGGCATCGGGCGCCTGGTGATAGCGGAACCCGGCCAGTGGTGAACTCTGCACCAGCAGGCGCACCGACTGCGCCGCGACCGGCTGGCTTGCGGCCAGTGCGCAGGCCACCATGATTGCGCATGCGATCAGCCGCCTGCGCGATTCCGGCGTATTGGACCTCGTCGCTGCGCGCCAGGCTTCAGGCATCGAAGGCATTGCGGATCCATTCCAGCCCGGTACCGTCGGCATCGTTCATCAGCACGGCATCGAACCGGCAGGGGCGCTTGCCCAGCGCCGGTCGCGCGGCCAGGTACAACTGCGCCGATGCGACCAGGCGCTGGCGCTTGCGTGCATCGATGCTAGCCGCGGCGCCCCCGAAGCGCGGATTGCCGCGCAGCCGTACTTCGGCGAAGACCAGGGTATCGCCTTCGCGCAGCACGAGGTCGATTTCGCCGAAACGGCAGCGCCAATTGTGTTCAAGGACTGACAGTCCGCGCGCTTGCAGCCAATCGGCGGCGGTCGCCTCGGCGCGCTCGCCGCGTGCCAGGTGCGGTGCCCTCGACGGGGCGTCTGCGCGGGCGGCGGATCGTTTGTTTCCAGGGCGCTCGCCCTTCGGATGGCCAGTTGTCATGCTGGGCATAACGAGCGAGCAAGGGTTACGGAAGACAGGCAATGCGGGCTTCGCGTGACAACGGGCCGGCGAAGCGGGGGCTCATTCTCGAGCCCTTTGTGGTAGAAACGACCCTGCATCCGGGCTGCCGGATCGAGAGCGATAAGGAGTTTTTCCATGGAATTCAAGCACGGCCTGTTCAGCGCCGATTCGCACGCGCAGCTTGACCGAGACGCGTTCACAAGCCGAATGTCGAAGAAGAAATTCGGCGACCGTATCCCACACGTCATCGAGACCACCGACCCCAAGCTGATGTCCAAGCCCTGGGACTTCCCGGTGCACCGCTGGGTGGTCAACGGCAAGGTGGTGGACAACCGCTGGCCGGCCAACTGCCCGGCCATGATGGGCGAGGGCAATCGCGAGCGCGGCGTGCAGCGCTGGGAGGAAGTGCCCAAGGCCGCCTACGACCCCATCGCGCGCCTGAAGATCCTGGACCAGGATGGCGTGGATGGCGAGGTGCTGTACCCGAATCCGCCGATCCAGAACGCCACCTTCTTCCAGGGCGACGCCGAGCTGGAACTCGCCTGCGTGAAGGCGCACAACGACGCGCTGGTGGCCTGGCGCGAGGCCTCCGACCGTTATGTGCCGCTGGCGCTGATCCCGTATCTCAGCGGCGTCCAGGCTGCGGTCAAGGAAGTCAAGCGCGCGCGCAAGAGCGGGCACGGCGGCATCCTGATGGTGCTCGAACCGAGCCTTGCCATCCAGGGCAAGAATGACTGGATGGGGCTGGCCGGCGCGGGAAACCACAAGGGCCTGCCGCATTTCTGCGATCGTTACTGGGATCCGCTGTGGGCGGCCTGCGAAGCCGAGGAGATGCCGGTGCACTGGCATGCCAACGGCGGCATCATGCTGCGAGGCCCGGTGTGGAAAGGCTTTACCTTCGCCGAGGAGAGCACGAGCTTCCTGCCGGGCGCCTTCAGCCTGCCGACGCAGTTCCTGCCCAACCTGCTGTTCTCGGGGGTGCTCGATCGCTACCCGAAGCTGAAGTGGGTGTGGGCGGAAATCGGCCTGGGCTGGATACAGTACGTGCTGGAATCCTGCGACCACGAGTGGGAGCGCCGCCGCCTGTGGACCGAGGGCATCGTCACGCGGCCGAGCGAGCAGTTCAGCCGGCAGATCTACTCGATGTTCTGGTTCGAGCGCGCCGGCATCGAGCTGCGCGACCAGTTCAGCGTCGACAACCTGATGTGGCAGACCGATTTTCCGCACAGCACGTCAACCTATCCGGGCACCTGGAAGTATGCAGATCACGTGGTCGGCGAGGTGCCCCAGGCGGTTCGCAAGAAGCTGCTGTTCGAGAACGCGCGCAAGCTGTATCGCCTCTGATGCAGCGGCCGGACGCAGGCAGCGCCGGCGTGAATGGCGCGCGAAGGAGCGATGACAGGAACTATGAGCGCCCGACAGTCACACCGTCGGGCAGACTGAATTTGCGGAGTGCGACGGGGTTGGTCCCCGACCGATGAAAAGCACTCCGATCGAGGGGAGCGGTACGTTATGACGGCGAAGCAGCGTTTTCTGAGTGTGGATGATCATGTGCTCGAGCACCCGCAGGTGTGGACGAAGCGCATGTCGAAGGCGAAATGGGGCGATCGCATTCCCCACTTGAAGGAGCCGGCCAAGGGGGCGGCGAAATGGGTGGTGGACGGGCATGCCGTGCCCCTGGCGCGGGTGGCCGACGTCGGCGCGGTGCTCGGGGCGCCGTCCGAGCGCGCGACGCGCTGGTCGGACGTACCGGCAGTAGCCTGGGATGCCAAGGCGCGGTTGAAGAGCATGGATACCGATGGCGTCGATTGCTCGGTGCTCTATCCGATGGTGGCCGGTGTCGCAGGGGAGACCTTCGGGCGCATCACCGATCCCATGCTGGAACTGGCCTGTGTGCAGGCCTACAACGACTGGCTGGTCGAGGAATGGGCGGCGGTGAGCCCTCGTTTCATCCCGCAATGCATCGTGCCGCTGGCGCCGGAGGCGGCTGCCGCGGAAATCCGTCGCGCCGTGGCCAAGGGCCACAAGGGCGTGGTGTTTCCCGCCATCCCGCTGCACTTGCGCGACAATGTTCCGCACATCAACGACGAGGCTTACGAGCCGGTGTGGCGCACCTGCGAGGAACTGGGGGTGCCGGTGTGCTTCCACTCGGGGGCCTCGCCGGAACTGGAGATGGAGCCCTGGTCCGGGTTCTCGCCCAAGCTGCGAGATGCCTACCGCGCCATCACGCGCCCGGCGGGAAATTCCACCATCGTCGGCAACATGCTGATGTCGCGCGCGGTGCGCTTCCACCCGAAGCTCAAGGTGGTATTTCCCGAGAGCGCGCTCGGCTGGATCGTCTTTGCGCTGGAAATGGGCGACCACCAGTTTTCCAACATGAACCTGAAGTCGCGCGGCTACGATCACACGCTGACGGAGCTGTTCCGCCGCCAGTGTTATGTGTCGGCCTGGTACGACAAGCAGTCGCTGCAGCACGCGCTGCGGCACGTCGGCGCCGCCAATATCCTGTGGAGCACCAATTTCCCGCAGACGACCTCGCCCTGGCCCGACAGCCGCGCCTTCGTCTCCCACTCGTTCGAGGACGTTGCAGCCGGGGACCGCGACAAGATCCTGTGGGGCAATGCGGCGGCGCTCTACGGCGTGTGATTCGGGCGGCTTGCAGCGCGGCCGAGCCTGCGTAGCAGGGTGCGCGGTCCCGCCTTGAGCGGCGCGGCTGAGCCTGCGCAGCAGGCGGTGCGGTCCCGCCTTGAGCAGCGCGGCCGAGCCTGCATAGCAGGCGGCGCGGTCCCGCCCTGAGCAGCGCGGCCGAGCCTGCGTAGCAGGCCGCGCGGTCCTTCTAGCTCGCAGGCTGAAAGCCCGAAGCCCGTTCGCGCTCCATGCGCGGGGAGGGCCGCGTGTTCATCGTCATCTGTGCGAGTCCGGCAATGATGCCGATGGCCACGGCCGACTTCCAGGCCAGCTCGTATGAGCCAAACATGCTGTACATAAGTCCTCCTCCCCATGCGCCCAGGAAGGAGCCAAGTTGGTGGCTGAAGAAGGCGATGCCAGAAATGGTTGCAAGGTAGCGCAGCCCGAACAGATGTACCACCAGCCCCGTGACCAGGGGCACCACGCCCAGCCACAAGGTGCCCATCGCGGCGGCAAATATCAGCGTCGATGTCGGCGAGGGGGGCAACAGGAAGTAGGTGGTGATGAAGAGCGAGCGCAGCACATAGATGCCGCCCAGCAGAAAGCGTTTCGAATAGCGACCGCCGAGCCAGCCAAACAGGTAGGAGCCGATGACGTTGAAGAATCCAATCACCGCCAGGGCTGTGGAGCCTACCGTTGGATCCATGCCGCACAGGGCGAGGTAGGTCGGCAGGTGGGTGGTGAGAAAAGTCAGTTGCAGGCCGCAGACGAAGAACGCGGTGGCAAGGATCATGTAACCGGGATGCCCCAGTGCTTCGCGTACGGCTTCACCGGCCGACTGCGCGATACCGGTGGTTTCAATCGCGATGCGATCCGATCCACCGGCAAAATAGGCCGCCGGGAGCATGACGACCATCAGCCCGATGAACGCCACGATGGCCACTTCCCAGCCGCTGCTTGTGATGAGCGACTGGGCCATCGGCGACACGAATGCAATGCCGAGGGAGCCGAGCGCGGATACGCTGCCTAGCGCAATGCTGCGCTGCGCAGCGGAAGCCGTGCGCGCGGTGACGTTCATGGCGATTTGCGAAGCGGTGCACGACATGGCGATTCCTAGGCACAAGCCGGCGCCCAGCGTGAACGCCAGCGCGGAGTGGGCATAGAGACTGATCAACAGGCCCGCCGCGTAGATGATCGTGCCGCCGAGCGCGATCAGGCGGGTGCCGTAGCGATCCGCAAACATGCCGACGAAGGGCTGCGTGACGCCCCACACGATATTCTGCAGCGCAATGGCCAGCGAAAAATCCGCCGCCGTGATGCCCATGTCGCGGATCAGGTGCGGCTGGAACAGGCCCCAGCTCTGGCGGATGCCCATGGCCAGGCTCAGCATGATGGCCGCCCCGCCAAGGATCAGCATCGTCTGGCCGCGCGACAGGTCTTCCTGCTTGATCGAGCTCATGGTTTGCGTCCCTTCATTCCAATCATTTACTGTGCAGGCGGTTTGGCCGCCGGCTCGGCCGGCGGTGCCAGCATCGAGGCGTCGCGAAAGCTGGCGAGCGCGGGTTCGCGCAGCACCGCGCGCAGGGCCGCAGGCGCCGTTTCCTGCAGGATGAGGATCAGTCGCCCGGTCACGCCGTCGATCTCGATGCGGTTGCGGCCGGTGAGCATCAGTTCGGCGATGCGGCAGGCGTCGATGCCCAGGGCGTAGAAGCGCTGCAGGCCTGGCGGTAGCGATTCCTGGCGCGGGTAGATCATGACCGCCGCGTGGTCGGGCTCGAGCAGCCAGGGCATGTCGACGAAACGGATGCCGGTGAGGTCGACATTGGCACCCGGATCGAGGCGCCCGTCGTTGACCTGTGAGGTGGCATAAACCGGGATCTGGTTGTTGAGATAGGGCCGCACCCGGCGCGCTTCGCTGGCATCGGCGGCGAGGAACAGCAGGTCGGCTTCCGATCGCGCGAGCTGGCCGCGCAGCGTCTCGAGATTGCTGGCGCCGTCGAAATCGCGCACGTCGACGATCCGACCGCCATATCCGAGCCAGTCGTCGGCGAAGGCGCGGCTGGCACGACGCTCCAGGGCACCCTGGGCCTGAACCACGAGCGCGGTTCGTTGCCCCTCGATCCAGGCGGTGCGGGCGATGGCGCGCGCTTCCTGCTCGATGGACAGCCCGAAGGTGTAGAAGCGCGGCGGCAGGGCCGTGGCTTCATCGGGGGCGTTGAGCGTCAGGGTGAGGGGGGAGGGTGCCGATGCGGATGGGTCGCGTGATAACAATGTCTTTGCCAATGCCGATACCGTCAGCCGTGTTATCGGCCCGATGATCACATTGGCGCCCCGCTGGGCGGCTGCGTCCCAGGCGTCGATCACGCGTCCTGCACTCGCATCGGTGCGCGCGATCTCCAGGCGCGGACGCGCGGGGATGAGAGAGAAGGCCGCATCGCAGCCGGCGTGCACGGCGGAGGCGACCGGTGCGAAATCGGGCGCGTCCAGTGGCAGCAGCAGGCTGATCAGCGGCGCGGTCGCGGCAGGCGTTGCGGGTTTGGCTGTCGGAGTCGCGGCCGGTTTTTCCGGCAAGGGCTGACCCGCGGCCGCGCACACGGTGCACAATGCGGGGCTCGCGGCAAGCGCCGCCGCCAGCAGGAGCACGGATGACATGGATGGGCGTCGATGAATTCGGGACATGACGAGCCAAGTGGTGCTGCGGGTGGTGAATCTATTCACACATCGGGCGGCCGCGACCTTTCGGACGAAATCGTGGACGAAGCCGCCGACGGATCCGCCGCCGAAACCGTAGCGGGCGCCCGATTATATGTGGTTGCCACGCCCATCGGAAATCTCGAGGACATCACGCTGCGCGCCCTGAAGCTGCTCGCGTCGGTGGATGTCATCGCGGCCGAGGACACGCGCAATTCGGCGCGCCTCCTGGACCGCCACGGCATCCGCACGCGCATGCTGTCCCTGCACGAGCACAACGAGGCCAGGCGCGCCGAGGACATCCTGCGCCTCCTGGCTGACGGCAAACAGGTGGCGTTGATCTCGGATGCCGGGACCCCGGTGCTGTCCGATCCTGGGGCGATCCTGGTTGCGCGGGTGCGCGAGGCCGGGTACCCGGTGATCCCGATTCCCGGGCCGAGCGCCGCCATGGCCGCGTTGTCGGTGGCCGGGCTTGCCGGCACGGCGTTCCACTTTGCCGGTTTCCTGCCCGAGCGCGCGTCGGCGCGCCGCACCGCCATCGCAGCCTTGGCCGAGGAGCAGGCGCTGCTGGTGCTCTACGAGTCGCCGCATCGCGTGCAGGCCTGCGTTGAGGACCTGGTAGCGGTGCTGGGCGGCGGGGAGTGCGGGCGCGACATCGTCATCGCGCGCGAGCTGACCAAGCTGTTCGAATCGGTGCATCGCTGCGCACTGGCGGATGCGCCGGCGTGGCTCGCGGCCGATCCGAACCATGTGCGCGGCGAATTCGTGCTGCTGGTCACGGGCGCGGGCGCGCGCAAGGGAGCAACGACCGCGGAACTGGATCGCGTGCTCAAGCCCTTGCTCGCGGAACTGCCGCTGGCGCAAAGCGTGAAGCTTGCCTGCGGCATTACCGGCTTGCGTCGTGGAGAGGTCTACGAGCGTGCGCTCGAACTGGCGGGAAAGCAGCCGGCGAAGAAAGGCTGAACGGCGCATCGCCTCGGGCCTGTGACGGGGCGATTCCAGTCGCCATTGCTCGTGCCTCGCAGCAGGTATGATTGGCGCCCATGAATACTTCAATCCAATCGATCACGCTGGTTCACCCCGACGACTGGCACCTGCATCTTCGCGACGGCGCGCACCTGGCTGCCGTGGTCGGCCACACGGCGGCGCAATTCGCGCGCGCCATCGTCATGCCCAACCTCAAATCGCCGGTGACCACGGTGGCGCTGGCGCGCGAGTACCGCGAGCGCATTCTCGCGGCGCGGCCGAAGGCCGGCGCGGGGGCCACATTCGAGCCCTTGATGACGCTGTACCTGACCGACAACACCTCTGCGGCGGAAGTCGCGGCGGCCAAGGCCAGCGGTTTCGTGCACGCGCTCAAGTACTACCCGGCCGGCGCCACGACCAATTCGGATGCGGGGGTCACCCAACTCGAACGCGCCTTCCCGGCGCTTGCGGCGATGGAAAAGCACGGCCTGCCGCTGTTGTTGCATGGCGAGGTGACGACGCCGGGGGTGGACGTGTTCGATCGCGAACGGGTATTCGTCGACAGCGTGTTCGCCGAGGTGCGAAAGCATTTCCCGGCGCTGCGCGTGGTGTTCGAGCACATCACGACGCGCGAAGCCGCCCAGGTCGTCACCGAGGCGCCCTCCAACGCGGCGGCGACCATCACGGCGCATCACCTGCTCTACAACCGCAATGCGATCTTCCAGGGCGGCGTGCGGCCGCACTACTACTGCCTGCCGGTGTTGAAGCGCGAGGAGCACCGCCGCGCGCTGGTGGCGGCGGCAACGAGCGGGAGCGCCAAGTTCTTTCTCGGCACCGACAGCGCGCCGCATCCGCGTCACCTGAAGGAGCATGCCTGCGGCTGCGCCGGCTGCTACACCGCGCACGCGGCACTGGAGCTGTATGCCGAGGCGTTCGAGGCGGCCGGCGCGCTGGACAAGCTGGAAGCATTCGCCAGTTTCCACGGCGCCGATTTCTACCGCCTGCCGCGCAACACCGGGACGGTCACGCTACAGCGCATGCCATGGAGTGTGCCTGCCGAGTTCTCCTTCGGCGGCGAGACGCTGGTGCCGCTGCGCGCGGGCGAATCGCTGGCGTGGAAGCTGGCCTGAGCTCGCGGGACGCCTGAGGCCGGACCGGGTTCCACGCGAGGTGATGCAATGAAAGTCTGCGTATTCGGCGCCGGGGCGATCGGCAGCAACCTGGCGGTGCGCCTGATTCGTTCCGGCAGGGCGGATGTGTCGGTGGTGACGCGCGGACCTCACCTGGCGGCCATTCGCGAGCGCGGGCTGACGCTGCGCGCCGAAGGCCGCGATGTCACCGAGCGCCCGGCAGCTGCGACCGACGACCCCGGCACGCTGCCGCCGCAGGATTGCGTGATCGTCACCCTGAAGGCCCACTCGACGCCGGCGGTCGCCAGGCACATCGCACGCTTGCTCGCGCCCGATGCCTTCGCCATCTTCGCGGTCAATGGCATTCCCTGGTGGTGGCGTTACGGGCTCGCTGGCCGCGCCGCACCGGCCGCGACCCTGCCGCTGCTCGATCCGGCGGGTGAACTCTGGTCGGCGGTCCGGCCCGAGCGCGCGCTCGGTTGCGTAGTCGATTCCAGCAACGTCGTACTGGAGCCGGGGCTGGTGCTCAACAAGCGCTCCAACGACTGGACGCTGGGCGAACCCGATGGATCCACCAGCGAGCGGTTGCAATGGGCGCAAGGCCTGTTCTCCAATGAGGGGCAGCGGGCCATTGTCGCTAAGGATATTCGCCGCGAGGTGCTGTGCAAGCTGGCATTCAACGTGGGAAACAGCCCGGTGTCGGCGCTGACTTGTTTGTCGACCTACGATGCCGGCAACGACCCGGCGCTGCGCGAGTTGAAGCGAGGACTGATGACCGAAGTGGGAGCCCTCGCCGCCGCCCTTGGATGGGACATCCGCGATCGCGTCGATCCCGTGAAAGCATCGCAGCCCATCGGCGTCGCGCTGGGCTCCAAGCCCTCCATGCTGCAGGACATTCTTGCCGGCCGTCCCATCGAGGTGGAGGCGATCCTCGGTCAGCCCCTGGCCATGGCGCGTGAGGCCGGTGTGGCGACGCCCTTGCTGGAAGTCGTGTGCGCCCTGGCGCGCGGCAGGAATCACGCGCTCAGCGCAACCTGAGTGTTGCGCCGCCTCCTGCGTGCCATGCCCTCGCCATTGCATGATTTTTTCCGGGGGCCGCTGACTCCGGATGCGAGTCCGCCATCGCTCGATGAACTCAATGCCCTGTGCAATGCATCCCATTGCACCGGCGCGGGCCGGCCGATCCGCTTCGTTCGTGACGAACCGGCGGGCGATGCCGCAGAAGGCTATGAGGAGCGTGCCTGGCGCAGCGGCGAAGTGGTCACGCGCCCGGACAACTGGCACGATGCCTTCAACGCATTGGCGTGGCTCGCCTATCCGCAGACCAAGCGTGCGCTGAATCGCCTCCACCATGAGCATGCCTACTCAGCCCTGCCCGCCGCCGCGAACGCGCGCGGGGTGGCGCGCGATGTGCTGACGCTGTTCGACGAGGACGGGCTGCTGGTTGCATGCGCAGACCCCAGGCTCGCCGAGTTGCTGGCGAATTTCCAGTGGAAGGAACTGTTCTGGGTGCAGCGCGATGCCGTCGCCCGCAACATGCGCTTTCATGTGTTCGGCCACGCGCTCGCCGACAAGCTGCGTTCGCCGTTTCGCGGGTTGACGGCCAAGGCGCTGGTCTTCGCCGTGAACCCCCGGGAACTGGAAGGGCCGCACGGCGAGCAGGTGGAGGCGCTCGACGCGCGCGCCGCGGCATGGTTTGGCCGCCCTGAGTCGTTGGCATCGACGCGCGTGCTATCGCCATTGCCTGTCCTCGGCATCCCGGGATGGCACGCGGGCAACGCGCATGCCCACTATTACGACGATACCTGGCAATTCAGGCCGGGTCGTAGGGTCAGTTAACCTTCACCGCGCTCGCGTGCCGATGGTTAACGGACCCTTTGGCGGAGTACACTCCCCCCCGTGAAGCCGGCCGGGCGGTCGCCGTGTCCAGAATACGGGCAGGGAGGAAAGTCCGGGCTCCAAAGAGCAGGGTGCTGGGTAACGCCCAGACGCAGGAGCCGGGGGGCAACTCCCGGCAAAGGCGATGAACAGGGCAACAGAAAGCAAACCGCCGATGGCCCCTGAATTTCAGGGATGGCGCGCAAGCGCCAGGATCGATGCGCAAGTGTCGATCCGTACAGGTAAGGGTGAAACGGTGCGGTAAGAGCGCACCGCGGCCGTGGGAACACGGCTGGCACGGTAACCTCCACCCGGAGCAACACCAAATAGGCGGACGATGACGCTGCTCGTCGAGTCCGCGGGT
>CANJXQ010000013.1 GCA_947478805.1 Betaproteobacteria bacterium | reverse complement strand
CGATGGAACTCGGCTACCGCCAAAGCGGTCGCGCTTCGCTGCTCAAGGACTACGCCTTCGGGATCTTCAATACCTACACCGATACCCGCGTGAACGTTAAGTCGATCACGCCAAGGCTCAAGATTCCGTTTCGAGCCGCCGGATTGGACCACAGTCTCATCGTAGGCATGGATGCCGACGACTGGGCTTACGTTTCCAACCGTTCAACCAGCCTGGAAACGCTGGGCGCTCCGGCTGCACGAGTAGTCGCGGCTCAGCAGAATGAGGCTTTCTATGCCCAGAGCAACACGGCCTTTGGCGAACACACCAAAGTGAATGTGGGCTTTCGCCAGCACCGCGTGACCACGACAGCGAAGGATCAGATCAATCCTGCTGCTTATGCTACCGGCAGGAAGACGAGCGCGCCGCGAGCCTGGGAACTCGGCGCGCGCCATGACCTTAGCAGGACACTGGCCGTCTATGCGCGAACAGGGGACAGCTTCCGGACGGCGACGATCGATGAAAGCTATGCGCAATTCGGCGGGCCCTTGTTCGATGCCATCGTGACTTTGCTGGAACCGCAGACTTCGCGCGATCACGAGGTGGGCATGGAATATCGTCGCGAGGGGCTTCGCGCAAGGGCGAGCACCTATGAAATGCGATTGAACAACGAAATCCACTTCTTTTCCCCGACGTTTTCCAATATCAACCTGCCGCCGACGTCGCGCAAGGGACTGGAGTTCGAAATCTCCTATGACGCGACGCAGAACCTTTCGTTGTTTGGAAACGTATCGGCAACGGAGGCCAAATTTCGCAATGGCATGATCGGCGGCGTCGATGTCAGTGGAAAATTCATTCCGCTGGTCCCGCGTGAAACAGCGAATGCCGGATTTTCATGGCGCTTCGACGAGCGGACGCAATTGCGCGGTGTCGCAAGGCACGTGGGCAAGCAATACTATGACAACGACCAGACGAACAGCTTTCCCGCGCGCATGCCGGCCTATGACTTGGTTGACTTCAAGCTGACGCATGAACGAAAGGACTGGACTGCATCGCTGGCCATCAACAATGTCCTGGACAAGCAGTACTACAGCTACGGGATTCGAAACGGCGCAGGAACGTCGTTCAATGCCTACCCTCAAGCCGGGCGAACCCTGCAGGGGACGCTGGAACTGCGATTTCGCTAGGAGCGCAGAACAGAATCACCGTCAGGCGCCCTGAAGCAGGGAAAATTGAGGGGAGTGTCCCCTCAGTTCTGTTAGGCACGCAAACACTTGCGGGCCGGGTGGAAGGACACCCGGCAAGCCGGTTTCCTGGCGCCGCAGGATGCAGCTTGTGCTGCATGACCGTGCTCATGTAGTGGCTCTTCGGTTGCATGAGCGGGTTTTCTGAAGCGCTTTTTTTCTGCTATGGTGCGGGCCATGTTGACCGGGCCTGCCGACCGCATTGATCTTGCCGCCGTAAAGCGTGTCCTGGTGGTCAAGCTGCGCCATCACGGCGATGTGCTTCTGACATCCCCGGTTTTTTCGACGCTGAAGACACACGCACCGCATGCGCAAATCGACGCCCTGGTCTATGGGGATACGCGCGACATGCTGACGCTCCACCCGGCAATCTCGCAGGTGCATTGCATCGATCGCGCATGGAAGAATGCAGGAGCGTTGACGCGACTGGCCGCAGAATGGCAATTGTTTTCCCGGCTGCGCGACCGGCGCTACGACCTGCTCATCCACCTCTCCGAGCATCCGCGCGGCGCGTGGCTCGCGCGTTCTTTGGGTTGCCGCTTCTCGGTTGCTCCTGGGTACGCCAGCAAGCCAAAGTTCTGGAAGCGCAGCTTCACCCACCGTATCGCCCTGCCGAAAAATGCCCTGCGACACATGGTGGACTGGAATCTCGATGCACTGCGTCGAATCGGCGTGCAGCCGTCGGTAGAGGATCGCAGGCTTGTCCTGGTGCCTGGTGCCGAGGCCGAGGCGAGGGCGGTTGCGCTGCTCGAGGCGCATGGTCTCAAGGAGAAGGGCTTTGTCCATATTCATCCTGCATCGCGCTGGCAATTCAAGTGCTGGCCGGTCGATCGCATGGCGGCATTGATTGATACGCTGATCGGACGGGGAGAGCGTGTGGTGCTGACCGCGGCACCGACGGACGACGAGCGAAAGCTGCTTTCCGCCATCAAGGAGAGATCGAGTGCGCGCGAGCGCATCGTCGATCTTTCGGGCCAATTGTCGTTGAAGGAGCTTGCCGCGTTCACGCGGCGAGCCAAGCTTTTCATTGGCGTCGATTCGGCGCCAATGCACATTGCGGCGGCCATGCAGACGCCCGTGGTGGCACTTTTCGGCCCCAGCGGCGATGCCGAGTGGGGGCCTTGGGAGGTCCCGCATCGTGTCGTCTCGTCGCTGGAGTACCGCTGCCGGCCCTGCGGTAATGATGGTTGCGGGGGCGGAAAGGTCAGCGAATGCCTGACTACCCTGCCCGAATCAAAAGTTCTCCCCGCCATCGACGCGTTGCTCGCCGAGACGCGGTAGAGGCATTGAGCGAATGAAGCTCGCGTTGATTCGCCAGCGCTACAACCCGTTTGGCGGCGCAGAGCGCTTCGTCGAGCAGGCCATGCGATCGCTGGACGCCCAGCACGATGTTTCGCTGACGCTGATTGCGCGCGACTGGCGCGGAGGGGCGTCCGAGTCTGGCGCAAGCGTCTTGCTGTGCGACCCGCCCTATGTGGGACGCACTTGGCGCGACTGGAGCTTCGCACGCGCCGCGTGCGCGGCGGCCCGGGGCAAGTTCGATCTCGTGCAGTCGCATGAGCGGATCGCCTGCTGCGATATCTACCGTGCAGGGGATGGTGTGCATGCGCAATGGCTCCTGAACCGCGCGCGCACGCTGGGCGCGTTGCGGCGCATGGCGCAGTCGGCCAGCCCATGGCACCGCTACACCCTGGCTGCCGAGCGTCGCCTGTTCGCAAGCGCGCGGCTGCGCGCGGTCATCTGCAATTCACGCATGGTGGCGGCTGAAGTTCGCTCCCACTTTGGCGTGGACGAGGGCAAGCTTCGCGTGATCCATAACGGGGTCGATCTCGATCGCTTTCACCCGCGTTTGCGCGTGCAATGGCGCGAGGCCATGCGCTCGCGCCTTGGCATTCCGGCCGAAGCCACGGTCTTCCTGTTGCTGGGCTCCGGATTCGAGCGCAAGGGCGTTGGCCGCCTGCTGGAGTCTTTTGCGGGCATTGCGTCGTCGCGAGAGGATGCCTTTGTGGTGGTGGTTGGCGCCGATCGGCACGCCGAGCGGTATCGCCGGCAAGCCGAGAAGCTGGGCGTTGCCCGGCAAGTACACTTTGCGGGGGCGCAGGCCGATCCTGCGCCCTGGTACGGCATGGCCGATGCGTTCGTGCTGCCGACACTCTACGATCCCTTTCCCAATGCGGCGCTGGAGGCCATGGCGAGCGGGCTCCCGGTTGCGACTTCGATGCAATGCGGTGCAGCCGAACTGCTGACTGCGGGTACCGATGGTTGGGTTTGCGATGCCATGGATACGGTGGCTTTGTCCGGGTACCTGGCGTTTATGTCACCGCCAAACCTCAAGCTCATGGGAGAGCGCGCACGCGCCGTGGCGGAAGGACTTTCCCTGGCCGCGATGTCGGAAAAGTTGTTCCAGCTGTATCGTGAACTGCTCGGCTCCGACCCCCTCGCTGACCAGCAGAGTTAAGCGCGGTATTTGAGGGCTGGAGCAGTGTGTCCGGGATCGAACGGCACCGCTGTGTTCGGTCGGGGAAACCCTAAAAACTGTTACAATTCAACTCTTTCCAGAAGAGTCTCGATGCTGCACCGTCCGCATCAGGGGCCCGAGGGTATCTGATTGACGAACCGCTCTAGCCGGGAGCTGTACCTGCGCCTGCTGGGCTACGTCCGGCCGCATTGGCGCGTGTTTGCCTTGTCGCTTCTGGCAATGGTGCTGACCGCAGCAAGCGAACCCTTGTTTCCGGCCATGATGAAGCCCCTGCTCGACGGCAGCTTCGTCAAGCGCGATACCACGCACCTGTATCTGATCCCCGCGGCCGTTCTCGGCATCTTCCTTCTTCGCGGAGTGCTCACGTTCGTCTCTTCGTACACCATGGGCTGGGTGTCCAACCGCCTGGTCCTGGACATTCGCCGCGTCATGTTCGATCGCTTGCTGATGCAGCCGATGGGTTTTTTCGACAACCAGTCCTCCGGGGTGCTGATATCCAAGGTGACCAACGATATCGGGGGGGCGATCGGCGCGGCCACCGCAGTGCTGACTGTTCTCGTTCGCGAGTCTCTCACCGTCGTCGGCCTGCTCGCGTGGATGCTGTACCTGAACTGGAAGCTCACCATGATCACGCTGATCATCGCGCCGGGAATCACGCTGGCGATCCGCCTTTTTTCCAAGCGCATGCGGCACATGAGCCAGGAGTCACTCAAGGCCATGGGCAATCTCACTGAAGTGCTGGAGGAGGCTGTCGAATGCCAAAAGGTGGTCAAGGTGTTCGGCGGGCAATCCTACGAATCCGGCCGCTTCGATCGCGCGAGCCAGGCCTTGCGCGGATTCAACATGCGCCAGACCATTGCGGCGGCAGCCACGGTGCCGATCGCGCAACTGTTCGCCGCCATCGCGCTGGCCATCATCATCACCATAGCGGTGTCGGAGTCGGCGTCGGATGCGCTCACGGTCGGGGGATTCGTGTCCTTCATCACGGCAATGCTCATGTTGCTGTCCCCGCTCAAGCATCTCGCCGATGTGAATTCCCCCCTGCAGCGCGGGCTGGCGTCCGCGGAAAGCGTATTTGAACTCCTGGATGCCGTGCCGGAACCCGACAGCGGTGAGCGGCAATTGGAAAAGGCCACGGGCAGGATCGAGTTGCAATCCGTGACCTTTGCCTACCCGGGTGCCAGCCGCAAGGCAGTGGATCTCCTGGATCTTGTCATCGAGCCCGGAGAAACGGTCGCCTTGGTAGGGCCATCGGGCGGGGGCAAGTCGACCCTGGTCAATCTGTTGCCGCGGTTCTATCTGCCTGATGCGGGAAAGATCCTGATCGACGGCGTGGACTACCGGGACCTGACATTGGCGAGCCTGCGGGCGAACATCGCGCTGGTGAGCCAGGATGTCGCGCTTTTCAACGATACCGTGGCTGCCAATATCGCATATGGGCGCCTCGCGACTTCCAGTCGAGCCACCGTCGAGGCGGCCGCGCAAGCGGCCCACGCAATCGAATTCATTCGCGAGATGCCGCAAGGTTTCGACACGCTGATCGGCGAGAATGGCGTGCGCCTTTCAGGCGGTCAGCGCCAGCGCTTGGCCATTGCGCGGGCGCTCTTGAAAAATGCCCCGATATTGTTGCTGGACGAGGCAACCTCGGCGCTGGACAGCGAATCGGAGCGCCATGTCCAGGAGGCCCTAGAGACGTTGATGCGTGGGCGCACAACCATCGTCATCGCGCATCGCCTGTCCACGGTCGAGCGGGCTGACCGCATCGTGGTGTTGCAACGTGGCAAGATCGTCGAAACGGGCAATCACGCGCAGTTGATGGCACGCGACGGCCTGTATGCGAAGCTTTATCGGATCCAGTTCGCGCTGGACCCGGAGGCTGTGGAGGCATGACCCGGCTCTCGGTCTTGCACACCGAGTCATCATGCGGCTGGGGCGGGCAGGAACTTCGCATCATTACCGAGGCCGAAGGATTCAAGCGCCGGGGGCACGATATCTGCGTTGCGGCTCCGCCGGAGTCGCGAATTTTCGTTGAGGCGACAAGGCGGGGCCTCGCCGTGATGCCGCTGCCGATAGCCCGCAAACGCGTCCTTGGCGTGCGGGCCATGCGACGCGCGGTGCTGTCGCGGCCCTGGAGCGTCATCAACAGCCACAGTTCGACAGACAGTTGGCTGACCGCGTTGGCGCTGATGACCCTGCCGCGATCAAGACGCGCCCCATTGGTACGGACGCGTCACATCTCCGCCCCCATCTCGCGCAATGCCGCGACACGTTGGTTGTACGGCAGGGCGACAGCACACGTGGTCACCACCGGAGAGGCCCTTCGCCAACAGGTCATTGAAGAAGCGGGGCTGGATCCCGGGTGCGTAACCTCGGTGCCGACGGGAATCGATCTGGAGCGCTTTGCGCCCGGCGATCGCATCGACGCGCGTGAGCGTTTGGCGCTGCCGCTGGATCGCTTCATCGTCGGCATTGTGGCGACCCTGCGAAGCTGGAAGGGCCACCGGTTTCTCGTGGACGCGATTGCGGCGCTGGGTGATAAACGTGTGTTGCTTGTCATCGTTGGTGACGGTCCGGGTCGCGACAATCTGCGTGCCCAGGTCCGCACGCTCGGCCTGGAGGAACAGGTTCTCATGCCCGGCAACCAGGAGGAAGTAGCACCCTGGCTTCGAGCCTTCGACGTTTTCGCCCTGCCCTCCTACGCCAACGAGGGCGTTCCGCAATCGATCATGCAGGCGATGGCCTGTGGCTGTCCCGTGGTCTCCACGCCCATTGGGTCCATCGGCGAGATCGTCGAGCACGGAAAGACGGGCCTGATGGTGCCCCCGAGGGATGTGGACGCCCTGCGCGGCGCGCTATCCGCGCTGAAGGACGATCCCGCGCTACGCTTGTCCCTGAGTGCTGCCGGGCTGGCCATGGCGCGGGAGCGCTTCGCCGCGGAGCGCATGGTCGGTGAGATGGAGCGCATTTTTCTGGCGAATCTGGCATGAGCACCTCGATCGACCCAATCCGCATTCACGCGGGCGCGAGCGTATGCGCGGTCATCGTGTCCAGGATTGGCGATACGCTGTTGGTGACCCCGGCATTGCGCGCGCTGCGGGCTGCATGCGCGCACCTGTCTGTGCTTGCCCATCCGCAACGCATGGATGTGCTGCGCCATCTGGATTTCATCGATGAACTGGCACCCATTACAAAAAACTCGGCCTGGTTCCGTTCCGTGATTGTCAGGAAACGCCACGATGTGGCGATCTGCTGGGGTGCTGAGCCTTCGTTGCTGCGGTACTGCTTGCGGGTGGCGGATCGAAGCGTCGTCTTTGATCACCCGGTTTTTCGACCAATCAAGGGGCAGGTGCTGCGCGTGCCGGTGCCGGAAGACGCATCGCTCCACGCCGTTCGCGAGCGTGCGTTGCTGGTGGAGGCGGCGTCGGTGGAAGTGCGCGATGTTCGACTTGCATACCGTGTTACCGAGGATGAAAGGCGCCACGCTCGGCGATGGATTGCGCAACAGGGATCAAAGAATGGGTCCCTCCTCGTCGGATTGCAACCTTTCAGCTTCCCGACCAAGGCGCATCGTGATTGGCCCATGGAGCGGTTCTTGGAACTTGCGCGCCGCCTGTGTGCTGCAATGCCCAATGCGCATTTGATCGTCCTGGGGGACGCGGCGGCTAGGGAGAGGGTGTCCGCTTTCGAGAAGGCCTTGCCTGGGCGCGTCACGATCGCCGCCGGCCAGCTCGCGCTGCGCGAAAGCGCCGCGGTCATGCGGGAGCTGGCCTTGTACGTCGGCGTCGATACCGGCCCCACGCATATTGCGGGCGCCCTGGGAATCCCGATGGTTGCGCTGTATCACCCTCGGTACCCGGGCAGGAACCTCATGCCGCTGGACAATCCACGCTGCATCACGCTGGAAGGATCCGTTGATGCGGGCATGGAAGGTATAGAAGTCGATGCCGTTTTTTCGACTGCCTCTGGATTGCTGATGTCGAGCATCAAACCATGAAGCCGCGTGTCCTGATGATGTCGCAGGAGGTTCACCCGATTCCGCCGACAAAAGGGGCTGCCGTCGAGCAGTGGATCGACGCCGTTGCGCACCGTATGACGCGATACCAGGCCCACGTCGTCAGTGTTCCGCATCCGACCCGACTGGACCGGGAGTTCGATGGCGACGTTCACTACCATCGCATTCGCATGGGCCGCGCCTACAATCGCGTGTTTCGCAAGCTAACCCGTCTCGATCCGTATTCGTACATCGATCGCGCGATGCGTTACGCGAGATCGATCCGGCCCGCCATCGTTCATATCCACAATGCGCCAAGATTCGTGTTGCCGGTGGTGCAGGGTGTGCCGGGTGCGAAGGTGATACTGCACATGCATAACGAGAAAGATGACGAAATCGGTCCGCGCGTGGCAGCCCTGGTCGGGTGCAGTGACTACATCTGCGATTGGTACAGGCAGAGACGGATATTGGCCGATCGATTCATCACCCTGGCGAATGGTGTGGATATTGCCGCCTATCCCCCAACACGAGCGACTGAAGACGAGAGGCTGGGTCTGCGTGACGAGTTCGGGGTCCCTGCTGACTGGTTTGTCGTCCTGTACGCGGGGCGCATCTCGCCCGAGAAGGGCGCGGACCGCTTGGTCGATGCCTTGCGTGGGCTTGCAAAAGACCGGTTTCACCTCGTTCTGTTGGGCGAGTGGCCATCCGGCGACCCGGTCACCAGCAAGCGGGTGCATTTTTCGCTCGAATTGGCCGAACGGCTCCGTGACGTGCCGCACACCGTACTGGGATCGGTGTTGCCGAATGAAATGGGCCGACTGTATGGATTGGCGGACCTGTTGGTCATCCCCTCGCGATTCGAAGAGCCTTTTTCAATGGTCGCCATCGAAGCCATGGCGGCGCATGTTCCTGTCATGGCGCTGCGAAAAGGCGGAATGACGGAGTACATGAAGGATGGCGAGAACGCGTTCCTGGTCGATGGCGACGCCAGCGCCGAAGAACTGGGCAACGCCATACGCAAGGCGTCGGAAGCGCCGCTGCAACGCGATCTGCAGGCCAAGGTGGCCCGTGAGATGGTGGAGGCCCGGTTCGATTGGCGACACATTGCCAACGATGTCGAGCGCTTGTACGACCAGGTGCTGGCATGAGCCCGGGCACAGGCGCGTACTTGATGCTGGTGCCCTTCGCAGGGCTGCTGTTCATACTGCCATTTCCGGGCACGGTTGCCTTGCGCCTCGTTTTCCTTGCCGCGGCATTTGTGGTGGCTCTGCTGTCCTGGAGAAAACTTGCGCCGCCATCGATTCCTGGCAAACCGGCGCTTCTGGTTTGGATTGCGCTATCGGTGGGATCGCTTGGCTATGCCGTCGACGTGTCATACAGCCTGGGCGAGATCAAGAACGAGATCGGCTACGCCATGATGGCGTTCGTGGCTTTCTTTGCCGTCACGCGCGATGCCGGGACGCTGCAATTGTGGGGGCGGGTTTTCATCGCCGCTACCGCGGGGATCGGGCTGTGGGCGCTGGTGGTCTATTTCGGGATCGGGCGCTGGGACATCGGCGGAGGCCATACGGGTGTCGGGGCTTACGCATCGCTGGCGGTGGTTGCTCCCCCCGCACTGTTGATGGCGTTTGCGCGAGAGGATCGACTGCGCTGGGTCGGATGGACGGCCGCCGCGGTCATTCTGGTCGCCGTTGTGGCGAGCGAACAGCGCATTGTTTGGATCGCGTACGGCGCGCAGTTTGTCGCGGCTGCCTTGTTGGTCAGAAAGTCCGGGCTGGCAGCAATGACGGGTCGCGCGGTGGCCGTGTTTGTGGCAGCGTGCCTCGTGATTGCCGTGGCGGCCGCGTTGGCGGTGCATGCGATCAAGGTGAGCCAAAGTCCGCCGGAACTCCAGTCATTGAGCGACGACCATCGGCCACAGCATTGGCGGCGCGTATTCGAGAGAATCCAGGAGCATCCCGTCCTGGGAGCCGGTTTTGGTCGCGAAACGATGAAAAGGGCCTATCCGGATCTGGTGCCGAAGTCAGGTCCCGAAGCCCTGCTGTGGCATCCCCATAACGTATTCCTCACCTATGGCATTGCCATGGGGTGGCCGGGGATGCTTGTTCTGTTGGGCCTGTTCCTGTCGTTTTGCCGGGAGTACTGGAAACACCTGCATAGCCCCCAGACCTTCAGCCGGCTGGCGGCCATTGCGGGCATCATGCTCATCATTGGCGTCGTCACCAGGAACATGACCAATGATTTTTTCCTCAGGGACGGCGCGTTGATGTTTTGGGCGTTGAACGGCGCATTGTTGGGGTTTCTGTCGCGTCGGGACTCAGACCAGGCCGGCGGTCACTGATGCGGGTCTGTTTTTACAATGTCACCGCGACCTACCTGGCTGGGGGGCTGGAGACCTATTGCTGGGAGGCTGGGCGCGCGCTCGCGCGACGCGGCCATTCGGTCACGATCGTCGCCGGCAATCGCGGTTCCGCCCGTCACAACGAAGTGGCCTTGGTGCAGTTCCCGTTTCGAGCGGAAAAGGAATGGCCGGACTTCGGTGTGCGGTTTCGTCGACTGGCAGAACGACTGTCTTTCGCCCGGCACGCAATGGCGCATCTCGTTGCGACCCGATACGATGCGATCATCATCAACAAGCCCTTCGATTTTCCCGTCTTGTGGCGGGCACGCCATCGAGGCGTGACAGCGCAGACGTTGTTTCGCTCCGGCGGCACCGATTTTTTCCCCGCCGACCGCTGGTTTGCCGATGCGGTGACGCACTGGGTGTCTTCGAGTGGCTACAACGCGCGCCAGATCGCGGCCCGCTATGGCCGCAAGGTGGACGTCATCCACAATGGCGTGGATACCGGCGCCTTTCTGCCCGGTGAGCGGGACGACGCTGTACGAACGCGTTTCGGCGTGGGGAATCACGACATCCTGTTGGTCAGTGTGGGGCGGCTGGTGGGATGGAAGGGGACGCGCATTGTGATCGAGGCTGTCGCAACGCTCCCCGCACACATACATTACCTGGTGATCGGCGACGGGCCCGAGCGCGCCTCCCTTGCAGCACTTGCGAACAAGCTGGGAGTGTCCCGGCGCGTGCACTTTGCGGGCGCCATGCGCCACGAAGCGCTGCCTGAATTGTTATCAAATTCCGATATCTTCCTCCAGCCCTCGGTCGGCGAGGAGGCATTTGGTATCAGCGTGGTCGAGGCGATGGCATGCGGGCTCCCGGTCCTTGCCTCGAACAATGGCGGCTTGCCGGAGATCGTCGTTGAGGGCGTGACCGGTCGTTTGTTGGCGCCAGGCGACGCTTCGGCATGGACTGTTGCGATGGCAAACCTGTGCAAGGACAGCGGTGCGATGGAACGCATGGGGCGCGCGGCGCGAGCGCGCGCCGAGTCGGACTTTACCTGGGCAGCCAACGCGGCGAAGCTGGAGTCTTTATTGTCGATCCGGAGCGGCAAGTGATGAGCTTCAATGGTCCAATGCAGCCCAAGAGCCTGTTGCGATATGAGGGGATACTCTCCTCATGCTCCGCTACCTCGGAGGTTGCAAAATGTCATTTTGCAACCGGTTCCAAGAGAGTGATGCCATGTGCGGCATCGTAGGCGGCTTGTCCGGACGTCCACTGGGCGTCGAGGCCGGCATCGCCAGCCTTCACCACCGCGGGCCGGACGACCAGGGCACATGGCGGGAAGGTGATGCGCAGCTGGGTTTTGCCCGATTGTCCATCATCGACCTGAGCGAGGCCGGACACCAGCCGATGTCGAGCCCGGATGGCCGCTACGTCATCGTGTTCAATGGAGAGATCTACAATTTCCCCGAATTGCGCGCCGAACTGGCGGGCGCAGGGGAGACTTTCGCAGGACACTCGGACACCGAAGTGCTGCTTCGGCTGTTCGCGAAGCTGGGGCTTGAGCGCTGTCTCATCCGCTTGCGCGGCATGTTTGCATTCGCGGTCTGGGATCGCCAGGAGCGCCGACTGTCGCTGGCGCGCGACCGGCTTGGCGTCAAGCCACTGGTGTACGCGCAAGCCAATGGCGCCTTCCTGTTCGGCTCAGAGATCCAGGCGCTGTTCGCGCTGGATTCGTCGTTGTCGAGAAGCCCGGATTTTCAGGCCCTCGATCATTACCTGACCTACCAGTACATCCCGGCACCGATGAGCGGGTTTGCCGCCATCCGCAAGTTGCCGCCAGCTCATGCAATGACCGTGAAAGACGGGCGGATAGAGAAGATCTTTCGTTACTGGGAGATCGACCTGGCACGTCGCAGCGTCCTGTCGTTTGGCGATGCTTGTGAAGCGCTGCGCGAGAAAGTCCTGGAGTCGACCCGAATTCGGCTGGTGTCGGATGTTCCGCTCGGCGCATTCCTGTCGGGAGGCATCGATTCCAGCATCACGGTGGCGGCCATGGCGCGCCTGGGGGCGTCGCCGCTGAAAACATTTTCCATCGGGTTCGAAGACGAGAAATTCAACGAGCTGCCGTTTGCGAGCGAGGTGGCGCGGCACCTGGGGACAGACCACCATGAAATGATGGTGAAGGCCGATGCCGCCGACATCATGCCGCGGATGATCGCGCACCTGGGCGAGCCGCTGGCGGACAATTCCGTCATGCCGACCTACTGCGTTTCGCATTTCGCGCGCTCGCAGGTAACCGTCGCGCTGACAGGTGATGGCGGTGACGAGGCATTCGCGGGCTACCGGCGCTTCTACCAGATGCGCCGCATGGACTGGCTGGCGCGGCGCGGACTGGTTCCTGCATGGCGCGAGCTGCGTAGGCTGACGGTGGCACTGGAGAATCGGATGCGGCCGGGGAAGCGTCGCCCGCCGTTCCCATCCACGCGAGCCGACCAGATTCTGGGCATGGATGGCATCGGGAGATACAAGCACCTGCTCGCATTTTTCACCGATCAGGAGAAGCGCCCGCTGCTGACGCCGGAATTTCAGGAAGCCATCGGCAATACGCGCACCACCGACTATCTTGCGGGGCATTTCCGCGCGGGTGCGTCCGGGGGGGGCGACATGCTGAACCGGTATTTGCACCTCGATCTGGAAACCTTCCTTCCGGAGGACATTCTGTTCAAGGTGGATGTGACGAGCATGGCGAACTCCCTGGAGTGCCGCTCACCGTTCCTTGACCACGAACTGGTTGAATTCGCCTTTTCCTTGCCGGGAGCCTACAAGTTGTCGGCAACCGGACGGCACAAGCACATCCTCAAGGAGGCATTCCGTGACTGGGTTCCTCCGGGATTCATGGACCGGCCGAAGAAGGGTTTTTCGGCGCCGATAGGACGCTGGCTCAGGGAGGACCTGTCGGAAATGATGCGCGATGTGCTGGTCGGAAACCGCACGCTGGCGCCGTGGATTCGCCAGGATGTGGTTGATCGCTACGTCAGCGAACACGTGTCCGGAAGGGGCAATCACGGCAATCGACTCTGGCCATTGCTGGTGCTGGCTTTGTGGAAACAGCAGTTCGCGGTCGCAAGCTAGGTGGAAATTCAATGAAAATTGGCATTGTGGCGACCAGCGTTTGGCGCTCACCGCACCTGGAGATGGCCAAGGCGCTGGTACGGCGCGGCCATCAGGTGGCCGTCTATACAGAGGACGCCAGGGTGCCCACCAGCGCCCGGTTCACGCGCCTGCAGGAAGACGGCGTGGAGATCATCGCGATACACAATGAGCGCCGCAATCCCTGGTTGTGGCTTCCGGACAAGTTGTTGAAGCCGCTGCTCGGCCGACGGTTCATGACCACCCTCTACGCCATCTATCGCTATATCCGCGAAACGCGTTGCGATGTGTACGCGATCGAGGGAGACTGGTTGGGCGTGTTTCCGGCATTGCTGAGTTATCTGATGCCGTTCCGATGGGTCGTAACTGTTCATGACCATGAGCTCCTGGGCGTAAAGCTGGATTACCCCGGCGAGCCGAGTAGTTGGTGGCGCGAACCCGTAAAGCGCTGGGTGCTTCGGCGCACGGACGGTGTGCGCGCCAACTCCTGGGTGACACGCGATGTCCTGGTGCGGGGCGGAATCTCCCCGGAGACCATCACGGTCGTTCCCCTGCACTATACCGATCGAATGTGCATCGAAGGCGACCTGGATGTCTTTCGCGACGAGAGTCGGCGCGACATTCTGCAGCGCCATGGATTGCCAGACGACTGTGAATTGCTGGTGGCGGCCTGTCGCCTGACGCCGTTCAAAGGGCTGGACCTTGCCCTGCGCGCCATTGCGATCGCCCATCGCGAGCGCGCGCGGATTCGGCTCATTATCTGTGGCGGCGACCGCATCGTCGAAGGCGTGGGCAGTTATCGCGCATTTCTGGAACGTATTGCCACTGAATCTGGAATTCTTGCTTCTGTGGTTTTCGCGGGCAACATCCCTCCCGGCGATGTCAAGCGCTACTATGCCGCGGCGGACCTGCACCTGGTGCCTTCCTATATCGACACGTTCAACTACTCGGCGGTGGAGGCCGCGCTGACGGGGACGCGCACGGTCATGACCGACCTCGTCGGATGTGGATATTGGCTGGGCAAGATCGGTGCGGCCCTGATCGTCGAAGGACGCGATCCCGAACGCTTTGCATCCGCGATCGCGCAAGGACTGCGCCTGGGCCCGGGGCCGGCGGGGCCGCTGGGGGTGGCGACTCGCACCCGGGAAGAGCTGGGGCTGGCCCGGACCGCCGGCGAGTTTGAGGCAATGCTGGTGCACAATTTGCGGCGCGCCCAAGCCTCACAAGTGGCCGCTGGACGCGATGGCAACTGAAAATCGCATCTGCTACCAGATCAACCTTCAACTCAGCCTGGGCGGCGGTGAAATCTTCACTCGTTTTCAGACTGCGGCATTGCACGAATTGGGCTACACGGTCGTACTGTTCGTGCATGCCGATGCGCCGTTCTGGTCGTCGCTCATTCCAGCGGGGGTGACGTGGGTGCCGGTCCGAACGCTCGCCGATGTCGAGGCCGGCATCACACAGGCGGGGGCGCTGGTAATCACGCACTCAGCCTTGCCGGTCGACGTCGCGACCCGTCTTGCGTCGCGAACCCTCCTGACCGGCATGCTGCACATGCCACTATACGATCGGTTTCCCGCCGGCCTGCCACATTACCGCCGGCTGTTTGCAGTCTCCAGGCATGTGATTGCCAGCGCCATCGCGCGCGGATTGAAAAATGTTCATTCGGAACCCTTGTACGGCGTTGCGGACCTTGCCCCCCGCATGTCGCTTGGTCGGCCTCAGGAGTCGATCATGGCCAAGAGCCCGTACGACTGGGACAGGAGAAAATTTCGCGACCGGGTGCTGGGCTCACTGGAGTCCCTGGGTGTGCCATTCACGCGGGCAGGCTCTGCCGGCGCGTTCGTCCGCCGGCCTGGGCTGACGCTGGGCCTCGTTTCCAGGATCACCCCGATCAAGCAGTTTCCGTTGATGTTTTCGATTCTGTCGCCGGTACTGGCGCGCCATCCCTCGGTCAGTCTGGAAATATTCGGCAGCGGCGGCTATGCCTCGGTCCGTGACCTGAAACGGGCGCTCGTTCCAATGCGCCGGCAGGTGCGGTTGTGGGGGCAGCAGGACGATGTCGCTCGACTCTATCCGATGCTGGACTATGTGCTGTCGGGACTGCCGGAAAAGGAAGCACTGGGTCTCAACCTTATCGAGGCGCAATGCTGCAATACGCCTGTCTTGGCCGTGCGCGCGCCGCCCTTCACGGAGAGCGTCGAAGACGGGGTCACCGGATTCCTGTTCGAGGATCCGCGTCTGGACCGGGGCCGCAGCTTCGAAGCGCTGCTCGAGCGTCTGCTGGACGGCGCGATGCGACCTGAGCCGAGGCGCGCTGCCGGACATTTGGCGCAGTTCTCGCATGACGCATTCAGGGCGCGTTTGGCAAAAGCGCTGGAGGCAGTCACGAAGGTTCCCGCGCCCGCCATGAATTTCCCGGATGCTCCAGGCTGAGGTTATGCGAATCCTCTATCTTCATCCCAAGGCTTGGACGGGCGAGCACGCGATACTGTCGGAACTGGTGCGCATGGGGCACGAGGTGTGTGTGCTGGAAGAGCGCCGCCCCGGCCCAAAGCGACAATTTGCCGAATGGCATCGCCAGCCGGGTGATCGTATCCGCACCCTGTGGTACGACCCGTCCCGCGGGTTGCTGCGCCTGGTGACCTGGTTGGCCGACCGCGTGTTTCGGCGCGCGTTTGATGGAAGAAATCTCGTGCATCGCATGCTCGTGGTCGCAGAGGCTGCTCGCCACTTTCAACCCGATGCGATCGTGGCAAGCGATGGATTCAGCTACGCGATCCCGGCGGGCTTCGCGAAGCGTCTGGGGCTGCTTTCACAATGTCTATTGGTGACTTACATCGGCGGGGACATTCTTGACTGTCCGGAGGCTGAGTATGGGCATCGCCGAACGCCCATGACCGATTGGATCATCCGCTACTCGCTCGTAGGCGTGGACGTCCTGCGGCCGGTGTCACCGATGCTCAGGACGGTGTTGCTGGAGGAAGGCGCTGCGAGCGAGAAAATTCATGTGCTGCCCAGCCACCTCGTTGCCGATCGCCCGGCATTGGCCGCAGTTCTGGCCGGGAGGGATGGCCATCGCAAAGGCATCCGGGAACGCTACGGCCTGAAGCCGGATGCGCCGCTGGTTGTGACACTGAGCATGAATCAGCGGGGCAAAGGCCTGTACGTTCTTGCGCAGGCCTGGCCCCAGATCGTCAAGGCCGTGCCGGGCGCTTGCTGGCTGCTTTGCGGTCCGGAACATCCCTCGCTGGCTTCCGACGTGTGGCCGGTGTTGGATCAAGCGGGAGTCAGGAATAGCATTGTCGCAACGGGGAGACTGGACGGGCTGGACGTTTTTCACCATCTCTGCGCCGGGGACTTGCACGTCAACCCGAGCCTGTGCGAGGGACTGAACATGGCGGTAGTCGAAGCGGCCGCTGTGGGCACTCCAACCATCGGTAGCGATGGTGCCGGCGTGTCGTACTGGATATCGCGCTTCGATGCAGGAAAAGTGGTGCCCCGTGGACAGGCCGCAGCATTGGCCGATGCTATAATTTTTGCCTTGAGTAACCCTGAACGACTGCGTGCCTGGACCCTTGCGCTACCCGCGCTGGCAGAGGAATTCGCGCTCGAACGCATTGCTGTCGGGCTCACCGACCTCTTGCAGGGTGGCTTGGAGCAACCCCACCCAATTTCCAGAGCCCGATCTTGACACTGACGCTCGGCATTCAAACCGGCCACGAATCCTCCGCGGCCATTTTCGAGGGGACGCGCGTCATCGCCGCGATTTCCGACGAGCGCCTGTCGCGCATCAAGAACGACGGGGGAAAGCTGGGCGACCTTGCCATCGATGCCGTGCTCGAGATTGCCGGTAAGGGCCGCTCGGACGTGGAGAGGCTGGCATTGCTCTATACGTTCTTTCCCGAAGACTATTTCATCCGCGAGACCTGGGGGAAGGAACTCGAGCGCAGGATCTCGCGCCTGCGCAAGCGCGGCGGCGGCAGGAGCGCAGAACGCCAACAGATGCTGCTCAGCAATTTCATCGAGCGGCTGGAGTCCCGCGGCAAGAAGTTCGAGGACCATTTTCTCGGTGACAGGTTCTTGCAAGGTGAGCGATTCAATGGCGCCAAGCCGAGTTTCTATGACCATCACCTGACCCATGCCGTGTCGGCCGGGTACTACTCGGGTTTCACGGAGTGCGCAGTCATCACCATGGACGGGGTTGGCGACCGCCATGTCTGCCATACCTCGGGCATATGGCGCAACGGGCACTACGAACGAATGCATGCCACCGATGCGATCGGGGCGTCCCCCGGCGCGTTCTACGGTCACATTACCGAACTGCTGGGCTTTCGCGTCATGCGCCATGAAGGCAAGGTGGTGGGGCTCGCGGCCATGGGTGACCCGGCGCCCTTGTATGAATCGTTCCGGCGCGCATTCAGGACGTCGCCGGACCAGAACCGTCTCGACTCGGAATTCGTTGGCCAGCCCCAATCCGAAGGCCGGCGCTACGCATACCTCAAGCAGGCGATTCAGGGCCACAGCCGGGAGAATGTCTCGGCCGCCTGCCAGAAGGTGCTGGAAGACGTTGTCCTGGAACTGGTGCGCAAGTTCCTTGCCGATACCGGTCAGCGCCGGATTGCGCTCAATGGCGGCGTGTTCGCCAATGTGAAGCTCAACCAGCGGATCGCGGCGCTGCCTGAAGTCGATGGCATTTTCGTGTTTCCGGCCATGAGCGACACCGGGAACTGCGTGGGTGCCGCATTGCTCGATTTGCAGGCACGAGACGCCGCAGCGCTCGCCGACAATCCACCCCTGCATGACGTGTACTGGGGGCCGTCCTATTCCGATGCGCAGATCGAGTCGGCTTTTGCAGCGGCAGGACTGAAGCCGAAGCGGCTCGAGGAGGCCGAGTTGATCGAACGTGCTGCGCGCGCCATTCATGACGGACGGATCCTCGGCTGGTTCCAGGGGCGCATGGAATTCGGGCCGCGTGCGCTGGGCAATCGCTCCATGCTGGCGCGACCCACCGAAGGGCGGATCAACGACTGGCTCAACCAGCGCCTGGATCGTTCGGAGTTCATGCCCTTTGCCCCAAGCGTGCTGGCGGAACGGGCCGACGAGATTTTCATAGGCGTCGAAAAAGCGCGCCATACGGCCGAATTCATGACGGTGACTTTCGATGTTCGTCCGGAGTGGCGCGACAGGATTCCCGCGGTCGTGCACGTCGATGGCACCGCGCGCCCACAGCTCGTGCGGCCTGAAATCAACCCGCGATATCACCGGCTGATCGCGGCCTACTGCGGACTGTCCGGCATTCCGCTGGTGCTCAACACCAGTTTCAACGTGCACGAAGAACCCATTGTCTGTGCACCTGGCGAAGCGATCCGTGCCCTGGCGGAGCGACGGGTGGATTGTCTCGCGGTCGGTGATTTCTGGGCGGAGCTCGATTGACCGAGGCCATCCGCGCGCTGGCCACCCCGGCGCTATACCCGGCGGTGCTTGCCTTGTTGGACGGGGCGCCGCGGGGGCGCATTCTCGACGTTCCGGCTGGCCATGGCGCCTTCGCGCAGGCGCTCCTGGCGAAGGGATATGACGATATCCATTGCCTGGACATCAACGCGCAGGCGTTTTCGCTGTCGGATCCACGCGTGCATTTTCGACAGCATGATGTGATCAAGCCGCTGCCCTTCCCGGACGGTCATTTCGACCATGTCTTCAGCATCGAGGGTTTGGAGCACTTCGAGAATCCCTGGACTGTCGTTCGTGAACTGTGCCGGGTACTCAAGCCGGGCGGACGGCTGATCATCACGACGCCCAACACGTTTTCAGTGGATGCGCGCCTCAAGTATCTGCTATCGGGGTATTTCCCGCGTTTTCGCCCCTTGATGCAGACACCCGACCGGGTCATGTTCCAGGACGTCGATGATGCACACATCAGCCCGGTGTATTTCTGGCAATTGAACTATTTCCTGCTGACTAGTGGCGTGACCATCGAACGCGTGACGGCAGACGCCCGACTCTACAAGCCACAGTGGGCAAAACGCATGGTCGATAACCTGGTGGCGGGCATGATTCGAAACAATATGCGCAAGCGTCGTTTTCCCGACCCGGGGATTACCTCGGACGACGTGCTGTTCGGCGACTGCCTGATCATTGCCGGGCGCAAGCAGGCCTGAGCGATCGCGAAGGCCGGTGATGCGCTTGATCTACGCTTTTCCGGAGCCCCTGCCCTTGGAGCGTGCCCGTGGGCTGCAGGCGGTGAACACCGTGGCTGCGCTGGCAAGAGCAGGTGCTCGGGTGCGACTGGCTTTTGCGCCAGTCGCGGGGCCTGGCGGGCCGGTCGACCCATTTGCGCACTATGGGGTTCCATGTCCCCTGGGTGTGGAACTCATTCCGGTCGCGCGGTCGTTGCCCTGGCCTTTGTCGGGCGTGCATTCCAATCGCCTGTTTTTCGCCAACCTGCGGCGTCGACTTGGCGGTCTTCTCGATCAGGAACTCCTGCTGGTGCGGCATTTGAAACTGGCGGCGCGGATTGCCGGCTCGCTACCGCAGGCGCGCTTCGTCTATGAAGCGCACGAAGTCTTTGGTGACACGGCTGCATCCGCCAAACGGGCGGCAAACCGGGCGCTGGAAGGCAGCATCATGCGCGCGGCCGGGATGATCGTAGCTAATTCCGCCGCAACAGCGATGCGCCTGCAAGCGCTGTACGGGGCCCGGGGTGCCATCGAGGTGGTTCCCAACGGGGTCGATCGCCCTGCTTCGCTGCCGGCAAAGCATTGGGACGAGGCGGCGCAGCGCATTGTCTACGCCGGCAGCTTCTTTCCCTGGAAAGGCGTCAGCGAATTGGTTTCGGCCGCGGGCCAGCTGGCAGGCTGCAAGATTACCCTGCTGGGCGGGGACGGGCCGCGGATAGCCGAATTGAAATCCCAATGCGCCCCTTCCGGGGCGGCTGTCGAATTCGCGGGCAGATTGACCCATGCACAGGTCATGTCGCGTCTGGGCGAGGCGTGCGTTGCCGTGCTGCCCAATCGAGACGACACGGACAGCGCGTTCACCTCGCCCATCAAGCTGTTCGAGTACATGGCGACCGGTTGCGCCATCGTGGCCAGTGACCTGCCGGCATTGCGGGAGATCCTGCGCCACGATGAAGCGGTATGGGTGAAGCCGGGCGATCCATCGTCGCTTGCCCACGGTATCCGCAGTCTCGCTGCTGATCCGCAGTTGGCCAGGATTTTGGGCGAGCGCGTGCGCGCCCGTTCGGTCGACTACACCTGGAGCGCGCGCGGGACGCGTCTGATGGCCATCCTGAACGCGAGATGGCCTGGCGAAGGACCGTCGTGACCGCAACGTCAAGACCGGCCGTCCGAACCGGCAGTCCGCGCATACTGATCATCCGGCGGGACAATATCGGCGATCTTGTTTGCACGACCCCGCTGGTCGCGGCGCTGCGCCGTCGCTATCCCGAGGCCTGGTTGGGAGCCCTGGTCAACGATTATTCGAGGCCCGTGCTGGACAACAATCCCGACCTGGATGAAGTGTTCAGTTACCAGAAAGCCAAGCATCGCGGCTCGGACCAGGGCCTTTTCGGCATCTATTGGCAGCGGCTGAAAATGCTGACCGCGTTGCGACGGCGGCGCATCGACTATGTCGTGCTGGCGGCGCCCGGGTTCCAGGCCAGCGCCGAGCGGTTTGCGCGGCTGGTTGGAGCGCGTCACGTCATCGGGTTCGACAGCGGAAGCCGATTGGCGGATTTGAAGGTTCCCGTCCCATCAGATGCCCCGTTGCATCAGGTCGAGATCGTATTCAGGTTACTGGCGCCGCTGGGAATCACCGGTCAACCGCCGCCCTTGAGCCTGAACGCGGACCCGCAGCGCGTGGCGCGCTTCCGCCCCATGCTCGGGGCTCCGTCGGGACCAGTGGTCGGCGTTCACATCAGCGCGCGCGAATCGAACAGGCGTTGGCCGGATGCGTGTTTTGCCGAATTGATCGATGCGCTGATGGAGCGCGAGGGGGCAACCGTCGTATTGACATGGGCGCCCGGGGGACGAGGCCGCAGCGAATTCCCTGGGGACGACGAGAGCGCGAGTCAGTTGACGTCGCAGCGTCACGACAAGCGGTTGTTGGCGGTGGCTACGCGTAATCTCGCGGATCTGATTGCCAGCCTTTCCCTATGCGATTTTGTGATCTGTAGCGACGGGGGGCCGGTGCACCTGTCTGCCGCTCTGGGTAAGCCCGTAGTGTGCCTGTTTGGCGATGAGCGGCCGGAGCTGTGGCACCCTTGGGGGGTGCCTTACCGGTTGCTCCAGCCACCGAGTCAGCAGGTGCGGGATATCGCCGTTGCAGACGTGCTGTCGGCATTCAGCTCGCTGCTGGCAGAAGTGAAGGGCCGCGGCTGAAGGCGCGTTGGCGGGAGCGCGTCACCAGGTGCTGTTACCCGAAGGCTCCGTCCGGGTCACTGTGCCGGAGGCGATTTTCCCCTGTACCAAAGCACGGTCTGTTCGAGACCCTCCTCGAGCGAGTGCGGCCTCTGCCAGCCGACGCCGACGACTGCACTGCTGTCCAGCTGGAGCGAGCCGAGGAGGCGGTCCGCTTCAGGGCGTTTTCCCAGGATGCTGGCACCGAATCGCAGCAGCGATGGCGGGCAAGGCCAAAGATTGGCGGGGGTGTTCATGTGGGTTCCCAGGCGTTGCAGCAATTGCGGTGTCGACACATCCTCGCCATCGCTGACCAGAAATGTACGGCCGGACGCGGTGGGCAGGGTGGCGCAGGAGACGAAGCAATCGGCGAGGTTGCCGACGAAGACCATGCTGCGACGATTGTTCACTGAAGCCAGCGGCAACGGGATGCCACGCTCCACCAGTTTCATCAGCCGCAGGAAATTGGCCCCTACGCCGGGGCCATAGACGAGCGGCGGGCGCAGAATGGTGCTGTAGGGAAGAATGCTCCGCAGCCGTTGCTCGGCATCCCATTTCGAGCGTGAATAGGGGTCCTGGGGATCCGGCGCATCACGCTCGGTGAAGGGCCTGCCGGGCGACGCCTCGCCATGCACCTTGGCGGTGCTGGCAAACAGAAAGCGGCCGACACCGGCCTTGACGGCCGCATGCGCAAGATGCGCCGTGGCATCCGAATTGGCGGACTGGAAGGCGGCGCGGGGATCGCTGGACGTCTCTTCAAGGACATGGGCGCGCCCGGCGAGATGGATGACCACCTCGGCCCCTTCCAGCGCCGGGGCGGGGTCATCGCGCTCGAGATCAAGCGACCGCAGCTCGATCCCCTGCGGTGCCTGCGGGCGACGAGTGCGGGCCAGACCTCTGACGCGCCATCCCGCCTTCAAGAGTCGTGCACACACGGCCCGGCCGACAAAGCCGGTCGCCCCCGTCACTACTGCAAGCATGCGAGAAATCTGCGATCCAGGAGAAATGTCATGCCTTTTTGTGCCACACGGTGCGATTCACGTAATCCGTGTAGCTGAGCAGTATGCGCAGCACCTTCTGGGAGACGTTCGGCATGGTGTAGTCCGAAGGCGTAATGACCGTGCCGCCGCCGCCCTGACGCTGCGCGAGCAAAGCCGCGAGCGCCCGCAGGACTCTAGTTGGCTCGAGACCGGCCAGCATCACGGCGGCTTCCTCCATGCCTTCGTGGCGCTCTTGCGTGTCGCGCAGATTCAGCGCGGCAAACCCCAGGATCGAGGACTCCTCGGTGATCGTGCCGCTGTCCGAAAGCACAGCGCGGGCGCCCATTTGCAGCGCAACATAATCCGTGAACGAGAGTGGCTTGTGCAACTCCACCAGCGAATCGAATTGCATGCCGAGACCTTCGATTCGCTTGCGTGTGCGCGGGTGGGTCGAGACGATGACGCGCTGCTGGTAACTCCGTGAGATCTGGTTCAGGGTGTCGCACAGCTGGCGCAGGCGCTCCGGGTCATCCACGTTCTCTTCGCGATGCGCGCTCACCAGGAAAAATTCGCCGTGCTTCAGGTTCATCGTGGACAGGACCTGCGAGGCGTCGATTTTCGGACGGTATCGATTGAGCACCTCGAACATGGGGCTGCCCGTCTTGATGGTCCGATCGGGCGGCCGGCCTTCGCGCAGCAGCAATTCCCGGGCGTGATCGCTGTAGGGAAGATTGACATCGCTCAGGTGATCGACGAGGCGCCGGTTGATCTCCTCGGGGACGCGATCATCGAAACACCGATTGCCGGCCTCCATGTGGAATACCGGGATGCGCCTGCGCTTGGCCGCGATGACAGTCACGCAGCTGTTGGTGTCGCCGAGCACCAGGAACGCGTCCGGGCGGAGCTTGTCCAGCAGCGGGTCGATCCGGAGCAGTGTCTGGCCGATCGTCTCCGCAGGCGTAGCCCCCGCGGCGCCGAGAAAGTGATCGGGGGCGCGCAGTTCCAGGTCCTTGAAGAAGATCTCGTTCAATTCATAGTCGTAGTTCTGTCCCGTGTGCACCAGGGTATGGTCAGTGTGGGCATCCAACTCCTTCAGGACGCAGGCGAGGCGGATGATTTCCGGGCGGGTGCCGACGACGGTGACGACTTTGAGCTTGGGCATGGTCAGACCGACTCCGCGAATGTGTCTGCCGCACTGGGGTTGAAGATCTCGTGCGACCAGAACAGCGTGACCAGGTCGCCGGCCCCGGTGTTGGTGATGTTGTGGGTGTGCAGCGCCGGCATGTCAACATATGCCGGATCTTTTCCCGATACACGGTACTCCGTGACATCAGATGTCAGTAATTTACGGATCCGGATGATGGCCTCTCCCTGCACCACGAGGAATCGCTCGAGCTTGTGGCGGTGGTAGTGATTGCCACGGGTGATGCCCGGCCGGGTTGTCGACACAAAGCATTGGCCCCCGTGCAGGGACTTCACCGCCTCGAAGAGATGTCCCCGGTTGTCCGAATGCAGTGCCAGTGATACCGGATACTGTCCGGGATAGAGATAAGACCGATAGGTGTTGAAGAGGTCAAGGTCAATCTGCGTCGACAGATCAGGAATGATGTTCGAAGCGTACTGGGCGGCGATGCGCTTGAGGCGCGCGATCGTATCGGACACTCGCAGGTGCGTTCCCTCTACGCGGATCTGCCCGGTCGCCTTCGATTCCAGGAGCGTGAGGATGCGCGCGCAAACGCGCTGCGCATGGATCAATTCGAGGTCGGCATCGAGGATGATTTTTGGCTCTTCGCCCTTCGCGATCTGATGGCAGAAAGTCGTGACCGCAGAGTTGTAGAAGGGCCGGCCACCCTCGCCGAACAGGTGCGGAAGGATCAGGTTGGTGAAAGGGGCGCCACTGCCGCGGCTCCAGCGTTCCAGGATCTCCGCCGAGGCGCGTTTGGCGAGCGCGTATGCGGTATTTCGTTCGTGCTGGATGGAGTTGGCGAATACAACGTGAGGGGTAACCTGCGCAGCCGCGCATGCATCGACCAGGCACTGGGCCGGCGTCACATTTCCCAGGCGGATTTCCTCTTCTGTGCCCCTGTTAATGCCCGCCACATGGATGATGCCATCCACGTTCGACACGAATTCCCGCAGCCTGGCCGGGTCGGAAAATGTCGACCGATCGGCGGTCGAGACCTGGATGTCCTTGCGCGCGTAAAGATGGGCGCGCAGGTGCCACCCGAGGAACCCATTTGCGCCGGTGATGCCGATCCTGGGCACGGAGTCTCGATCCGGTCGATCAGGCCGGATGGCGCAGTGCCGCGCGGACTTCGGGAAGGGAGCGAAGCAGCTTTTGCACTTCACGCACATTCAGGCGCGTAGTGTTGTGCGAGGTGTAGTCGTCCACGGAGACTTCCTTGCGATCTCCCTCCGTAAAGTACTTGGAGTAGTTCAGGTCGCGCGCATCCATGCGCAGCCGCAGGTAGTCGCCCATGTCTTCGGCATTGCGCATTTCTTCACGTGTGGCAAGGGTCTCGAAGATTTTTTCACCGTGACGCATGCCGATGACATTGACCTGGGCGTCCGATCGAAACAGCGCCTTGAGGGCCTCGACCAGGACATCAATGCTGCATGCGGGCGCCTTCTTGATGAAGATATCGCCCTGCTCCGCATGTTCGAATGCGTGAATGACCAGTTCAATCGCTTCCGGCAGCGCCAGAAGGAACCGGGTCATCGTGGGTTCAGTGACCGTCAACGGCCGCTTGCTGCGGATCTGCTCGATGAAGAGCGGGATCACCGAGCCGCGCGAATGCATGACGTTACCGTAGCGCACGCAGGCAACCAGCGTATCCCCCCGCCGATTGCGGGCCCCGGCCTGCGCCAGTTTTTCCATCAAGCCCTTGGTCATGCCCATGGCATTGATGGGATAGACCGCCTTGTCCGTGCTCAGGCAGATGACCCGGCCCACGCGGTGCGCGACGGCCGATTCGATGACATTGTTGCTGCCGACGATGTTCGTCAGCACGGCCTGCATGGGGAAGAAATCGCAGGAGGGCACCTGCTTGAGCGCAGCGGCATGGAATACGAAATTCGCGCCTTCCATGGCCTGGTCGACGCTTTCCCTGCTGCGAACATCGCCAATGATGAATTTCAGGCGCGGCTCGGCGATGTCAATGCGCATCGTCTCCTGCTTGAGCTCGTCGCGGCTGAAAATGCGGATCTCACGCACGCCGCGAGCGAGCAATGGGGCGATGACGGCACGTCCGAACGATCCGGTGCCACCGGTGACGAGGGCGATCTTGTTCTTGAATGGATTGGCCATGAGGCGGGTATTCGGCTCTGTCAGGCTGATTTGTGAGGTGGTTTGGGGCCGTGTACTTCGGAAAGCCACTGCTCCAACTGGCTCATCAGGTGGTTTCGTTCAAAGTGCCGCAGATAATATTCCCGACCGGATTGTCCCATGAGTTGGCGCTTTTCATGGCTCTGTCGATACAGCGCCAGTACATTGTCGGCAAGCGTTCCTGAGTCGCCGGCCGGTCCCACCAGCGCGGCTCCGGACTCCTGCAGCACCTTGGCCCCTTCGCCGTCCAGCATGCCGATCACGGGCCGCCCGCAGGCAAGATAGGACTGTATTTTACCGGGGATCGTCAGCGAGAAAATCGGGTCCTCTTTCAAAGTGACCAGCATCGCATCGGCGCTGGCGAACAGGGCCGGCATGGCCTCCAGCGGGTGACTGCCCATCAGGTGGACTGTGCCGGTCAGCCTGCGTGATTGAATCTCACTCCTTAGCCATCCAGCCATCCGGCCGTCGCCCACGATCACCCAATGGATGCGCGCTTCCTCCCGCACCCTTTCGGCTGCTTGCAGGATGGCTTCGAAATCCTGGGCCGCCCCGATATTGCCGGCGAACACAACGCGAAAACCGTCCGGCAGTTCGAAGGGGGACTCGCCCGTCGGCGATTGCGTGAATATCGACTCCGCCCAGTTGGGGAAGTATCGAATCTTCATTGCTGCTGCTTCCTGAGCGCGGATGCGCTCGATGAAAGCGCGGGACTGCACCAGGATCAAATCGCAGCGCCGGTAGATGAACCTGACCATCCGGTCGATCATGCGCAGGATAAATGGCGATTTCACGGACCCGGCGGCAGTCACGCTCTCCGGCCATAGGTCGAGCACCCACAGCAACACCGGCATTTTTCGCAGGCGCCCCAGCAACAAGGCGGGTAAGGCGACGGTGATCGGAGAGGGTTCGTAGGCAAATACGACATCGAATTGGCCCCGGCACAGCCATGGCCCGAGCAGGCTGGCGGACAGCGCATAGGAGGCATAGTTGATGGCCAGGCGGAGCCCGCCACCCTTGCCGCGCGGGATGATGGGGCAGCGGATGATCGAAATGCCTTCCCAGCGCTCCCGAGTCGGGGAGAACCATCCATAGCCCTTGAAGAAACGGCCCGACGGGTAATTGGGGATACCTGCCAATACGACGACGTCGTGGCCGCGAGCCTTCAATGCAATAGCAAGGTCATTGATCCGGAAATTCTCCGGCCAGAAATATTGCGTGACGATAAGGATTTTCACGCCGATGGCCCACTTGACGCCGCATGGACTGGCAAATGACCGGTCCTGTAAAGCGAAACCACGTCACGGGTGAATCGATCCCAGGTGTAGCGCCCGGCGCGGGCCGGGCCCATTTTCCGTGCCCGTTCTCTCCAGTCGTCATCGGATAGTGCAGTGGCCATGCTGTTCGCGATCGACGCAACCGAAAGCGCATCGAAGTATGCGATGGCATCCCCGCCGAATTCGGGCATGGGTTGATGTGATCCGGCAATGACCGGGGTGCCATGCGCCATTGCTTCCAGCAGGATGTTCGGGCTGTTTTCAACCAGGGAGGGATACGCGAACAGGCTGGCGCATCGGTAAAGCACGCCGAGAGACGCGGTATCGAGTCCCGGCACCACGATGACGCGGACGGCGATGTTGTTGGACTGGATTGCTGAGAGAACGGTGTTGAAGTAGTGCCTGTCATGCGGCTCGCCGACCAAGACCAGGGGGAAGCGGTCTCGCAGTGCCTGGGGCAGGCGTGCAAATGCTTCGATCAGGCGCTCGAAATTCTTGTAGGGGTAGAAGTGCGATACGTAGAGAATGAATTCACGTGGAATGCCAAAGCGGCTGCGCAGTTCGGCTGCCGCCTCGCCGTCGTGCATCGGACCCGGCATCTCGACGCCGTTGCTGATGACGCTGATCTTCCCGGGCGCGATTCCTCGTGCTTCCAGAACGTCCCTGCACGTTTGGGACAAGGCAATGACGTGATCGGCCCTGGACGCAGAAGACAGGATCGTCCGGTTCAGCAGGTGCAGCCGCAACCTGCCATACAGGCCAGCCTCCGATTTCATGGCTTCGTCCGAAAAAGGTGCCAGATTGGCTACACCGATAACGCTGGTGACGTTGTCCGGAAGCGTCCACGGCAGGAAATGGGAAAAGCTCAGGTAGGTGTCGAACTGGCCCCGCTTGACGATCCCCGGCAACACAAGGTTCTGCCAGCCGAATCTGAACAGGAAGCGGGGGCCGGGAGGCGGGTCGATATTGTGAACTTGAAGGTCGGAGCGTTCCACCATCGCGCCCAGCGCGTTTCTCTCCTGCAGGATGCAGAATTCCGAATCAGGGTCGTACTGTCGAAACCGCTTCAGGAATGCCCGGGTGCGCGTCAGTTGCCCGCCCGTGGAGGCGGCCAGCAGGTCAAACAGGATGCGACGCGTTGTCATGATTGTGCGAGTGCCATTGCTCGAAGCACAGCAGCGCCCAGAGCATGTTTTCGTGGTTGTGGCGGCCGCTGACATGCTCTTCCAGCAGGGCGCGTGCTGCTGTCCGATCGACGAAACCGCTGGACACCAATTCCCCGTTCTCGATTGCCTCGGTCAATGCGTTACGCATCCCGGCGCGTAGCCAGGCACGAATCGGGACCGTAAATCCGTGCTTGGGGCGCTCGAAAAGTTCTCTGGGGAGATGGCGCGCGAGCACTGAGCGCAGCAAGGGCTTTCCGGGTTGCGCCCGTAGCGATGCAGGCAGCGCACGCACTTGCTCGACGACGCGATAGTCGAGGTAGGGGGTGCGTGCCTCGAGGCCATACGCCATGGTCGCCCGATCGACTTTGGTCAGGATGTCGTCGGGCAGATAGGTTTGAAGATCAAGGTCCATGTGTGCTGCGACGTCGCCATCGCCTGGTACTCGTGCCGCGACTCCCCCGAGGAATGCTCCTGCCTCGGCGACAAGTCCCGGGGCCAGCCAGCGGTAGTCACGCGTCTTCAGCGGCCCGCGCATGTAGGCGAACAAATCGTGAGTCGAGGTTTGTGCAAGACCGCGCAGGGCCATCGCGAATCGGTGCGGCAACGCCTTGCTCAACGCGCCCAGCACGGGGCGCAGCGGCGCGCTCAGCCGGCGGAGCGGGTCAAGCTGCTGCATATAGCGGTAGTAGGGGTAGCCGCAAAACAATTCGTCCCCACCGTCCCCTGAAATCGCAACCGTCACCGACTGTCGCGTCAGGCGCGCCAGGGCCAGCGTCGGGATCGCCGAGACGTCCGCAAAGGGCTCATCGTAGTGCGTTGGCAGCGTTCTCGCGAGCTCCTGCAGTTCGGTGAGCGTCACGAGCACGTCGGTATGCTCCGTTCCAAGGTGTCGGGAGATGGCACGCGCATGAGCGGACTCATCATGTGCGGGATCCTCGAATCCAATGGTGAAGGTTCGAACCTTGTCGGAGAGTTTGCGCATGAGGGCGACCAGCAACGCGGAATCCACGCCACCCGAAAGAAAGGCGCCAACTGGGACGTCGCTGAGGAGCCGGTATTTCACGCTCGATAACAGCAATGCCTCGATGCTTTCTACTGCGGCCAGCTCTGTCAGGTCATCGCGAGCACGCGATGACGGCGCGAGTGCCCAGTATGCACGCGTAGACGCCTTGCCATTGATATCGATCGACAGGCAGGTTCCCGGCATCAGTTTGCGGATGCCGCGATAAATGGAATGAGGCGCAGGCACATAGGACATCTGCAGGTACAGAGACAGTGCCTCCGGGTTCAGTGTCCGTGGGATATCGGGGAACCGCGTCAGCGCGCGAACCGTGGATGCGAACACCACCTTGCTGCCATCGTGGGCAACGTAAAGCGGTTTTACGCCAATGCGGTCGCGTGCCAGGTGAAGTGTCTGTGACCCGGCGTCCCACAGGCCGAGTGCAAACATTCCGTTGAAGCGCCGCAAGCAGTCGATGCCCCATTGCTGGTATGCGGCGAGGATGACTTCGGTGTCGCTTTCGCTGTGAAACGGGTGCCCCAGCAAGGCGAGTTCGGCGCGTAACTCACGGAAATTGAAGATTTCGCCGTTGTAGGAAATAGCCAACCGGCCGGAGGCAGCAAGCATCGGCTGTTTTCCCCGGGGGGAAAGGTCGAGTATTGCCAGCCGGCGATGCGCCAACCCTACCGGCCCGTCGATCCACGTCCCGGCGTCATCCGGCCCGCGATTGGTCAGGCTCTCGCGGGCGAGCAACAGATCCTGCGGCTCTATGGGGCTCCGATCGAAATTGAGCCTGCCGACGATGCCGCACATCAGCGTTCGGCTGAAACCGGCAAGCCGATGCGGCGACCCGGAAGTCGCACGATGTTCTTGCAACCTGCTTCGGAGAGCCAGGCAGAGACCGTCGCATAAGTCTGTGGCTGATCGTAGGCCGGGGCAAGCCAGTCGAATGTGTCAAGCAGGGCCCATTCGCGAATCTGCGTTTCGTTGAGTGGAAGCGTGCCGGTATAGTTGGCTACTGGTACCAGCTTGCGCAAATACGGGCCGACCAAGGGTACTTTCGCGGCTGCATTGCTGAGCTTCAAGAGCGTCGGGACCCAGCGCTCCAGGAGTGCAAACAATTTCCCTTGTGCCATTCGCTTGGTGATCACCCTCATTGGGTAGCGCGGCATCAGCAGGCTGACGAGCTTCTTTTCGTATATCCAGTAGGCAAGCTTGCCGCCCGGTTTCAGGAACCTCGGAAGTGCTTTCACCGCGGCTCCGACATCCGGGGTGTGCTGCAAGACACCGATCGAGTAGATGCGGTCAAACGTACCTTCGCGAAAAGGCAATTCATAGATGCTCGCCTGAACGACCTGCAGCCGAGGATAGCGATCGGCGAGGTTGTCCACGCAGGCATCGACTGCGCTGCTGAGGTCAATTGCGATCACTTCGGCGCCGTCCTCGAGGGCAACCTGCGCGAATCTGCCTGCGCCGCACCCGGCGTCCAGAACCCGCAGGCCGGCCAGGGACCCCTCGTGCCATCCCGTCACCAACCGGAATCTGTCCCGGGAAATGGTGGTCCCGTTGTAGCAATCGAGCTGGGTGCGCTTGAACCGGTTCCATTGCATGCCGAAATTGGCGGCATACTGCTCGGCGGCCACGAAGCGCGGAATGTGGCGTTCAATGGGAAACCGGTGCCCGGAAGCGCACGTGAGCGTCCCGGTTCTTACCCGGCTCCCATTCATCTCCCGCGCTTCCAGCGAGAGCGCAGCATCGCATGTCGGGCATGCCAGGATTTCCACCAAAGACGGATTCATGCCGCTACAGCCTTAAAGACGGGGCGCATTTCAGCGGGGCTCCTCGGGGAGCATGACAGGCATTCCACGACGGACCTCATACTGCCGGGAACAGTCCAGGCAGGTGATGGCGCCGGCATCTTGCTTGAGTGAAACACCGCCGCATGCAATGCAGCGCATGAGGTCCAGTAATTGGATGTGCGCATTGCGGCGTCGTTGCGACAGGACACTGCGCGCCAATGCAAGCGCTGCTGAGCGCCAGCCTGCCCCTGCGTGGCCAGCGGGTTTCGCTGTCGCTTCGTCGCCGGCGGGAGGCAGCCAGTCGCAGGATTGGGAAGGATTGACGATCTCGAAATCGATGTGCGACTCCCAGTAGTAACGGACGTGGAACTCGAATGGGTGTTTCGGAATCAATTGGCGCGTCAAGGGTCGCTTGACGCGGTGCTCGTACAGCTCGACCAGTTCCGGATCGGCCTGCCAACCCGATTTCTTCCGGATGACGAGGCGTCCATCGCGGCATGTTACCTCCAGCCGGTGGTCGCGATACGGGTTGATTCGTTCCATGAATGCATCCGGCACTTCGATGTAGCCGGCGCGGGAAACGCGCTGCAACTCGGCAAGAAACTGCTCCGGCCGAGTCGAGTGCTCCAGGACGTGCGACGCAATGACAAAATCGAAGGCGCCGTCACGAAAGGGCAGGCGCTCGACATGCCCAAGCAATGTGGGCCTGTCCGCGACAAGCGGGGCCCAATGGCGCTGACGCGTTGCCTCGTAGGCATCGAGAAGGACATTGGCCCTTGCGTACGGGTTGCCGCCGGAGCCAACTTCCAGCACAAGTGCCTGCGGACCGACTGGACAATGCAGGCGCCTCAATGACCAGGCGACGCGCTCGAGCCCCATGCGCCGGGCAAGACCCATGAGTGATGAATGGCTAGGCAGCATGGTATTGCCTGTCCGGCAGCCGCGCCGACTCCAGCCACTCGAGGAAGGTCTTCATTCTTGATTTGACGTCGTGGCCATCCGCATGAACGCGCGCCATTCCCGCCGCGGCGACCCTTCGACGACGCGGCTCGTCTTCAATGTATAGGCGCAGCTTTGCCAACAGCTCCTCGCCCGAGCGGAAGAAATCGGCTTCACGACCCTCTGCGAACAGGGTGGCGAGATCATCGGAATGCTCGCTGAGCAGCAGTGTGCCGGTCGCGGGTATCTCAAAGCATCGGCGCGTGTAGGTGTCGCGGTTCAGTCGTGAAAAGAAGCACAGCGCGATCTTGGCCCCGCACAGGGCCTTGTTGTAGTCCTCTCCCCACACCAGTCTGATCGGCGCGAGCGAGCGCAGCCACTTCGATTCCATCAGGACAGGGTCCCAGTCGCTTCCGTGTCCGAACAGGCGAAGCCGGTGCCCCGCCCTGGCGATTTGCTCAAGCAGTTGCAGCCTGCCGTCGTTTTCGTAATGACCGATGAATACGACCTCGGAGCCAAATGCCTGCATGTCCTCTTCATTCAGCGTCACGGGATGATTTCGCTCCGGAACGAACCATGACCGCAGCAGGTAAGTGCATCTGGCCCCGTGCCGCTTGAAGTCGTCCATGTTGTGCTGCCGGTAAGCGAGTGCCACGTCATATTCGCGCAGCGCCGCCTTGAAGTGTCGCCAAAGCCACTGCGGCTGATTCGGGGCGAACGGGTCGTCGTTGTTGTAGCCTGCGACCGTGAGGCCAGGCACCGTTTCGCGCAGGCGCTGGATTGTCGTGGCCTTGATGTGTGTTCCCCGATAGATGAACAGCAGGTCTGGCTGCAACTGCGTCGCCTGAGCCACCAGGTTCGCATTGATGCGGTCGATGATGGGCCCGAGAAGGTACTTGTTCTGAAAGCGCGCAAAGGCTGAACCGAGAGAGCTCGCTTTCCCGCCAAAATATTGGTGCCAGGCAAAGCGGTGCGCATCATGACCCAGCGCGCACAGTGCGCGATACAGTGGCTCTTCGTGAAGTTCGGAGTGCCAGTCTCCCGCAACCAGGATCTTCAAGCCGACCTGCCATCGTAGATACCCCCGATGCGGGGCGTGTAGCCGAGGCGGCGCTTGATGAAGCCGATTATGGCGTTGGAACGGCGATCGCCCAATAACAGCAATGACAGGCAATAGAGATGAAACAAGGGACTGCGTCCGAATCCCAGCCGCTGAAGGTCCCGGATGTAGCGAAGGAAGGTCCCCAGAGGCTTGTCCGCCTGAATGGAAAGTACAGGATAGGAGTAGTTCGCGATGTCCAGAAGTATCGGATCCTTGATCGCCACATTGTCCACGCGTTGGACGTATTCGGCGATGCGCAGCATCTCGCGCATGAAATGCAGGGAGGATTCGGGGGTGTGCTGCCGGGGAACGAATTTTCCCCGTTCGGATTCCGCGTTGCCGAAGTCGGGAATGCCACCGTTGCGGTAAAAACTGATGATTTGGGGAACAAACACCCCGTTCTTTCGGGAGAGGATGCGTGCCACGAGATAAAGCTGGTAGAGCAACGACCCGTCGAATTGGTCGGTCGCCAGTTCGCGGGCAAGGGCGCGATGGAAGGTCATTCCCGATATGACGACGGAGCGGCGGAACACGGTGCCGATGCTGTCCGCACCCGCCGGGAAAAATCGTTCGGTCGGGAAATAGCGAAATGTCTGGGTCAGGTTGTCCGGATGGTCGTCGAAAGACGAATAACTCCGCAATACGACACCGATGTCGTCGTGGCGGGCGATGGCCGACGCAATGCAGCGCAGGGCGCCGGGCGCCAGAAGATCGTCATTGCCCATGTAGAGGCAGTAAGTTCCTTCCGCCACATCCAACAAGCGTCGCAAATTGCGGTCATACCCGAGATTCTGTTCGTTCTCGAAGTAGCGAACACGCGCCCGGTTGGATGCTGCGAAACCATTGGCGATAGCGGCGATCGCCTGCCTCTCGGGAGAAAGGTCTTCACAGATGACGATTTCGTAATCGTCGTAGTCTTGGGCGGCGATCGAGTCCAGCAAGGCGGACAGGACGCCCGAGCGGTTGTAAGCGGGAATGCAGACGGAGATGTTGACTGTCATGCAGTGCTCGATCGCAGGTTGCGGCAGGCGGTCGCCAGCATGATCAGGTTGAAAAGCCGTGCCCCGTTGGTGCGTCCCAGGCGCAGTCCGCGAATGAGCGCGTGCACTTCATCTCGTCGTATGAAATCGGGCAGGTCATCCATGCGCTCCGCCAGCTTTCCCGGCGGCTCTGCCAGCAGCCACTGTTCGATCGGAACGGAGAAACCCTGCTTGCGATTGACGTCCAATGTTGACGGCAGCATGTTCCTGGCCATGAGTTTCTGCAGGCGGCGGGATTCGCGGCCGTTGGCTTTCCAAATGTCCGGCACTTTGGAAAAGCAAAATTCTATCAAACGCTGATCCAGGAACGGGCAGCGCAACTCCAATCCATGGGCCATGCTTGCGCGATCGACCTTTACCAGATAGTCGTCTGGAAGAATGCTGTGAAAGTGGGTTCGCGTCATGGAGTCTACCGGGCCGCTCCCGCAACGGAACGACGCCAATAATTCTTGTTCTGGGGCGTCCAGCTTACCCCCCAATTCGCCGAGAAAGTCCCCGCTCAGTATGCGTTTGCGCAACTCGATATCGAAATACGGCGAACCCCAGATAATCTGCTGCAGGGCGCCCCCGCGTAGCGACGCAAGACGGTTTCTCCCCCTCACGCCAGCGGGTAGCTTTCCGGCCAATCGGCCCATGGCATCAAACGCTGCGTCCGGCAGCCAGCCAAAGCGCGCTTGGTCTGCCAATGCATGCGGATAGTCCCGATAACCCCCAAACAACTCGTCTCCCCCATCGCCCCCAAGGGCCACCGTCACATGTGTGCGCGTCAGGCGTGACACCACATAGGCTGGAAGCAGCGATGAGTCGGCGAGCGGCTCGTCCACCAGGGGCGCAATTTCATCCAGGACGGCAAGTGAGGAACGATCAAGTTCGAGCCGGTGATGATCGGTGGAAAAATGCCGCGCGACCGTTGACGCATACCCGGATTCATCCAATGTCGAGCCCGGAAGTGCGATGGTGAAGGTCTTTACGGGAGTGGCCGACGCTCGCGCCGCCGCAGCTACCACCAGGCTTGAGTCGAGACCACCGCTCAGAAGGATGCCAAGGGGCACGTCGCTTTGCAGGCGAAGCCGTACCGAATCCTCGAACAATGCCTGCGCCTGCGCTGCCAGGTCTGCAGGGTCCGAATCCGGGGCGGCATCGTTGGATGGCAGCTGCCAGTATCGCCAGGTATCGAGGCGCATGGTTGCCAGGTCAAGTCGCGCGCAGTGGGCTGGGGGAAGCTTGCGCACTCCTTCAAGCATAGACAGTTCGCCCGGGATGTAGCCCAGTGCGAGGTAGTGATTAATCGCCTGGCCGTCTAGGCTTGTCGTGGCGCGGACCGACTTGAGCTCGGAGGCAAATTCGAACCGACCCCCATTGAGTGCATAGTAGAAGGGCTTTTCGCCGGCCCTGTCCCGCGCCATGAACAGGGATGGCCCTGACTGGCCGTTGCCGGCGTCGTACAGGGCGAAGGCGAACATGCCGTTGAGCTTCTCGACACATTGCGCGCCCCAGCGATCATAGGCGGCGAGGATGACTTCGGTGTCGCTGTCGCCGCGAAAACTCATCCCGTTGCGCTCGAGCTCCCCTCGCAGCGACAGGTAGTTGTAGATTTCACCGTTGAAGGTGATGACGAGCCGGCCGTTGTCGCGGAGCATGGGCTGGTGGCCAGCCGGCGACAGGTCGATCACGGACAGGCGGCGGTGCGCGAAGGCGACATGTCCATTGGGTGACAACCAGCTGCCGGCGTCATCGGGGCCGCGATGGCGCAGCAGGTCTCGTCGTTGGTCAACGCTCCGCGGGTCTATGGGGTTCGTGTCGACGGTGCCGTAAATGCCGCACATGGGGGTTTACTTGCGAAGCCGCAAGGCAATGCCGACTGGCGGCGGGCGCTGGAAATAGCGATCGATGTTCAGTACCTTGCCAGTATCGGGCTGCAATTCGTGTACCAGCGACCGGATTTCTTCTTCTGTCTTGAGGTGCTGGTACGAATGGGATCCATAGCAGTCAAAGGTATTCAGGGCCGTCGAGCGATACGCCCGACGGAAATAGTTCGGTCCGGGGGGTACCGGTCCCCTGACCATGAACATGGATTTCTCCAGGGCCCATCCAAGCAAAGGCACGAAGCGAATCGCCGCCATGAGGCGTGAATAGCCAAGGATGAACGCAAATGACCGTTTGGCGAAAAAGCCGCGAAGTATCGAATACAGCCTCAGGCGCAATTTTCGCAGCACACCCTTGTCGTTCTTCGGATAGCAATTGAAGACGAATTCTCCCCCTGGCGCAACAATGTTCCACAGCGCATTCGCGGTGAGTTCGACCGACTGCGTATGTTGGATAACGTTGTGGCACAGCACTATTCCGGCGATGGATGCATTGCGTATCGGGGGTCGGTCGATCGAGCATTGCACGACATCCACATTGGGCAGGCCGCGCAGGTTGCGCTTCATGACGTCGTCAACCGAGTGGGACAACTCAAGCGCAATGACATGCCTGGCGCCGGCTTCGCTGATCCAGCGCGACTGGATTCCGCTACCCGCACCCGCGTCGACCACGACCTTGCCCTGGAATACGTCGAGGCCGCCGAACGTGTGTTTCATCGACAGGTCGGCCCAATTGATGCGGAACTCGTCGAAGTTAAAGCTGTTCCATTCATCACCGAACGAGACCACCGACTGTTGGACCTCCGGTGTTGCAAAGCGCGGAACGCCATCCCTGATTGGGTAGGTACGTCCCGAGCCGGATACAAGGGTTCCGCTCGAAATCTCTCCTGAAGTCTCATAGATCGCATCCTTCAGCGACAACGGACTTCGATCAACCGGGTCGCACAGGTAGTCAAGCAGGTTCGGGGTCATCTTGAACTCCAGCGGGCGCGCGAACCGGGGTGTAGCCCAGCCTTGAAAACAGGTTGGAAAAGCGCTGATCCCAGGTATGCTCCCGTAGCCCTCGAGCACGGCCAGCGGCGGCAATGGACTCCCGTTCGTCGCCATGTTTCAGGAAGTAGATCGCCTTTTCTACGCATTCGTCGATTGTGCGATAGGTGACGATTTCCCGGCCATTTGCAAACAGCGTGTCCAGATCCGGGTTGTCATGCGTCAAGTAGAGGCTGCCTGACATGGGGCCGTCGAAGTCCCGCATCTTGAGGGAAAAAAAGTTGCGACAGTGTCCTATGGTTCCCACGCCGAGAACGATTTTCGATTGTGAAAACAATGCCGGGACGGCCTCGGTTGCAATTCGCCCGCTGTGCCATCCGTTGCCGAATGTCGTTACCTCAATACCGGCCCGGCGCAGGGCAAGAACGATGTCGCGACGAATGCCATAGCACCCGCCAACGAAGCTTACGTCATGAACTTTGGGTAACTCTGGCATGGGGTGAAATATTTCCGGATCGCTTGCCTCCGGAAAGTACAGGGCCGGACACCCTTCCTTTTCATACCACTCGACGGATTCGCGTGCCGCAGTCAAAGCGAGATCGATATGCCCGATCAGTCCGTATGTGCCGCCCCACGACTCTGCCAATGGCCGGCCCCAGTACTGGTGCCGGTCATCCATGCTGATATTGACGACGAGCGTCCCGAATTCCCGGCGGATCCTGCCGAGCACCGCCGGGTCCAACAGCGTGGGCCAGGTCTGCGTGATCAGGATATCCGGGCTATTTCCCGATGCGACCTCCGCGGAAACCAGCTCCCACAAACGCCTGGCATTGGCGTCCCGGCGCACAGCCTCCGGACGCGGATCGTTTTGCCCGTAGCTTCCGTCGGATCTGGTGAAGCAGCGCGTACGCCCGATCCGCTCAAGCGCCTGCAGCAACCCGCTGCGATCCTGCTGTTCATCGGTGCCTGCGAAGAAGATTCTTGGGGCATGCGCCAAACGAGGTATTCGGAGGGTCGGTATTGCCGGCTTGCGCGCAGGGTGCTTGGAGTAATGATGGACCGTCCGGGAGTACTCGCGGGTTGTCATGAAGGACTTAATCGTGGCATTCAAGGAATAGAACCACGAAATCTTGCGCAACATGCTTTTGATATTCATGTCGGTAGCGATGGGTTATCCCGTTCTCGCGCGAACTGCGGCTTGCGAGGCATGCTGGAGATTGGTCGAGCGCGGTGGGTATCTGAACCGCATCTTGTTCTCATTTGGCAAAGTACCCTCGATCATGCAACGCCCTGCCGTATTTTCGGGCGCCTTCAACGGTGACGTGCAGCTCGTCGTGAAACAAGGGCAAGCCGGCATTGTCGTACAACGAACACGTGTTGGCACTCGTGTTGCAAAAGAATCCCAACTTGTCGATGAAGACAATGGTTGAAAGCGGTGCGATGTCTCGCAAGAATCCCTTTCGCACTTCCAGAAAAGAAGGCAGCAAACGCTGGTACATGAAGCCTGGCAGCTGGCTCATGTCCAATCCGCTCGCTGCAAAATAGTAGGAAGAATCGGACATGTGAAAAATCCTGAAGGCGTCCACGATGTAGGCCTTCTTGTGAACACCATTGATGTGGCGCGCCATGTCGATCGCGATGCTTTCAGTATCGGGCTTCCACGCAGCAGCCAGCACGACTTCATCCGCCGCCGCAATGGCCGCAGCGACTTTGTCCGTGTTTGGGGCGCGCTCGCATCGCGGTGCGCGAGCAATTCTGCCTTCGACCGACATGGCGACCAAGTACTCACCCATGCAGGCATCATCAAGGCCATAAGTGGAAAACTGCACGCCAGGAAACAGCTCCGCGTTCAAGTCAACGGCCAATTTCATGTCGATGGACATCGAATCGCCCAGGATAAGAATTTTCCGATCAGGCCAATTCACTTTCGACGCATGCTCGACCTGCTCCCGCACTGCCTGCTTTCTCGGAACCTCCCTGTATTGATCGACAAAAAGGGCGCGACGCTGGTCGGTGAGCCTCGACAACTTTTGCTCCTGGAACCCGGTGGTCAGGTGACCGGCGAAGCCGATGGCTACAAACAGGATGGAGCCAATACCGCCGCATACCGCGATCGTCCGTGCGGAAGTTTGGTTCCGGTTGCGGAATGGCTTCTCGACCAGTGCCCAGCTTGCATAACCCAGCAAGAGTGACAGGACGGAAAGCGAGAGCAGCATCGTGTTGCCGGGCTCATTCATTTCCAGGTGCCTGGCAAAGGCGAACAGGGGTTGGTGCCAAAGATAGGTGCTGTAACTGACCAGGCCAACACCGACAAATGGACGGCTCGCCAACAGCTTGCCAACCACGGTTTCAGGCGTTGCGAATGCAATGACCAATGCGGCGCCGATCGTGGGTACCAATGCGAATAGCCCTGGATAAGGCGTGTTTTTGTCGAATGCAAATACGGCAAATCCCATGAGCAGTAGTCCGGCAGTGCTTCCCGCCTGCGATAGCCAAGGCCTGATCCCTGCAGTTGTTGTTCCTGCATTGAGATACGCGAGCAACGCGCCGCATAGGAGTTCCCACCCTCGCGTCGGGAGCAGATAGAACGCGGGCGCCGGCATGGTGAGGGAGCCCCAATGCGCCCCAACGATGCTGAGAATCGCCAGCAAGGAAATCAGCGTAATCGTCCGTTTCCGGCCAAGGCGCCATGCAAGCAGCAGAAATACGGGATAGACAACATAAAACTGTTCTTCTACCGCGAGACTACAGGTATGCAGCAACGGCTTGTACTCCGACATCAGGCCGAAGTAATTGTCGGATTCGACAATGAAAAGAATATTGGAAGAAAACAGGGCGGTGGCGGCAAGCGATTGGTAAAAATCCCTGCCACTGAAGGGCGCGAGGAGAACAATTGCCAGCAGGGTGCATACGCCCATGACCAGGAACAGTGCGGGCAATATTCGGCGCGCCCTGCGTTCATAGAACTTCAGGAGGGAAAACCGTCCCGTCGCCTTTTCGGCCAGGATAATCGACGTGATGAGGAACCCGCTGATGACGAAGAAAACGTCAACGCCTACAAAGCCACCGCCGAATGCCGAAAACCCCGCATGAAAGAGAATGACCGGTATTACTGCCAGTGCCCGAAGCCCGTCAATCTCACGTCTGTATTGCATCGTCTTCGCGCAAGGTCGAAAGCGGGAAGCTAGATTGACGACTTGATGTTTTCAATGATTCTTTCGGCCACGTACTTGTTCCCGGCGCCGTTCAGATGACACCAGTCGAAAAACACTTCGTCCTGCACTTTGTCGAGTGCCATCGTCAGGTCAATCACGTTCAGGAGTTTTGCGCGCTTATCGGACATGATGCGATCGCGAACCGCGGACGCAAGTTTTGGCAGCAAGGATTTGTCCTGCCCCAGGATGCGAGCTTCATTACCGGAAAGGATCTTCTTGGTGGTGAAGATATTGGGTTGCAGGAAGAAATATGCCCTGACGGATTTGGATTTGGCGATCTCCGAGATTTCATGAATATTGGATAAATAGAGGTCCGCGATCCGCGAGGAGATCGCTTCAATATCCGTGGCGCTGGCATGCTTCCCCGCACGAAGGCGCGCAAGTACGCGTTCAATGAGGGTCATCGATGGCGTCTTGATGTGCAGTTCCAATGAACCGTAAGACGGGCTTGCCTTGATTGCCGTCTCCAAGCCGGTGCGATAGTAATATCCCACCTTGTCGAATACTTTTTCGGGTGCGGCGTCCTGCAGCATTTCCAGATACCGGCCAATTTCATTCACGCCGTCGTAAAACACCGCAATTCGCACCGAATCGTACTTTCGAATCGCCTCGATGAAGGTGGGCAACTCGGCCCCGGTGGAATATCCGCCAACTCCAAAATTCAGCGCGTTGTACAGGGGCAGCTTGACCTGGTCGGGAATCGTGTTCGCCTGATCCGTTGCAACCGAGAACATCGTCGAGCCGCCAAAAAATCCGATGCTTTTCGGATGGCTGATGTTTGCGGGGTTGATCCTGAACCCCGACTCATCGGTAATGACGTACTTCCCCTTGTAGTTGGGTTGATTTGTATACCATCTTGTTGGGAAGACCATGCTGTTTGATTGAACCTCGGCCAACTCGAGCATTGCTGCCGGGTTGACGAGGGGCATGTTGACGCTTTGCTGGTTGCGGGCGGGGTAGTAGATCTTGATGAAAATCCATGATGAAGCCTCCAACAGCGCGATCATGAAAAGTACGTAGAGGACGAATCTTCCGATCCTGTCTACCCATCGTTCGATGGGGTTGCGTGTCGATGGCTGCATATTGTGGTTGTCTCCGCTATGCGTTGTCGGGACGTCTGGTCCAAGACTCCCAAACAAACGGGTAACTCCAGGCTTCCACGTGGGTCTTTCTCATTGATTCCCGAATATCGGTTCTCATTTGCCGGGCACCGGGAATGAAGTCGTGAAATTGAACCTGGATATGCCTGCATGTCCGCAGCAGACCTGAATCAATCAGATCCGGCAATACGTCGAACTCTCCCCCTTCGATATTGATTTTTATCAGGTCGATGTTCTCGATGTGCTGCTCGTGCAGAAATGATGAAATTCTTCTGACGGCAACGGGCTCCCCGTTCTGCGCGCGCTGTCCCTTGATGCTTGAACCATCCTGGGCTGTTGAAAGAAACTCCTCCCCGTCATGGTCAGAGAGCGCGAAATTGAAACAGGACACGCGAGGATCCGCCTTGAATCGCTCCTGGCAAGCGAGGAAGAATTTTGGAGAGGGCTCGAACAGGAGCACTCTGCACCCGAATTTTTCCAGTATGTTTTGAGTGAAATCACCCATATAGCCACCAAGGTCAAGGACGAGCGCGCCATCGTCAAGCGGATAGTTGAGGCGGAGCGTACCGTCCCCATCGTCCGCATACCAGCGGGCAAGGGCTACATGAAACTCGTCACGGGAAATATGGGTCTTCCAGAAGCTTGCAAGTCGGTAGCGGATGGAGCGCGCCACAAGAGCAGGATCTCGAATTGCCTGAGACAGTTTGAGCATGTATGGATTGGCCGATTTATCGGTGCGTCTTTGAAAATGAGTTGACGATGAACGTCAGGAAACTTTGCGCGCAAGAACCCACATATTCCGGGTAAGTACCCCGTCCCCGGGGAGGCCGGTTTCGACTGCATTGGCGACCCTGAATACGGCTCTCACGGACTGCCAGGCGAGCCAATGGAACAACTGCATCGGCGTTCCCGGCCTGGGGATATCTTCCCAGATCCGCACCGTTTTCAGGCCCATTGCCGACAAGGCATCTTCGATTGCTCCCGTCGTGAAGCATGTTTCGTGGGTGATGTCGTTGTAACGCGCAGCCATTCCAAAAGGCGCATTGGCGTTGGGGGTACGTAGAAGCAGGTGTCCGCCTGCTACCAGCGACAGGCGGGTGAGCGCCAAGAATTCAAATACTTCGTCCTTGTGCAAATGCTCGATGAAATCCAGCGCACTGACGAGCTGCTGCGGGACCTCATTCTTGCGCAGGAAATCGAATGCATCGGTTGTAGTGACGTGGTTGGCGCCGAATTCATTTTGTGCAACCGTCGTCGCTGCCCCGGCACTGTCGATCCCGACATACTCGGTGACGCCGGCTTTTCGCAGGTAGGCCAGGAAATTGCCGTACCCGCATGCAATATCGATGCAGCGCCAATCCGGTCGAATGGCCAGCTTTCCGGCCAGCCGCCTTGCATAGGCGTTGGCGAATTTTTCGTAATCAGGTCTGACCGTCGCGTCATACCGGCGATACGCGATATCCCTGTAACCTTCATTTGCGCTCATGCCGTACCCTAGACCTCAATGTTTTTTCCCAAACACAAGCTTGATCCCACGCTTGAGCCAACCGGAAATTGTCGCTGCATAGCCTGCCAATGGGGACTGAAGGGAGGGAGATTCGTGCGCTCCGATAAGCCTGCCGCGATAGGGTTGTCCCAGGCCGTAAGGTGAGCCCTTGGAAACGACGTAACGGCCACTATAGCTGGTCATCAGGTAGACGAGATGGCGTTCTATCCTTATCTGGTCGATGCTGGTCTCATACCCCGCAAATCCTGCGAACTCGTTGTCAAGAACAAAAAAGCAGTTCGTATCGGTAATCGCGACCAATCGATAACCTTTTCCGCGCCCAACGCGCTCGAGTGCGGACACCGAAGCGCCGAAGTTGGATCCGCGTTCAGCATACAGATCTATGTGCGCGGGAATCGTGGGGTTGTACTCGCAGATGATCACTCGTGGACGAAGCTGGTCCAGGCCGTCAAGGATGTAGTAGTCGTCACCATCAATATCAATCGACAACAAGTCCACGTCCGCAGATATCTTGTTTTTCGCCAGCAGTGATTCCAGGCTCTGCGGGCCTGCAGGCTCAACATAGGCCTCAATGCATGTGCATTGGTACTGCTGGACGTTTTTGGTGAGCTCGGCAAAGCGGGCAGAGTGGCCTTCGATGAGCACTCCCTTCCAGCCATTTGTCCAGAGGTTTGCGGTATTGGAGAGGTGAAAACCATCCCATGCGCCAAACTCAATGCAAAGTTTTGAACGCACGCCGATCAATGCGAATATCCGCTCGATAACCCCATCTTCTCCAAATTGGGAGTGGCGGTTGAACCCATGGTCGGTGAGCTTTGGCTTCATGGAGGCGGGAATATCAGGCGACGTCATCAATGCGAATTCTTTCGCTGCTGGATTGACGGGCCCAATCAGTCGCAGAGCCGTCGAATTTGTTTCTTGAATATCGTCTGCCTTGGGGTGCAGTCGAAGTTTTGTCTGTTTGCCGTGCCTGATTCATGTCAATTCGCCACGTGTTGGATTCGCCAGTTGGTCAATACTACCGCGAGAAGATAGCCTGCCCCGGAGATGCAGTGTGCAAGCGCGATACCCAACAAGCCGAGCGGTTTCGCCAAGGCGAAAATCCCCGCGATCAGCAGGCATAACTGGATGAATTTCGGGAGAATGTACTTCCTTGGCTGATTCAGCGCCAGGCCTTTGACGGTCAGCATTTGCCCCAGGTTATTGAGGCCTATCCCCGCGCAAAGAATCCAAAGAATCTCCGCGTGAGTGGAAAACTCGGCGTTGGTAACCAAGGTGACAAGTGATCCTGCGAACAGTGCGGCTATTCCAGTGATGCCGAGCAGCCCTACGAAGCAGAAAGCGACGGCGGCATTCAGCAATCCTTCGCTTGAGCGTATTTGACGTTGCGATGTCGCCGCTCCCGCACGGTCGAATATCATCGGAACGAGGAACTGATTTGTGATCCCGAAAAAAAGCGCGATTGGCGCGCTGGCAATCTGGAAGATTGCCGCATATATTCCGACGGCCCTCTCGTCCAGGTAAGCCAAGACCAGCCATCGGTCACAGTAGATGCTGAACCAGGAGAATGCTGCGAATGCGATATAGGGCCGGCCATACGCAGTCAACTTCGAAATTGCGTCCCGCTTCTCCATGCCATTTGAAGCGTGATCAAAATGGACATGGGGTCCAATCTCCGGGCTGCGCAGCGTTCGCGTGATCTGTATTGTCGCCGTTGTGACGGTGGCAAGGCAAAAACCCAGCAGCGCAATATTGGCCGTGCTGCCGAACCAGATGATTCCCGCAACGGAAAGCAGCAGTCGCAACCACACGTCGGACGCCTGGAAGAGGGCCACCGCAGATCGCTTCCGGAGTGCAGATTGGACCGAAGAAAGGGTGGAGCTGACGCCACTCAGCAGTCCCAACGTGAGTGCCAGGAAGATGAGTACGCTCCATTTCGAACCTGCGGAAAATTGCAGGACGATGGTAACGATGGCAATGACAACCCCCAGGATCGCTGCAGCATATCCATGGCAGGTGCGAAGCGCGGCGAAAAGCACGTCAAGCTGGCCACGTTCCTTGTAGACCGAAACGAATCTCAGGGCGCTTTGCTCGATGGGGCCGTATATGAACATATGGACCGCGCCCGCCGCACTGACGCCCAGCGCAAGTTGTCCGTATGCGTGGGGTCCCAGTTCGCCGGTAAGGACCTTGATTGTCAGGAAGCCGCCCAGAAATGCAAACAACTGACCTGCTGCGACCCAGGCAGCTTCACCACTGATCCGGGCTATCGGGAATCTATGCACGAGCGATATGCATTCAGGAGCCTGGTTCAGCGGTCGGTTGATTCTTCGGGCGCGGGCGCAAAAATCTAGCCAAGCGCCTGTGGGGCCGGGACGAGCGTGCCCTGAAAATCGCGATACGTCATCCGAATGCCTTCCTGCAATCCGATACGCGACTGCCATCCCAGCGCCGAAAGCCTGGATACATCCAGCAGCTTTTGCGGCATCCCGTCGGGTTGGGTGGTATCGCATTCAATCCTGCCCTTGAACCCAATTGCCTCGGCGACCAGGGTTGCCAATTCAAATATGGCAATATCGCGACCTGCGCCGATATTGACCAGTTCGCCGACATCCTGGCTGGAGTACCGTTCCATTAGAAACAGGCAGGCGTCCGCCATGTCGTCGCTGTGCAGGAACTCGCGACGCGGCTTTCCCGTTCCCCAGACGACAACTTTTTCTTCGCCCCGGACCTTGGCTTCGTGCGTTTTCCGGATCAGGGCCGGGAGGACATGCGAGTTCGCGAGGTCGTAGTTGTCACCGGGTCCGTAAAGGTTCGTGGGCATGACGCAAAGATAGTTGGTGCCGTACTGACGGTTATAGGCGGCGCACATCTTGATGCCCGCGATCTTGGCGATGGCATAGGGCTCGTTGGTGGGTTCCAGCAATCCAGTGAGAAGGTATTCTTCCTTGATCGGTTGCGGCGCATGTCGCGGGTAGATGCAGCTGGAGCCGGGAAACAGGAGCTTCTTGACGCCCTGCCGATGGCAGGCCGAGATGATGTTCACCTCCATGGCGAGGTTCTCGTGGATGAACTCCGCGGGATAGGTCGAGTTGGCGTGAATGCCGCCGACGCGTGCCGCCGCCATGAAAACGTATTCAGGCTTGCTGTCTCGAAAGAAGGCCGTCACCGCAGCCTGGTTCGTCAGGTCAAGCTCCGCCCGGGTCCTGGTAATGACCTGCTCGTAGCCGCCCGCCTGAAGGCGCCTGACCAGTGCCGAGCCGACCAATCCACGATGTCCGGCGACGAAAATGCGGGCGTTGCGGTCCACGCGCTACTCGTGAAAATCGTAGGCGGCGTAACCGTGACGCTTGACCAGTTCGTCGCGCTCGGCCGCTTTCAGGTCTTCGGTCACCATTTCCGCCACCAGTTCCTTGAACGTGATCCTGGGCTTCCAGCCAAGCTTGCGGCGCGCCTTGCTGGCATCGCCCAGAAGTGTTTCGACCTCGGTAGGTCGGAAATATCGCGGATCCACGCGTACGATGACCTTCCCCTTCCCCTTCGCCGGACCCTTCTCGCTGATGTCCGCGACGTGCGCGACTTCCCTGGCGCCCTTTCCTGACCAGCGAAGCTTTATCCCCAGCTCTGCCGCGGCTGTATTGACGAAATCGCGGACGCTGTATTGCTTCCCGGTGGCAATGACGAAATCCTCCGGCTTCTGCTGTTGCAGCATCAGCCACTGGGCCTCCACGAAATCGCGCGCATGGCCCCAGTCGCGCTTGGAGTCGAGGTTGCCGAGGTAAAGGCAGTCCTGCAGCCCGAGCTTGATGCGCGCCAATGCGCGCGTGATCTTGCGCGTAACGAAGGTTTCACCGCGCACCGGCGACTCGTGGTTGAAGAGGATGCCGTTGCAGGCGTAGATGCCGTAGGCTTCGCGATAGTTCACCGTGATCCAGTAGGCATACAGCTTTGCGGCCGCATAAGGCGAGCGCGGGTAGAACGGCGTGGTCTCCTTCTGCGGGATCTCCTGCACCAGTCCATACAGCTCGGATGTGGATGCCTGGTAGAAGCGCGTTTTCTTGGCCAGGCCGAGGATTCGGATGGCCTCCAGCACACGCAGTGCTCCCAGCGCATCGGAATTGGCCGTGTACTCCGGTTCCTCGAATGACACCGCGACGTGGCTTTGCGCTGCCAGGTTATAGATTTCGTCGGGTTCGATCTTCTGGATCACCCGCGTCAACGCGGACGTGTCAGTCATGTCCCCATAATGCAGAAACAGGCGGCGTCGTTTTTCGTGGGGATCCTGGTAAAGATGGTCGATGCGATCGGTGTTCAGCAGCGATGACCGTCGCTTGATGCCGTGCACCTCGTAGCCCTTTGCGAGCAGGAACTCCGCTAGATAGGAGCCATCCTGCCCGGTGATGCCGGTGATGAGGGCGATTTTCTTCTTGGTTCGGGATGTGGCCATGATCTGTTGATTATACGTGTCAAGCGTTAAGGTATCGCCAGCGTTCTAATGGTTGCGCTACAGGCGCCATACTCGAAATCCGGCACCAGCCAGCGCGCCGCGGTCGAACGCGGATTTGACGTCGATGAATGCGCCTCCAGGGATGAGCTTGGATTCGTACTCTTCCATGGAGCGCGCAATGAATTCACCGTGCGCTACGCACACGAGCAGTGCGTCGGCACGTGGCAATTGCATCCAGGGAACGGGCTTCAGCCCGTATTCGCGTTCGGCATCTTCGGGATTTGCAATCGGGTCATGCACGAACACGTCGCAGCCGTAATCCCGGAGTTCTGCGATGACATCGACGACGCGCGAATTGCGCAAATCGGGGCAGTTCTCCTTGAATGTCAGCCCAAGCACATTGACCCGTGCGCCGCGGATCGAAGATCCCGCGCGAATCATGGTCTTGATGGTCTGCTCCGCAATGTACTTTCCCATCCCATCATTGATGCGTCGTCCCGCAAGAATGACTTGCGGGTGATAGCCAACCATCTCGGCCTTATGTGTAAGGTAGTAGGGGTCGACGCCAATGCAGTGGCCGCCAACGAGCCCGGGTCTAAACGGCAGGAAGTTCCACTTGGTTCCGGCGGCTTCCAGCACCTCGATCGTATCCAGCCCCAGCTTGTCGAAAATGATTGCCAGTTCATTCATGAGCGCAATATTGAGGTCGCGCTGTGTGTTCTCGATGACCTTGGCCGCCTCGGCCACGGCGATGCTCGATGCGCGGTGCACCCCGACGGTAACAATGCTTTCGTACAAGGCGGCGACCCGTTCGCATGTGTCGGGGGTGTCGCCCGCGACGATCTTGGTAATTTTCGTCAGGGTATGCAGCTTGTCGCCGGGATTGATGCGTTCGGGCGAGTAGCCGACGTGGAAGTCCCTCTTCCATTTCAGCCCGGAGTGGCGCTCCAGGACTGGGACACAGATTTCCTCGGTGGCGCCGGGATACACCGTGGATTCGTAGACCACGATCGTTCCCGGCCGCATATTGCGCCCAACGCTTTCGCTGGCCGATACCAGCGGCCGGAAATCGGGTTGGTGGGCGCTGTCCACGGGCGTTGGCACGGCGATCACGATGAGGCTTGCGCCGGCGAGCTCGGTCGGGTCCGTCGTGTATTCGAGCTGGGATGCAGCCCGGAACGAAGCAATTGGCGTTTCCCCGGTAGCGTCCACGCCTCTTCGGTAGTCGGTGACTTTGGATTCGGAGAGGTCAAAGCCAATGGTCCTGCGTTGCTTGCCGAATTCGATGGCGAGCGGCAGCCCGACATAGCCCAGTCCGACAACGGCGACGGTTTCCATGCGCTTTCTCCGTTAGGCCTTCTGGCCGGGAGGTGGTGCCGCTTGGCGCAGCTCGGCGAGTATTCGCTGTGCTTCGATTCTCCAGTCGGCCAGTGTGATGCCAAACACATGCGCAAGTTTTGCATTGTCCAGGCACGAGTTGCCTGGTCGTTGCGCGGGAGTCGGATACTCGCTGGCGGGAATCGGGTGCACGACGGGGTAAGGAGGTCCGGATGCCTTCACGATGAGCTCGGCAAAATCAAACCAGCTTGCGCGGCCTGCAGCAGTCAGGTGAAAAATGCCGTGGGTCCCTGTTCCCCTGGAAAAGGCGCCGACGATAGAAGCCGTCGCGTCCGCAATTGCTGGTGCCGAGGTCGGTGCGCCAAACTGGTCATTTACGACCCGCAATTCTGGGCGCTCGCGTGCAAGCCGCATGATGGTGAGCATGAAATTCTTCCCGCGTGCGGCATAGACCCAGGCAGTGCGAAGAATGACGTGTCGGCATCCCGTCGATTGTATGGCCTGCTCACCATCGAGCTTCGACCGTCCGTAGGCGCAAAGCGGGTTAGTCGTGTCGTCCTCGACATAGGGGGCGGTCTTGCGCCCGTCAAAGACATAGTCCGTGGAATAGTGAATCAGCAACGCATTGCAGCGCTTGGCCTCCTCGGCGAGAACCTGCGGCCCCTGTGCATTAATGGCTTGGGCGAGCTCGGGTTCATTTTCGGCCTTGTCGACTGCGGTATAGGCTGCAGCATTGACGATGATGTCCGGGTGGAGCGCCCTGACCGTTGTGCGTATGGCGTCGGGTTTCGCCAGATCAAGCTCGGAACGATCCAGTGACGTGACTTGGGCGAGGGGTGCCAGGGCGCGGCCGAGTTCCCAGCCCACCTGGCCGTTACAACCGGTGACGAGTATCTTCATGCGAATACTTCCGCATTGCGCAATGGCACGCCGGCAGCGTCCTTGGCGGACAGCACCGGCGGCCCCCGCAATGGCCACTGGATTCCAAGGTCGGGATCGTTCCAGAGGATGCAGCGTTCGTGTTGCGGGGCATAGAAATCCGTCGTTTTGTACAGGACTTCGGCAAATTCCGAAGTAACGCAAAAGCCGTGGGCGAAGCCGATCGGCACCCACAGCATGTCATGCGCATCAGCAGACAGCTTGACGACGGCGTGGCGCCCGAAATTCGGTGAGGACTTTCGAATGTCGACCACTACGTCGACGATTTCTCCCGCCACGACGCGCACCAATTTTCCCTGTGCCTGGCTGATCTGGTAGTGCAATCCTCGCAGCACCCCACGCGCAGAGCGCGAGTGATTGTCCTGTACAAAATGGGCCGTGATGCCCGCCGCCTGAAAAGCCCGTTCGTTCCAGCTTTCGAAGAAAAAGCCGCGCGCATCGCCAAAGACGCGAGGTTCGATTAATAACACTTCAGGAAGGGTTGTCGGCGTGATTTTCATTCGCAGGAAAACGCTTTCTAGAGTGGGTCGGCAAGCAGGGACAAGAGATATTTCCCATACCCGCTCTTGCCTAGGGGAGCTGCAAGTTCGGCCAGTCGCCCTGCGTTAATGAACCCCTGCCGGTAGGCGATCTCCTCCGGACAACAGACCTTCAGCCCCTGGCGCCGCTCGAGAATTTCAATGAACTGGCTGGCCTCCAGTAGCGATTCATGAGTGCCGGTGTCCAGCCACGCCAGGCCGCGTCCGAAGCTCACCACGTCCAGAAGTCCCCGCTCCAGGTAGGTGCAATTGACGTCGGTGATCTCGAGTTCCCCGCGGGCAGAGGGTTTCAGGTGCTTGGCGATAGTGATCACGTCGTTGTCATAGAAATAGAGCCCGGTCACGGCGAACCGTGACTTGGGACGGACGGGTTTTTCTTCCAGGCTCACGGCGCGTCCCTGGGCATCGAACTCCACCACGCCATAGCGCTGCGGGTCGTTCACCGGATAGGCGAATACCGTGGCGCCGGTGTTCTTGGCCGCAGCCCGCAACAGGTCGTCGGCCAGGTTGTGCCCGTGAAAGATGTTGTCTCCCAGCACCAGGGCACAGCGATCCTGGCCGATGAACGATTCGCCAATGAT